>JBCAXQ010000255.1:0-4235 GCA_038534015.1 Pseudomonadota bacterium | reverse complement strand
CGCTCGATCAAGGCCTTCCCGCCCCCCGAGTATCCGCTCACGGCATTCACAGTGTAGGGCCAGTCGGCTGGCAGCAGGCCGGATTTTACCAGTGGCGCAACCAGCGCCAGAAAACCGGTCGGATAGCACCCCGGATTGGACACGAACTGCGCCTCGGCAATCCTGTCGTGTCCGATCAGCTCCGGAAAGCCATAGGTCCAGCCTTCTTCCACGCGATGCGCGCTCGAGGCATCGATAATCCGCGTGTCTGACCCCTCCGCCAGCTTCACCGCGTCGCGCGCGGCATCATCGGGCAGGCACAGGATAGCAATGTCGGCTTCGTGCAGTGCGTCTTTGCGCGCGGCTTCATCCTTGCGTTGAGTGTCGTCGAGCACCAGAAGCTCGAATTCCTCGCGTCCCTTCAGCCGGTCGCGAATTTCCAGGCCGGTTGTCCCGGCAGCGCCATCGATGAAAATGCGGTGTACCATGGCTGGCCGCTTTAGCCGCTTCAGTCGGCGAGGCAATCCGCCTTCATGTAGCCGCTCGGTCCTTTCGGGCCGAGGCAGCCCCAGATCCATTCACCGGCCACGTCCAGGATCTCGACTTCGGTACCTGCGGGAAAGGTTGTGACCACTGGTGAGTCATCGCGCGTGTTCTCAAAAACATCCGCTCCCTCCGCGCCAACTGCCCGGATTTCCGGAATGACGTAATGCGCCGCCAGGTGAATACCTGCGAGTGCCATATGCGCCAGGTCGCCGCGCAAAGGGAGGGTGCCAGGACGCGGCTTTTCGACCGGACCAATCAGGCCCAGTGCCCCGTCAGGAACAGCATACTTTTCGGCGCTGCTCATCCCCGGCCTAAATCCTCTTGCCCCGTTTCGTGGTGCTTTCGCACCGATTGCCCGCGCGCTTATATGTCAAAAATGTTGCGAGCAAGTTAGCCTCGAACATGAATTAACCACAGGGCCCCGCACAATCACTGGCCATATCGGGCCTTTAGCGCATGCCATGTTGCGCGCAGGCCATAGGCGGTTCCGCCTTTGGTACGGCCCGGCTTGGCGAAGGGGCGCCACGCAAACGTGTCAAAATGGACCCAGTCGATCCCTTGGCCAACAAACTTGTCAAGGAACAGGCCGGCGACGCTCGCCCCGGCATAGGGGTTGCCCTGCGCATTGGTGAAATCCGCAATATCGGATTTGAGATATTCGAAGTACGCATCGGGAAGCGGTAGCCGCCATGGTTCGTCGTCATTGGCTTTTCCCGCCGCGATCAACTCCGCTGCGGTTTCGTCTTGCCTCGCCATCAAGGCCGGATAATCCGGGCCAAGTGCAATGCGCGCCGCGCCAGTAAGCGTGGCAAAGTCAATCATCAGATCGGGGTTTTCTTCGCTTGCCCGGGAGAGCGCATCACCCAGGATCAAGCGGCCTTCGGCGTCGGTATTGTGGATCTCGACAGTATGGCCCTTGCGAGTGGAAAGAACGTCCCCAGGGCGGAAAGCCGGGCCAGACACCGCGTTTTCGACCGCCGGAACGAGCAAGTGGAGCCGCACCGGGAGCCCTGCATCCATAATCAGGCCCGCAAGCGCGATTGCATGTGCCGCGCCGCCCATGTCCTTCTTCATCAGCCGCATGCCGACCGCCGATTTCATGTCAAGACCGCCGGAATCGAACGTCACGCCTTTGCCGACAATTGCGAGCACTGGATCGCTGGTCTTTCCCCATTCGAGATGCAGCAGCCGCGGTGCGTGATGGCGCGCAGCCGCTCGTCCAACCGCGTGCACCATCGGATATTCTTGCTCCAGCGCATCGCCTTTGGTCACTTTGAGATCAGCCTTGTAGGCTTTGGCCAGCTTTTCAATCTGGGCCTCGAGAGCGGCGGGACCCATGTCTTCGGCAGGTGTGTTGACCAGATCGCGCACCAGCATTTCCGCATCGGCTTCCGCACGGATCGCTTCAAGTTGCTTCAGTTCCTTTGTCAGCAACACGCGCGGTCCGGTCGCGTTCTCAACCTCGCGATATCTGGTGAACTGGTAGTGCGCCGTCAGCCAACCGAACATGGCAGCACCAGCGTCGCGATCGACCAGGCGGTAGGTTCCCTCGGGCAGCTTTTCAGCAAGGCTCGCTAGACAATAGCTGCGCAGCGAATCCGGACTGGCAACTCCGCCAACCGCAAACCAATCGTCGCCATCGGGTACGATCCCCACCTGTCCCGCCGCGCCTTCGAATTTTTGTGCAGCCAAGGCGGCCCGTTGTCCGGAAGTCAGGGATTTCACCCAGCTTTCCAGGCTTTCCTTGGCGACGAGATGGATTGGAATGGCGCTTTGCCCACGATCGGGCTGGATCAGATCGGTCGTATCAGTCATAATCGCTAAGTAATCGCGACAATTCTGTTGTCACGCGAAGAATGCGAGGGTCTTTGATGAAAATGGGTCTGGTCACTGGCGTATTGGCAAGTTCGGCGCTTACCATATTCGCTTCATGTTCTTCGCCTGAAGAAGTGAGCGACGCTGTTGGCGTGGAGGCTGAAACAACGCCCGCAGCCTCTGCCGAGCTTGAATCCCGCGTCGCGGTGGATGCGGAGCCGGTTGAGTTCAAGGACGAAGCGACGAGCGATGAAGCGACTCGCGATTTCAACTATTCCTGGCCCAGGCAAGCGAGCGCAATTCCAGAGCTCGCCAAATTGCTGGAACAGCGTCGGGACGCTGCGCTGGCTGAGCAGAAAAGCGAATGGCAGGAAGCTCTGGAAGAGTTCGCCGGTTCGGATTGCGTTGCCTGCAGAAATCGAGGTTACGGCGCGGAATGGCAGGTGGTGGCCGATTTGCCGCGCTTTCTGTCGCTTTCCTCGTCGCGCTACACCTACACAGGCGGAGCGCATGGCAATTCAGACTTCGATGCATTGATTTGGGACCGCGAAGAATCCGCAGCGCTGAATCCGCTTGCGCTGTTCACGTCTCCAGATGCTGTCGCGAAGGCCATCCGCAAGCCGTGGTGCGATGGGTTGAGGGCCGAGAAGGAAAAGCGGCTTGGCGAAGCGGGCGACAGCAGCATTTTTGGCGGCTGTCCGACGCTTGACCAGCTCAACCTGCTGATTGGATCGTCCAATGGCGAAACATTCGACCGGATCGGATTGCAGGCCGCGCCTTATGTTGCTGGTTCCTATGCCGAAGGGGCATATGAGGTAACGGTACCGGTGACGCAGGATGTGATCGACGCCGTACAGCCGCAATACAAAGAGTTCTTCTCGGTGAAAGGCCAAGACTAGCCCCCCTAAAAGATTGAGCATCTCGCAATTTGTGCATCCAGCGGCTACATTGCCGGGATGCATGACTACCAACTCATAGAAGGCGATCAGACCGTTTACCGCGACGGTTCGATCAAGCTGCACACCGAAGAAGGCTTTGAAGGGATGCGCAAGGCCGGGCAATTGTCCGCGCGCATTCTTGATGAGGTTGCCGATTGGGTTCAGCCCGGCGTCACGACACAGAGTATCGATGATCGTGTACGCGAAATGATGCTGGACGGCGGGGCAGTGCCCGCGACGCTCGGCTATCGCGGCTATGCCCATTCAAGCTGTATCTCGATCAACCATGTGATCTGCCACGGCATTCCGAGTGAAAAGACGTTGAAGGACGGCGACATCGTGAATGTCGATGTGACCTGCCTGCTCGATGGCTGGCACGGTGACACATCGCGAATGTTTTTTGCAGGTGAACCTTCGATTAAGGCCAGGCGGCTGGTCGATGTGACCTACGAATGCTTGATGCTAGGCATCGAAGCAGCAAAGCCCGGCGCGCGGCTGGGCGATATCGGCGCGGCGATTGAGGCGCATGCCCGACAGTTCCGCTATGGCGTGGTGCGCGAATTCTGCGGCCACGGTCTCGGGCGGTTGTTCCATGACGCACCAGAAGTGGTCCACGCGGCGAAAGCTGGCACGGGGCCGGAGTTGAAGCCCGGCATGTTCTTCACCATCGAACCGATGATCAATCTCGGCAAGCCTTGGGCCAAAGTGCTCGGTGACGGCTGGACGGCGGTGACGCGCGACAAGTCGCTAAGCGCGCAGTTCGAGCACTCGCTCGCGATCACGGAGACCGGGACCGAGATATTCACGAGCAGCCCGACGGGTCGGGACAAGCCGCCTTATTGAATGGGCGCCTCGCTGGGTATCACCTCTTCCAACATCGTTGTGAGCCGAAGGCGAAGCACTCCAGTTTTTGCTGTTGAGACTTGACGCAGCGTCTGAAGATGGATTGCCGGGTGA
>JBCAXQ010000254.1:0-4242 GCA_038534015.1 Pseudomonadota bacterium | reverse complement strand
CACATCTATTTGAAGCTGGGGCATTGGCGCAAATCCCACGAAGCAAACATCGACGCGATCGCGGATGATGAGCGCTACATCGCCGGCAGCGAAAATGCGGGCAACTACGCGGCGGTGTACTATCCCCACAACGTGCATTTCGTGGTGGCGAACGCCCAACTTGGCGGCGATGGCGCAACGGCCCGGCTCATGTCTGACAAGCTCGACAAGATGGTGTCGCTTGATCCCGAAACACCCGCACCTTTCGGGGAACATATCGCCGTCTCACCCATCTTTACTGCGCTGCAATTCGGCGATGAAGACGCTGTGCTCAGTCGGCCTGAACCCTCTGGTGCCCACCTATTCTCCCGAGCCGTGTGGCGCTATGCGCGGGGATCGGTGTTCGCTGCGCGCGGCGACATAGACCGTGCCGCAAACGAGCTGGACGCGCTCATCGCGCTGAATGATGCAGATGGGCTGAAAGACTACGAGGCATTCGGCGTTCCATTGCCCGGCGTCATCAAGGTCGCAGAGTTGACGTTGGAAGGGCGCATGCTCGCCGCCGATGGTGACATGACGGGCGCGATCGCCGCGCTTGATGCCGCAGCCGACATGCAGGAACAGCTGTCCTATATGGAGCCGACCTGGTGGTATTATCCAACCCGTCAGACCCTTGGTGCGTATCTCCTGATGGATGGTCAGGCCGACCGGGCCGAACGCGAATTCTACAGAACACTGATCAAATCGCCGAACAATGCATACGCGCTTTATGGCCTGGCAGAGGCTCACAAGGCGCAAGGCGACGCCCGGTCCGAAGTCTACGCTCGGCACCTTTTCAGAAAAGCTTGGATCGGTTCGCCGGGACAAACGCCGGAGCTGTCAGAACTCTGAGCGAGGCTATCGGGCTTTCGCTTCCAGCATAACAGCCGGCGTCACGCGCCAACAATTCCCTCCGACACATCTCGCTTTGGCGGATTGAGGCGCTGTTTCGTTTGCCAGTTTTCGTCGATCCAGACGGGGGCTTCGATTGGCGAAAGCGGGGCTTTGCCGAGAATTTGGTCGGCGGCTTTCTCGGCGAGCATGATCGTCGGCGCGTTGATGTTTCCATATGGCACGGTGGGGAAAACCGAGGCGTCGACGACGCGCAAGTTTTCCAGCCCGATCACGCGGCATTGCGTGTCCACCACGGCGTCCGGATCATCGCCCTGCCCAATCCGGGCCGTGCCGCAGGGGTGATAGGCGCTTTCAACATTCTGCCGGACCCAGCTGTCGATTTCATCATCTGAAACGACCTCAAGACCCGGTTGGATTTCATCGCCGCGATAGGCATCCATTGCTGACTGGGCAATGATTTCCCGGGTCAGGCGGATGCATTGCCGCCAGGCGGCGACGTCGTCTTCGTGCTGTAAGTAGTTGAACAGGATGCTCGGATGCGCGTCAGGGTCCGCTGAGGTGATCTCGACCCGCCCTCGGCTCTTCGGCTTGTTCGGGCCGACATGGACCTGGAAGCCGTGTCCCTTGATCGAAGGCGTTCCGTCATACCGCATTGCGGCCGGCAGAAAGTGATACTGGATATCTGGCGATTTTCGCCCGGCACTTGAGCGAATGAAGGCGCAGGACTCAAAATGGTTGGTCGCGCCTAGTCCGGACTTGAAGAAGAACCAGCGCGCGCCAATCAGAAACTTGCTGAACAGACCCAACTTGTCGTTCAGGCTGACGGGCTGCTTGCAGTGGAATTGGAAATAGACCTCGAGATGGTCTTGCAGGTTTTGCCCCACGCCATCGAGGGCATGTTGCGGCGCGATGCCGAGCCCCGAAAGCAAGTCTACGGGCCCGATACCCGAGCGCTGCAGGATCATCGGTGATGCAATCGAACCCGCGGAAAGAATAACCTCCTTCGCAGCTTTCAACTCGATCGGCTCTCCAGCGCGCGTCGCCAAAACGCTGGCAATGCGCTTGCCGTTCAATTCGAGCCGGTCGACGAGAACTTGCTTCATGACCCTTAGGTTTGACCGCTTCAGAGCCGGGCGCAGATAAGTCCGCGACGTTGACGAGCGCACACCTCCAGCAACGGTCATGTGCATCTGACCGAACCCTTCACCGCGATAGCCGTTGTAATCGTCGGTGGCCGGATAGCCCGCCTCCACGCCGGCATCGATAAACGCCTGATAGAGCGGGTTGCCGCTCATGTTGTTGCCGCCAGACACGCCTAAAGGGCCTGATCCGCCGCGATAGTCATCCGCTCCGCTTTGCCAGGTTTCCGCGCGCTTGAAGTAGGGTAAACAATCGGCATAGCCCCACCCCTTCGCGCCATGCTGTTCCCACTCTTCGAAATCGCAGGCGTGGCCCCGGACATAGACCATCCCATTGATAGATGACGTACCGCCAAGGCCTTTTCCACGCGGGCATGTAATCCGGCGATTGTCGACGTGAGGTTCCGGGTCGGAATTGTACCCCCAATTGTATCGCTTGGACGCCATCGGATATGACAATGCCGTCGGCATCTCGATCAGGATATCTCGGTCACTGCCCCCGGCTTCTAGCAACAGGACCGAGTGTTTTCCGTCTTCCGACAGACGATTTGCCAGCACGCATCCGGCAGAGCCCGCCCCGACAATGATGTAGTCGAATGTCTCATCCATTTTGTGCGACTTGCGGCTCCGCTGGCTGATTGAAGGCGTCGCGCCTCGTAAAGGTCAGCGCATAGATCACGCAATAGAGTCCGATCACCACCAACCCAATCCACTCGATTTTCAAGGGCGTGAACTGGTAGAGCAGGATCAGGCCAAAGAGCAGCGTCCAGTGTGCGGCGACATAGCCCGGCCCGCCAAGGCGGTGAACCGTCAGGCCGAGGTTCTCAGAGTAAAGCCGGGTCAGCGAGTCGAGCGAATTGATGACAAAGATAATCCCTACGACAACCATGCTGAGCTGGAGCGCTCCGATCAGTTCGATACCATTGGCGTGATAATAATAGAGGACCGAGAACCAGAGCGCGATCGGGATGGACGGGATCAACAATAGCGCGATCATCAGTTGATAGGGCCGAAATCCGCCAACAAATCGCGCCACGAACTGGCCAATCATGATGCTCCATGCGAACCACCAGAACAGATAGAAGGCATGGTAGTCAGTCACCGGGCTGGTGAACTTTGGCAGATTGGCAAAGTACCCACCGATTTTTGACAGGTTAGCGGCCAGCCCGCTGAGGCCAGAGCCGCTCATCAGCCACAGCAAGGCGATCAATCCGAAGAAGAGGACGCTTGAGCCGAGCCCCAGCCATTTCACGTAGCGAATATCGGTGCTCGACAGCACGGCGAGGAGAACGACAGCCGCAACCAAACCATAGCGCAATGGATCCGTGATGCCGTCGATATAGCTCGGCAAGTAGCTCAGGAACAGAAAGCCGGTAAACGCGCAGGTAGCGATGATCACCGCGCTATTGATCGTCTTGATCCATCCGATTTCGAACAGTTTCAGTTTCGGCTCTACGGCGCAGAAGTAGAAGGTCGTCAAAAAGTAAAATCCCCAAACGAGAAAACCCCAAAATCCGAACTCAATGGCTAAGGCATTTGTGAACCCATAGGCCGCTTCGGTCTCGTAGACGGGAAACTCGGTCAACGGGAACATGATCAACCCGACATCGAGCCCCGACGTGAAAAGGATGGCCATAAACGCGGTGAGTGCCATGGGATCTTTGCCTTCAAGGCGCATGTCCCGAAACAGGAGCACAAGCACAAGCGATGTGCACAGGGTAACAAGAATGGCGATCGACAGGACTTCGTTCATTTGCGCGCGGGCTTTCCAGTGACGGGTCTTGGCGGGTGCCAATTGTCCCATACAGGCTCGGTGGGTCGATGACGACCACTCGTCGGCAACGCCACCAACCTCACTCTTGGGGCTTAGCCGCAAGTGGGAGATCAGCGAACAAGCCATCTGATCCGCGAGACGCCGCCCGCTCGATTTCGAGCAATTCGAGTTTTGTCGTCGTGCCTCCGGGCGCTGAAAAGCCGGTGAGGCGACCATTTGCGCCCATGACGCGATGACATGGAACGATGATTGGAAAAGGGTTGCGCCCGAGCGCCTGGCCGACCCTGCGCGAAAGCAATTTGTCGCCGAGCTGGGATGCGACGTCTCCGTAAGTAAGCGTCTCGCCGGCAGGGATTGCGCGTGTGACAACGTAAACCTGCTCTGCAAACGGATCGACCGTACTGAAATCGCAGGCAATGAAGGATAGATCTGCGTCCTCACCTCCGAGTAGCGCCA
>JBCAXQ010000253.1:0-4259 GCA_038534015.1 Pseudomonadota bacterium | reverse complement strand
CACCCGGAACCTACCGGGGCACTATCCGGGTGGAAGGGCGGAGGGAGTGGGTGGTCACGGACTGAGCGTTAGCGATCCAACAAAACTAACGCCCGTCGAAGGCACGCTGGATCGCGGCGGGGTCTGAAACCCCTGCCGCGATGAGCATTTGCAGCAATATCCGTGCTTTGGGAGCATTAAGAGCTCGAGCGGCGACAAAGCTGTTCGCATCGTCTTCTGGCTCGCGGTCGACCAGCCCTTCATCAAGGCGGCTCGCGCGAACAACCGGCGTTCCGCCCCGGGCGATCTGAGCCAGCAATTGCCGCACGCGATCGGGCATATTGCCTTCCCCCACTCCGGCGACGACGATTCCGCGTGTGAACGGCCTGACCAACCGGTCAACATAGTCCTCGCCGATCCCTGCATGGACAAACAGGATCGGCACATCGGGCAAATCCGCCCGGAATTCGAACCGAGCGGTCTCTCCCTCGCGCCAGGGCGCACCAAACCATTCCAGCGCGCTTGGAGTAACCAGACCTACGGATGCGCGGGGAAAACCGTCAAATGCATCCGAACCGCGTGTCGTCGTCTTGCGAATATCCCGCGCGGCAAAAACCCTGTCCCCCATCACCACCAGCACGCCGCGCCCCGAAGCATGCGGATCGCTCGCCACCCGCATGGCGTTGGCGAAATTGCGCAAGCCGTCATAACCAACTGCGTCAGCCGGGCGCATCGCCCCGACCAGAACCACAGGTTTCGAAGTCGGCAAGGTCAGATCAAGCAGGAAAGCAGTTTCCTCCACGGTGTCCGTGCCGTGAGTGATGATGATTCCGTCGCATGCCGGGTCTGCAATGGCCTGTGAGGTCGCGGCATGCAGCGCAGCCCAGACTTCCGGCCCCATATCTTCCGAGCCTATATTGGCGATCTGAGTGCCTTTGAGATTCGCTTCAATTCCGAGCTCTTCGACCAAGCCAAGAAACTCGTCGATCCCGATTTGCCCTGGTCGATAATCATGCCGTGTGGCCGAATCGGCTTTACCCGCAATAGTGCCGCCAGTGGCCAGAATGGTGAGGTTTGGAACGGTCATTTCCCCTGCGCCGATAGCCCTCAGTGAAGAAACAGGCCAGACAGCAATTGATTTTGAAGTTTTTGGCGCTAGATAGCGCGCTCTGGCTCGCAAAAGCGGGTCATCCGAACCGTGGGGCGATTAGCTCAGTTGGTAGAGCATCTCGTTTACACCGAGAGGGTCGGCAGTTCGAGCCTGTCATCGCCCACCATGGTTTGAGTCTATTTTCCGATAGCTTCACTTACCAGCGCGATCGCTTCTTCACTGTCCCAGTGATAGCCACCTGCTACGCGCAGCAACTCTGTTCCATCCGCGTCGTAAAGAACCGTCAAGGGCATGGCCCCTGCGCCCGACATTTCGAACGCTAGATCATTTTCGGGGTCGAGCCACGATTCGAGATTGTCGTAGCTGTGTTCTGCAAAAAACGGGGCGACCACTTCCGCGCCTTTGCTGTCCTGGCTGATGGTAAGCACGCGAAGGTCTTCCCCCATCTCGTTGGCCAGATTGTCGAGCATAGGCATTTCAATCACACAGGGGGCGCACCACGTTGCCCAGAGATTGATAAGCACTGGCGCTCCCTTGAGCGCCGCCAGATCAAGCGTGTTTCCATCCAGATCTTCAAACGAAAGCGCAGGCATTTCACTGCCCGCCATTTTGCGATCGACCACACCTGCCAAGCCAGCCTTTTCGCTGGCTAGATCCTGCTGTTGTTGCGCAGCCTCGTCCGCGCCCCTATCGCATCCCGCCAGAAACAGCGCCAAGGCGAGTACAGTGAGCGGCAAGCGAGACGACACGGGCAATTCCAATGCAATGTGGGGCGGAAGGTTCGCCGAGGGACCTAGTGCCATCATGCGCGAAATCAATGCCTCCATCCCGTTCGACAAGGCACTGTGGCGGCAAGACATCGCGGCCAGCCAGGCGCATGTCGCGATGTTGGCCAGACAGAACATAGTCTCTGCAAAGGATGCGAAGGCGATCAGCGACGGGCTCGATCGGATCGCGGCGGAATATGAGGCCAATGGTGTTCCCGAAGACTGGGACCTCGAAGACATTCATATGACCACCGAAAGCCGGTTGGCCGAACTGATTGGTCCGGCAGCCGGGCGGCTGCACACCGCTCGTAGTCGCAATGATCAGGTTGCGACCGATTTCCGCCTCTGGGTGCGTGAAGCCATCGATCAGATGGATGCAGGGCTGGAATCGCTCCAGCGCGCACTGGTGACCCGCGCGGGCGAACATGCGGACAGCATCATGCCCGGCTTCACCCATTTGCAGACAGCACAGCCGGTGACGCTCGGCCATCACCTTATGGCCTATTACGAGATGGCAAAGCGCGACCGTTCACGTCTGGCCGATGCGCGGGCGCGGCTCAATGAAAGTCCCCTTGGCTCGGCCGCGTTGGCAGGCACGGGTTTCCCTATCGACCGGATTGTGACTGCGGAATCGCTCGGCTTTGACCGCCCTACCGGAAATTCGCTTGATGCGGTGTCTGACCGTGACTTCGCTATGGACTACTTGTTTGCAGCCTCGACCTGCGCGTTGCACCTCTCGCGTCTCGCAGAAGAGTTCATTCTGTGGGCGAGCCAACCGTTTGGATTTGTGCGTTTGCCTGATGCGCTTTCCACCGGCAGCTCGATCATGCCACAAAAGAAAAACCCCGATGCCGCAGAGCTTGTTCGGGGACACGCCGGAAGAGTCATCGGCAGCACCATGGCGCTGATGGTCACGATGAAGGGGCTGCCCCTCGCCTATTCAAAGGACATGCAGGACGACAAGCCGCCTGTGTTCGAAGCGGCTGGCCTGATGGGCCTTGGCATCGCCGCCATGACTGGCATGATTGCCGATAGCGCATTCAACGTGGACCGAATGCGCCAGGCGGCCGAATCTGGTTATGCCACGGCTACCGATCTGGCCGATTGGCTGGTGACGGAAGCCGATATTCCTTTCCGGGAGGCCCATCACATCACGGGCGCAGTTGTGAAACGCGCGGAAAGCGATGGTGTTGCGCTCGACCAACTCCCTCTCGATGTGTTGCGGCAGATCGACGAGCGTATTGATGAGCGGGTTTTCGATGCGCTTTCGGTCGACGCCTCGGTCGCCGCGCGTTCTTCCTATGGCGGGACCGCGCCGGAACAGGTAAGGCTGCAAGTGGCACGTGCTCGCACCGAGCTGGGAATGGACAAATGATGCGGCTTTCAGTGATTGTGATGGCAACTCTTGCGCTGGCTGCGTGCGGATCGCGCGGACAGTTGACACCGCCCGAGGGCGCAAGCCTGCCAGTGGCGCCGCATGGCACTGTTACCGAGCCAGAATCCGAGGAATTGCTTGAGCTTCCAACACTTGCCGCGCCCGAACGCAGCGTGGAATTGCGCCGCCGCTCGGAAGAGCGCGAAGACGACCCGTTCGACCTGCCCCCGGAATAAGATCTGATGGACCACTTCGCTCTAAAGAACGGCGTTATGCACGCCGAGGATGTTCCGCTGCCGCAGATTGCGGAGAAGGTCGGCACGCCCGTTTATGTCTATTCGCGCGCGACGCTGGAACGCCATGCAAAGGTGTTTCGTGATGCATTGGAAGCGGTACCGGACAAGCTGATTGCGTTTGCAGTCAAGTCCAATCCCAATCTTGCCGTGCTCAAGGTGCTGCAGCGCCAGGGGTACGGCGCTGATGTGGTTTCTGTCGGCGAGATGCGTCGTGCGCTGGCGGCTGGAATTGGGCCAGAGATGATCGTGTTTTCGGGCGTGGGCAAGACCCGACGCGAGCTGATCGAGGCACTCGATGCGGGTATCGGCCAGTTCAACATTGAAAGCGAAGAAGAGGGAGTCGAGCTCGCGGAACTTGCCGCCGAAAAGGGTGTGACGGCCCAGTGTGCGCTACGGATAAATCCCGATGTTGACGCCGGCACGCATGACAAGATTTCAACTGGCAAGGCCGACAACAAGTTCGGCGTGCCGATCGATCAGGCTGGCCAGATCTTTGGTAAGCTCGCGGCCATGCCTGGCGTAAACCTGCGCGGTGTCGCGGTGCATATCGGCAGCCAGCTCGGAGATGTTTCACCTTTGGAGCGCGCTTTCGAGAAGCTTGGGCGCCTTGTCACGTCGCTTCGCGGTGCGGGCCACGCCATTACCCATGTCGATCTCGGCGGTGGGCTTGGGGTTCCCTACAAGAAGGGAGAGCACCTCCCACCCCCGTCCGAATATGGCGCGATGGTTGC
>JBCAXQ010000252.1:0-4260 GCA_038534015.1 Pseudomonadota bacterium | reverse complement strand
ATGATCCAAGCCATTTTGAATATGCAAGGGCTCTACTTCAGAACAAACTCAGCATGCAGTGCTCCAGCAGCCTTGATCGCTGTCAGGATGTCGATCATGTCCCGGGGTGCCACACCGAGCGCGTTCAATCCTGCGATCACCTCAGAAAGAGATGTTCCTTCGGGAACCTCTGCCAGGCCAATTCCGGCTTCTTCAACAATGTCCGCCCGAGTTCTGGGCACGACGATTGTTTCACCTTCGGCAAATGGGTTCGGTTGAACAACGACCGGCTCTTCTTCCACGCGCAGCGTGAGGTTGCCTTGTGCGACAGCCACCTGCGAAATCCGAACATCGCGACCCATAACGACAGTACCGGATCGCTGATCGACAACCACCCTTGCACGCACCTCTGGTGACACAAGCAGGTTCTCGATAAAGCCAATGGCATGTGCGGGGGATATTGCACCTGTAGCATCGACATTCAGTGCCACTGTTCCCGCATCAAGCATTAAAGCGACGGGCCTGCCAACCGCTGCATTGATAGCATCCTCAATCCGACCAGCGGTGGTGAAATCAGGCGAACGCAACGCCAACCTGATCGTCGAAAGGTCCGAAAAGGTAAAATCAATCTCTCTTTCGATCCGGGCGCCTCCAGGGACACTGCCCGCGGTTGGGACACCCTCAACAACTCGAGCGCCATCTCCCTGAGCGGACACGCCGCCCGCGACAATCGGGCCTTGGGCAACGGCATAGATCAGACCGTCGGCTGCATTGAGCGGGGTCATGACAAGCGTGCCTCCCAGCAAGCTCGAGGCATCACCAATTGCCGATACAGTGACATCGATCCGACTTCCCGACCGGGCAAATGGAGGCAGCGTCGCAGTGACAAATACAGCGGCAACGTTGCGCGGCCGAAATTGCTCACCGGTCACGTTAACCCCAAGTCGCTCCAGAATGTTGGTCATTATCTCTTCAGTGAACGGCGCGTTTCGCAAGCCATCGCCTGTCCCATTTAGACCTACGACCAACCCATAACCGACAAGATCATTGCCGCGAACACCGTCGAATTCCACAAGGTCCTTTATGCGGATTTCGGCGTGTACAACGAACCCGCTAAGGCCGAACACGATCGCGATCAACAGCGCCCTCATCGGATGTAATCCGACAATGTCAAACGTGACAGCCGAGCAGTCACGGCGTATAGCGTTTCAAGCTGCACTTCCAGCGACGCCAGCCTAGCAGCTGTTTCGAAAGGATCTATTTCAACGAGTTCTGCGCGCGCGAGTTCCAGGGTTTGCGCTTCCGACGCATTTCGAGTTTCAGCGTCTTCAATACGTTCCTGCGTAATTCCAATTCGCGCCCTTGTGGCGGTAATCTCGTAGTCAGCTTGCATAAGTGTGTTTCCCGCAGTTCTAGCCAGATCACCACGCGCCTCGATTTCAGTCGAGAGCGCACCTCGATCGATGAGTGCCGCCATTGCCAAACCAGCGAGCACGTCACGAACTCCTTGATCCGCGGCAGTGACGTCTAATGTGACGCTTTCATCCTGGGACACTGGAATATCAGAGATCGCAGTGGTGTCGCCAAGGTATCCAACCGTTTCAAAACCGCCACCGGGACCGAACCAATCCGACACAATTGTCGCGACGCCCGCAGCGGTGGTTTCGCCCGCAACCAGTACATCGAGCTCGTTTAGCATGATGTCGGGCGCAGCAATCGCCGGACCATCCGTTGCGATCCCTGCGAAGACCGATCTATCCCCTACTCGAATGTTCAATGCACTGACGGCGTCTTCAAAAGCCCTTGCGGCGGTTTCGACTGCGGCATCGACGAGGCCGGGCTGAAAATCACCGCTTGCCAGCAGGAGCGATTGTGCGTTGTCGGTTCCCTTTGATCGAACGAGCTCGAGCGTGGATTGAGCGGTTTCCGCCATTAACCGTGTTTCGGTTGCTGCAGTTTCATAGGCGGTGATCGCGGACAAAGATCGTTCGAGCCCGGAAAGTGCGCCGAAGTCTCCAGAGACAGTACGGCCTAGATCCGAAGTGCGACCAGAAGAAAGCTCATTTGTCAAAGTGCGTAGCTCGTCTTGGAGCCGCGCATTCTCGCGCCTAAGCTGAAAAGATTGTGCCAGATCGCCAACGCCCTGAAATGCCATCGCCTATCGCTCCCTATATCGCCAATAATGTGTCGATCATTTCACTGGCCGTCGTTACAACCCGCGCGTTGGCCGCATAGGCCTGTTCAATCAGAAGCAGTTTTTGCAGTTCCTGGTCAGTATTGATGCCCTGTCCCAGTTCAATATCTCTGAGGCTTTCTTTGCGTGCTGCGGAAAAGCTTTCACGGTTTTCCGCGTTGACGCGGTCCACCGAAACCAACGAAAGAAGGTCCCCTGCAAGAGCAGAAGCTGAGCGCGCCCCGGTGGAAAGATCACCCGAAGCCGGCACGCGGAGTTCCGTAAGGGCCGTTCTCAAGTCCACCAAAAGTGTGTTGTTTCCGACCGCACCTTCGGTCACGGCACCCAGCCCGTCTCGAAGCCGCCAAAGCGCGCCACCGGCTGACGGATCAACCAAGGCGTTTACTTCTAGTCTTGCTGAAAGGCCAAGCTCGTTTGCCGTATCAAAAAAGGCGCCGGAATCCGTGAACAACCCAGCATCGGTCGGACCTAAAGTTGGATCCACTGCTGGATCCTGAAATCGTTCCACCAGGTCGCGCGCCACAGTATCAAGTCGGGTCTGTGCTTCAACGGCAAGATCATCGCGCACCGCGAAGGCCGCCGCCAGCGTGCCGCCCGAAATTGGACCGTTATCCGATGCGGTCGAAAGGGCAAAACCGTTAAGCGTCAGTCCCGACAGGGCTCCGGACTCTATGGTCATATCTGGTGTGATGACACTGCGCCCCGAAAAGCCAAACTCGGCGGCCCTGGTGTCCAGCAATACGGCACCGGTCGGCGTAATAAGCGTCGCAGTGCCATTTTCGCGCGGAAGCACTTGAATTGGAACGATTTCAGAGATGGAATCGATGGCTTGCTGCCGCTGGTCCAGAAGAGCCGATACGTCCCGACCGGACGCTTTCGCGCGCAGAATGTTCTCGTTCAACTCTCCCACGTTCTGAAGGCCAGTGTTCAGCTGGCCAACAAGTTGCGATATAGTCCGGTCCGCATCCTGCCGGAGGGTTTGAATTCCGTCCGAAGCCTGAGAAATACCTTCAGCCGCAGACGCGGTTGCGTCAAACAGCCCTTGTAGTCTGGCTTGACTGTCAGGCCGCGCAGCCGCCTCAATCAACGAAGCTTCAAAGGTTCCAAGACGTCCTGGCACTGACAAGGGATCATCGACTGCACCCAGGACACGTTCCAAGGCTGCAAAAAAATCGCTCTTTGCACTTTCATTGCCAACGGATGCGTCCGCCAAAAGCCTGTCTGCTGTAATGGTGTCGTCGGTGATACGGACCACACCGTTGACAGTCACGCCGCTGACCTGACGTGCTGAGACAGAGAGTTCGCGCCGACCATAACCTTCGGTCAGCGCATTCGAGATGTTGGAAGACACAAGCTCGGCCGAGCGGGATGTCGCAAACAGACCCGACAGCGCATTGTTCAAAGATGTCGTGATGCTCATGTCTTAACTCACTTGTGCCCTTACCGCTTGATATTGGTGGTTTCCTGCAGCATCTCGTCGACGGTCTGAATCACCTTGGCGTTCGATGAATAAGCCCGCTGTGTTTGGATCAGCTGTGTCAATTCGCCGGCCACATCGGTCGCAGATTCTTCGAGTGCAAACCCCACGATGTCACCGGTGGGCCCATCGCCAGCATCCCAGAGAAAGAATGACCCGGATTCGTCTGACAAGGTGTAGGTCTGGTTGTCCTGGGGGGTAAGCCCATTGGGGTTTGGCACATCAACCAAAGGGATCTGGTAGAGAACGCGCGTGATCCCGGTGTCGAAATTGGCCGATAGGAAACCATTGCCATCAAGTTCGACCGACGTCAGGTTGCCAACCGGAAACCCATCTTTCGTGATCGAAGTTGGAGCGAAACTGTCAGACAATTGGGTGAAGACAGAACCGTCACCGGGTGTTCCGATGTTGATGTTGATCGGTCCGCGCGCCACGGTCACACCAAATTCGCCGGTCCCAGGCACGTAAGGATCCCCCACGGTTGTGCCTGCACCAGCGTTACCGGAAATCAGGATTGGTTCGCCGCCCGCGTCCAGTTCAGCAAGCGCCACGGTCGAAATCGTGCCACCGCTCCCGGTCGAATCGTCAAAGACAATGTCGAATGCGCCCA
>JBCAXQ010000251.1:0-4314 GCA_038534015.1 Pseudomonadota bacterium | reverse complement strand
GGGTTTGATGCTACATGTGCCGAGCTGTTCGGCGAAAACCCGGAAGTCGCCGACATTGCCTGGCTGGAATGGTCCATGCTGCAGGCTGGGCGCGCAAGAGATGTGATTCCGCTCGACGGGGCAGGCTTCGCTGCCGCCACGGCCAGCTTTGGCGAAGCGGAGTGGACCGGGCTGCGGCTTGAGTTTCAGCCGATGGCGGCCGCTCGCCAGGTGCGTGCCAATCTGACAGCCATCTGGAAAGCGGACGGGGAGGGGATGCCCAATCCTGTTCTCTCCCAAGAGCAGGGCTGTCTGGTGTGGCGAGAAGGTGAACGGTCGACCTTCACTCTAGTCTCCGCTGAGGAAACGCGAGCCTTTGTGGCAATGCAGGGCGGTGCCAGTTACGATGAGGTCTGCATCCAACTTGCGGGTGAGGGCGCAGATCAAACCAAAATCGAGGACGCTGCCATGCGTGCGGGTGCCATGCTCGGGCATTGGCTTAATGAAGGCATGATCGTTTCGCTTGGCGCTTGACTCTAACCGGCGGTGCTTCACGTTCGCCGGCAAGAGAGAGAACAATGCTTGGCGAAACAGTGGTCGAACTGCGCTCGGCGAAGCCCAGCTTGCTGCTGCGCGGAGTGAAGTGGTTGATGAGCAAACGCACGCCGGTGTTTCCTCATACTTCAGCCGGATTTCACGAATACATGGCGAACCGGGAGCTACCCGAAGACGCGCCGATGCCGACCAGTTTCGAGCAGCGCTTCCGGGTCGAACGCTGGGAGGCGGAGGGGCAGTCGGTTGTCACACTGCATCCGAAATCCGGAGCAGCGGATTGGCATATGCTCTATTTCCATGGCGGTGGATTCGTCTTGCCAATGTTCAAGGAGCACTGGCCTTTGGCTGCTGCATTGGTTGAGCAATGCGGGGTGAGCATCACTCTGCCGTTGTATGAGGTGGTGCCAGAAAGCAGCCATGCGTGCGCCGATGCGCAGGCTGATGCGGTGTTCGCGAAGCTCGCGGAGACCCACGACTCCTCCAAAATCGTGATCAACGGCGATAGCGCTGGCGGGCATATGGCGCTGAGCCTGGCCAAACGTCTGGCCCGGAAGGACGGACCCGGGCCGGGAAAACTGGTGCTGTTCGCGCCCTGGCTCGATGTGACTATGCAGGATCAGGACATGAAGGCGGTCGAGCCACATGATTTCATGCTCAAGATCGGGACTCTGCGTTCATGCGGAGAGATGTTTGCAGGCGATCGCGATCCTGCCGGAGCCGAGTGCAGCCCGCTCTACACATCCGCCGAAGAGCTCGCTCAGTTGCCACCGACGCGGATTTTTACCGGGCGGCACGACCTGTTCATTGTCGACAGTCGTACCTTCGCGCACAAATTGCGCGAAGTCGGCGTGGATGCCAGGCTCTACGAATATGAAGGCGCCCCGCACGTGTTCATGGCCATCACGCCGACTCGTGAGGCAAAGGATGTGTTCGGGCTGGTAAGGGATTTTCTGGCTGAATAGTCAGGAGGGGAATTTTTCTCCGGCCATTTCTTCGCTGATGGCCCAAAGCCTGTCGGCGCTACCTTTGTCGAGTGCGTAGCTGCGTACGCCGCTATTGCTTGAGACATCGTCGACTTCCGCAACATGGCAATCTTCGCAATAGACGCCGCCCTGTCCCTGCAGCTCGTCCGCAGTAGCGGCCCAGCATTGGGTTGCGGCACCTTGCGGGATTGTCTTCCAGGAGAAGTCCGGATCGCTTTTGGTTACGCGCTCAACAAGGGCGGCTGATTCCTCTTCCGTCATGTGGCGGCCAAGGTTGGTCTGTATACCCCCCGGATGCACGGCATAAGCATGTACCCCGCGGTCAGAGAAGCGATCTTCCAGGCCCACAGAGAACAAAATGTTCGATGTCTTAGACTGGCCATAGCTGAGCCAGGGTTCGTAGTTGGAACTCTCGAAATTCGGGTCGTCGAGATTGGCAGGCGCGATATGATGTCCTCGGCTCGACAGGTTGACGATTCTCTTGTCCGAGCCTGCCTCTAGGAGCGGCATCAGATGCTTGGTCAGTACGAAATGGCCGAGATGATTGGTGCCAAACTGCATTTCGAAGCCGTCTGCCGTCGTGGTCATCGGACAAGCCATGACGCCGGCATTGTTGATCAACAAGTCGATCTTTTCGAAGCGCTCGTTTGCTTCTGCGCCGCAAGCTCGCACACTCGCCAGCGAGGAGAGATCGCAGATGATGGTTTCCAGGTTTGCCCCTGAGCATTCCGCCTTGATCGCGGTTGCCGCTTCATCAAGTTTTGCCTGATTACGACCGGCCATGATTATATGCGCGCCTTTAGCCGCCATGGCGCGACAGGTTTCCTGTCCCAATCCGGAATTGGCCCCGGTGACGAATATCGTTTTTCCGTTCAGGTCCTTCTCGGCCAGAACATCATCAGTCGTTGAAGCCGCGCCATACTCGCTCATGTCACACTCTCCCGATTACTGTTCGACTCGGTGGTAGCCCTAGCGCCAGGTTTGCGATAGGCATTGTGTTCATGAAAAACGTCATTTTTTCAGCGCTGCTTGCGCTTTTCGCCCTCACTAGTTCAACTGCCTTTGCGCAGGGCCCTGACGGACCACGCTGGTCGATAGCGATCCACGGTGGTGCCGGGACGCTCAATCCTGACAAGATGACGCCAGAACGCCGCGCTGAATATGAGGCGGCTCTGCAAAACGCGCTGGACGCTGGTGCAACGGTCTTGAAAGAAGGCGGCACTGCAATGGATGCTGTGAAGGCTGCAATCATACCGCTGGAAGACGATCCGTTGTTCAATGCCGGGCGCGGCGCGGTGTTCACCTGGGAAGGTGAAAACGAACTTGATGCCTCGATCATGGACGGAAGCGATCGCAGCGCCGGCGCGGTGGCGGGCGTACAGGGGATCAAGAATCCGATTTTGCTGGCAGATACAGTTCGCACGGACAGCCCGCATGTCTTCCTCAGCGGTGCCGGGGCAGAACAATTCGCGGCAGAGAAGGGCCTTGAAACCGCTCCCCCCGAATGGTTTGCGACCGAACGACGGCTCAAGGCGCTGGAGCGGATGAAGGCACGGCAGGTTTCAGCGCTCGATGTCGATCACAAATTCGGGACGGTCGGCGCAGTGGCGCTCGATATGGACGGCAATCTCGCCGCGGGCACATCCACCGGTGGCATGACTGGCAAGCGTTGGGGCCGGATCGGGGACTCACCGGTGGTCGGCGCGGGGACTTATGCCGACAATCGCAGTTGTGCGGTATCGGCGACCGGTTGGGGCGAGTACTTCATCCGCGTCGGCGTGGCGCAGGAGATTTGCACCCGCATCCGGTTACGTTTCTTGCGCAATCGTAATGAGGCACAAGCCTCGGTCCCAACCGATGATGCCGGGATCCCGGAATACTATATTCATGCGTCCGAGTTCCCGTTTGATGCGGCAGCTTCGCAGGGGGAGGCCGATGATGTCATGGCAGAAGTAAAGGAACTTGGCGGTGATGGTGGAGTAATCCTTGTTACGCCTTGGGGCCACGCGCTCTACAGCTTCAACACGTCAGGCATGTATCGCGGTCGCGCGAACAGCGACGGATTAAACGAAGTCGCGATCTTTGGCGGCGAGGACAATAAGAGCGACACGCCGGATCATTGATCGGCTAAAGATCGCCCAGATCGCACCCGCGCGCTTCCAAAATGGGCTTCATTTCCCAAAAGGCGGCTGGCGTGCGGGTGAGCGGGATATAGGGGTGCAGGTGATGCACAATGTGGAACTGCATCCACATTGAACCCCAATTGCCCACTTTCGATTTCCACGCGCGTGAGTTGCGATACCGCCCGGTCTCGTTGCCGGGATGGTGCGGAGCCCATGACAGGAAGAACACGATATAGGTGATGGCGATCTGGTACGGCAGCCACCACAGCAGCAGTGCCTCCAGCGCATAGCCATTCCACGCCAACGCGCCGAGGATGCCGATAAAGGCGAGTTTGTAGACCAAAGTGAGCACGATCAGGCCGGGGCGGTTCGCACGCATCAGCGCCGCGGCGTAATCGTGGTTGCGCTTCGCCCCCGGTTGCCGCCCTTGGATCGCACTCCAGATCGCGCTCCACGGGCCCGGCGCCTTGGTCGTGATGTCGACGTCCTTTTCGGGATCGTTGGTGTGGCGGTGGTGATCAAGATGGGTGATCCGCAGCACTTCGAACGGGAAAATCAGCATCCAGCTCGTCGCATGGCCAACCAGTTCGTTTAGCCAGCGCAGCTTGGTGCCGGGCCGCGCGATGATATCGTGCTGAGCCTCATGCGTTGGCAGGTAGACGAGCGCCATGTTG
>JBCAXQ010000250.1:0-4316 GCA_038534015.1 Pseudomonadota bacterium | reverse complement strand
CTATGTCGCCATGGTCCGCACCGGTGAGGATGGCCCCAAGGGCATCACCTGCATGGTGATCGAAAAGGACATGCCCGGCGTGTCTTTTGGGGCCAATGAGAAGAAATTGGGCTGGCACTCGCAGCCAACAGCGCAATTGGTGCTCGAGGATGTTCGGGTGCCAATCGAGAATGTCGTTGGTGGTGAGGGCGAGGGCTTCCGCATTGCGATGATGGGTCTGGACGGTGGCCGGTTGAACATTGGAGCGTGTTCGCTTGGCGGAGCGCAACGGTGCCTCGATGAAGCGGTAACTTATACCAAAGAGCGTTCGCAATTCGGCAAACCAGTCGCTGAATTTCAGAACACGCAATTCACTCTGGCGGACATGGCGACCGACCTCGAAGCGGCCAGGGCTCTGTTATACCTTGCTGCGGCCAAAGTGACCGAAAATGCGCCGGACAAGACTCGCTTTTCGGCCATGGCCAAGCGGCTGGCGACGGACAACGGATCCTCCATCGTGGATCGCGCGCTGCAATTGCATGGTGGCTATGGCTATCTTCAGGATTACCCGATCGAGCGGTTCTGGCGTGATCTGCGTGTCCATTCGATCCTCGAGGGCACGAACCAGATTATGCGGATGGTCGTGGGCAGGGAGCTGCTGAGGCAGTGAGCGAAATCCGCTTTGCAATGACCACTCTGGTTGTTCCCGACTATGACGCGGGGATCGCGTTCTATGTCGACGCACTGGGTTTCGATTTGATCGAGGATACCGATCTGGGAGACGGCAAGCGGTGGGTGGTCGTCGGTACGCCGACTGGCGCGAGCTTGCTGCTTGCTAAGGCCTCCGATCCTGATCAAGAGGCGGCAATTGGCAACCAGACCGGCGGTCGGGTCGCGTTTTTCCTGCATACTGACGATTTCGAGACGACCCACGCTCGCTTCCTGGAGGCTGACGTGACATTCCACGAGCTGCCACGGCATGAACCCTATGGAACCGTCGCGGTGTTCAGCGATCCGTTTGGCAATCGCTGGGACCTGCTCGAACTGAAAGACGCAGCATGACACAAGATGTTCTCACCAGGATAAACGGCTCGGCGGGGCATATCTCGCTCAATCGGCCCAAGGCGCTGCATGCGCTGACGTTGGAAATGTGCCACACGATGAGCGCTGCGTTGACCGATTGGTCCAGCAATCATGCGGTGCAGGCGATCATTATCGATCATGCGGAAGGCAGGGGGTTTTGCGCTGGTGGAGACATTGCTTTCCTGCGCAATTCCGCTCTCAACGATGGCGGTGCCTCAGGGCGCAAGTTCTTTCATGACGAATACCAGTTGAACCATCAGCTGTTCACCTATGAAAAGCCGGTCGTGGCGTTCATGGACGGGATCACAATGGGGGGTGGAGTGGGAATCTCTCAGCCCGCAACATATCGGGTTGCCACTGAGAACACCCGTTTTGCCATGCCAGAGACAGGCATCGGCCTGTTCCCGGATGTTGGGGGTGGATGGTACCTTTCGCGGCTGGCGGGGCGTTTGGGGCAGTTCCTGGCGCTGACCGGGGCGCGACTTGACGGGGCAGAGTGCCTTTGGGCCGGGCTCGCAACGCACTATCTGCCCAGCGAGAAGCTCGAAGAGGCGAAAGAGCGTATTGCCGAGCGTCCGGAGCGGATTGGTGGCATCCTGTCAGAACTGTCGATCACGCCGCCTGACGCGCGGCTTTCAGGAAACGCGGAAAAGATTATAAAGCATTTTAGTTCAGATATTTATGAAGATATTCTCGAATCGCTCGAGGCTGATGAGAGTGAGTGGGCCGCCAAAGAGCGGGACACATTGGGGACCAAGAGTCCACAGACCTGCAAAGTTGCTTTACGACAGTTAAAAGAAAGCCTGAATTTCAGCGACTTCGCTGCCAATATGAAGATGGAATATCGCATCGGAAGTCGCGTATTGGTCCGTCCCGACTTCGCCGAAGGTGTGCGAGCGGTGATTGTCGACAAAACACATGATCCGAAATGGGATCCAGCCACACCACCAGAAGTCAGCAACGAGCTGATTGATAGCATCTTCGCGCCGTTACCCCCTGAAGAAGAATGGAAACCCCTATGAGTTACGAAACTATAACCGTTGAGAAGAATGCGCAGGGGACCGCTGGCGTAACTCTACTCACGCTCAACCGCCCAAAGGCTTTGAACGCGCTCAACACGAAAGTGCTTGATGAGTTGATCAATGCCTTTGCCGACTACCAATCCGACCAGACCCAGCTTTGTGCGATCCTGACCGGTTCCGGCGAAAAGGCATTCGCCGCCGGTGCAGATATCAAGGAGATGTCGGACAAGGCAGCGGCAGATTTCTATCTCGATGATTTCTTCGCGCCATGGACCAGCGAGATAGTGAAGAAGACACGCAAGCCGTGGATTGCCGCGGTGAATGGCTTTGCGCTTGGGGGCGGATGCGAGCTTGCCATGATGGCGGACTTCATCATCGCTTCGGACAATGCAAAATTTGGGCAGCCAGAAATCAAGCTTGGCGTCGCGCCGGGCATGGGCGGCTCGCAGCGTCTGACCCGAGCAATTGGCAAATCGAAATCGATGGAAATGTGCCTGACAGGGCGGATGATGAGCGCTGAGGAGGCCGAGAGGGCAAATCTGATCGTCCGAGTGGTACCCCAGTCCGATTTGATCACCGATGTGTTGAAGACTGCTGCCATTATCGCTTCAATGCCACCCATGGCAACGATCGCGAACAAGGAAATGGTCAATTCCGCGTTTGAAATGACGCTGGATCAAGGTCTTATCGTTGAGCGGCGTATTTTCCAGATACTCACTGCAAGCGAAGACAAGCAGGAAGGCATGGCGGCCTTCATCGAGAAGCGCGAAGGACAGTGGCAGGGGCGGTGATACCTGGCCTCATCGGTATTGCTTTGGGATTGTGGACGCTCTTGGTTCTATTCGATAGCTGCCAAGAGTGGTGGCGCGCGTGGCTCTCACCCGACGAAACCTTTAGTGTGGGAGAGCACGCAGCGACACTGGGCATTCTAGCCGTTGGGACAATCATGTCCGTGATCATTATTTGGTCAGGAATTTCTGGAGTTCTGGAATGGGTGGGAGAATGACATGAAGATCGCATTTATCGGGCTCGGCAATATGGGCGGCGGGATGGCCGCGAACCTGGTGAAAGCCGGTCATGAGGTTCGGGCCTTCGATCTTAGCAAGGATGCTCTCACAGCGGCGTCAGAGGCGGGCTGCATGACCTTCTCAAGCGCCTCTGAGGCGTGCTCAGATGCAGAAGCTGTGGTTTCCATGCTTCCCAACGGAGCAATCGTGAAATCGGTCTATACCGCCGATGTGATCGGCACCGCTCCCAAGGGGGCCGTTTTGCTCGATTGCAGCACTATTGACGTGGCAACCGCGCGCGAGGTGATCGCCACGGCGCAGGATGCCGGTTACGATATGGTCGATGCGCCTGTTTCAGGCGGGATCGCGGCGGCGAATGGCGGCACTCTGACCTTTATGGTCGGTGGTTCGACCGAAGCGTTTCAGCGCGCCGAGCCCATTCTGAATGCGATGGGCAAGGCGGTGATCCACGCAGGCGACGCCGGGAATGGTCAGGCTGCAAAGATCTGCAACAATATGCTGCTTGCGATCCATATGATTGGAACATGCGAAGCATTTCAGATGGCAGATAAGCTGGGACTCGATGCTCAGACATTCTTCGATATTTCGAGCGTTTCGTCAGGGCAGAACTGGTCGATGACCAGCTATTGCCCGATCCCTGGCGTCGGCCCGCAAAGCCCGTCCGACAATGGCTACAAAGGCGGTTTCGCCTCGGCCCTCATGCTCAAGGACCTTAGGCTTGCCATGGAAGCAGCAGAGAGTTCCAGGGCCAACACGCCCCTGGGCAGCCATGCTCGCGATATTTACGAGGCCTTTGCCAAAGAGCATGGCGAGCTCGATTTCTCGGCGGTGATTCAGTCGCTTTGAGCTTTGGGTCGGCGGTAAACGCGGCCGCATGCTTTCAAGGCAATTAGCGCTCAAACTTAACATGGATTGAAGTTCGAGCGCCAGCTGCTGAACACCAGATTAACCTTCTAGCTAAATCCGCCTCATCCCCGTCGGAATGGCTGAACTCAGCGGTTTCCGGGCAAATGCT
This sequence comes from Pseudomonadota bacterium, assembly GCA_038534015.1. GTDB lineage: Bacteria > Pseudomonadota > Alphaproteobacteria > Sphingomonadales > Sphingomonadaceae > Erythrobacter. The sequence continues at coordinate 189 of JBCAXQ010000250.1, read as the reverse complement.
AACGGTTAAATAACCATTCCTGCCTACCACCCCTAGGCATGAATACGAAGAACACCTTTAGTCCGGTCTTTGCCACATCGTTCGCGGCCTTGCTTGCGGCCACGGCCTCGCCAGCTTCAGCCGAAGGGGTGGGTGCTGGCACGTTGATCGAGAACACAGCGACCGCCACCTACGATGATGGTGACGGTC
>JBCAXQ010000249.1:0-4328 GCA_038534015.1 Pseudomonadota bacterium | reverse complement strand
AAGGACGGCAACGAGGCAGCCGGTGGATCGATTCTCGGGCTCATGATGCTGGGCGCGGCCAAAGGTGATACGATCGAATTGATCGTCGCAGGCGAAAACTCCGAAACCGTACTCGGCAACCTTTGCGGTCTCGTTGAAACCGGTTTTGGCGAAGAATGAGCCAAGGCAGCGCGAGCGAAACGCGTAAGCACATCACTGGCTTTTCCAATCCGACGGTCAAATACCTTCGATCCCTGCGCGAGAAAAAGCTCCGCAAACGGTCCGGTCAATTCCTGGCTGAAGGGTTGCGCTTGCTGACCGATGCGCGCGAATGCGGGCATGTGCCCAAAACTCTCGTGATGGCCGATGGACATAATGAGCACCCCTTGATTGAATTGCTCGAACGCGAAGTCGAAACCAGCGGCGGCGAAATCATCACCACAACGCCCGACATCCTTTCAAAGATAACCGGAAAGGATAACGCGCAAAGCGTAGTCGGCGTGTTCGACGAGTTCGACACATCGCTGGAGGCTATCGATCGCGAGGCCGCATCAATCTGGCTGGTCGCACAGGACCTTCGCGATCCCGGCAATCTCGGGACTATGCTTCGCACCGGCGATGCAGTGGGGGCCGGAGGGCTGGTTTTGATCGATGACTGCACCGATCCATTTTCGGCCGAAGCGGTGCGCGCAAGCATGGGGGCGATCTTCACACAAAGAGTGGCGCAGGCCAGTTGGGACAGATTTTTGCCCTGGCTGCGTGGGGCGACAGGTCAGCTGGTGGCAGCCAGCTTGAGAGAGGCCGTGCCCTATCGGGGTGCACCATATCTGGCGCCCTGTTTCATATTGATCGGAAACGAATCTCGTGGTTTGCCCGAAGCGTATGAAGCGGAGTGCGACCTGCGCGTTACCATGCCGATGCGCGGGCGGGCAGATAGCCTGAACGCCGCCGTCGCTGGGGCCGTTCTGGCTTATGAAGTGCTGGACATTCTTTCGGGCAAGTAACCCTCGCTGGTCTTGCCATCTTGAACGCGCAGATTATTCTCCAATGAGCGACGTAAGGGGGGCACACTTTTGAAAAATCAGGTTCTTATCGCAGCGGGCGCTGTAGCGCTTACTACACTCAGCATTCCGCAAAACGCTCGGGCGCAGGCTTGGATCGGCCAGGTTGTTGGCGACATGATGGCACAGCAACAGGCCGCAATTGCTCGCGCGGAGTGCATGAATGGCGCCTCGCCCGAAACGAAAGAGATCGAGGAAGCCCTCGTCTCTGCGAACAACACCATGCAGGGGTATTTCGCAGGTCAGCAATCGTCCGGGGACCCGCGTTCCGAGTTCTTCGCAGTCGATAAACACACCGCCTGGACCCACGGCAATGCGACTCTTTCCCGGGTCAATATCGATCAAGGCACCGATGCCCTCGCCGCTGCCGGGATGAGCATCGATACCGAACCTTTTGCCTTCTACCGCAGTTATCTGCATGCAAGGGCGACGGGCCAATGGCCCGTGCGCGACGCAACCGGGCAAGTTACCGGGGTTTACACCGCCTATTTCGTTCGCAAGCTCAACACCTGGAAGCTTCGCACTCTGACGCTTGAAGATGCGAGTGCATATTCCGGGCCGGTCGTGCAATTCTGTGAAGCGCCCGGCGATGTGTTGCCCCACCAGATCGAGAGCTCAGCTTCGAGCATGAACTATCATGCGAAACGGATGGCGAAAGCCAAGGACAAGCTGGGCCGCGCGAGAGATAGTCTGGTCAAACAAGAACAGAAGCTGGCCGACAAGCCGGATTCAGCACGCCGGAAAGAGAGTCATGCGCGGGCTGAGGAAAAAGTGAGAAAATGGGAGGGCGAATTGCTCGAGCGTTCGACCGCATTTGAAACTGCAGCGATGAAGAATCGCCAGGCTCTGCGCGAACAGGCCGAACTTCCAACCAAACAGGCCCAAGCCAAAGCAGCCTTGGGAATCACAGGCTAGCCATCATCATTGCCGTATTTTGGATCAGTCACCTGCAATAAACGCGGTGACTTTCCATTCGCCTCCAGCTTCCTCGGCTACCAGCCGATAGTCGACCAGGCTGCGGAGATAGTCGGTCGAAATATACCCCCGCTGGCCGCTGCGTGTCTCCACCCTGAAGAAACCTGGAGCCTCTTCGGTCTCTTCGGAATAGCCGATCGCCCGCACATAATCCCAGCTCACACTGCCGTTGATCGGAGCGAAGAGCGAAGGCGCGGTACGAAGCCGAACACCGCTACCGGTAACAATGTAGGCCTCATAGGGATCAAGCGGGATCAGATCCTTTGAAAAGTACCACGGCCAGGAAGCGTAGTAGTATTCGCCCGCCGAAAGCGTACGTCCGCATCCAAGCTTGAGCAGCGCATCCAGCTGATCCCAAAGACGATAATCGGATGATGCGAGCCTCTGCTCGAGCTCGTGCTTGCCCTCCCCGCCACCGAAATCCAGCTTCACGCTGTCCGCGACAATCTCCAACAGGCCGGCCACATCGCGTGTGGCCGCAACCGAGCGCAGGCTCGCATCAAGCTGTGCCAAGCCAGTAGGCGCGGTGCATTCATTACGGGGCGCAAGCGGGCCGGACTGGGCCGTTGCGACGGTCGGGACCAGGGTCGCCATCAAAGCTCCCATTGTGACCAACCCAATCTTGTGCATCAACTTGCCCCCATTGGCTTCCGATTAACCTACTCCGCTGCGTCGCGACCCATAGACTTGGCGTCTTCAAGCGCATCTGCCTCATCCGCATCGGCGGCATTGTAGTTCGGCGTGCTTTCGACCAGCGGCACTTCTTCGATCTCGGCTTTGCCAATCTCGACACCTTTTTCTGCCAAGCGTTTGCCTGATGACAAAACATTGCGTTCGAAACTTCCAACAAAATTGTTGTAGTTCTTGACCGCGCTATCCAACCCGCCGCCAACGCGCTTCAGGTGTTCGCCGGCGACGCGCAGCCGGTCGTACAGCTCCGCCCCCATACGGCCAATTTCCTGCGCTTCTTTGGCCAATCCGTCCTGTCGCCAGACTTGCGCGACGGTGCGTGCGATGGCCACGAGATTGGTGGGGGTCGCGAGCAGCACTCGTCGCTCAAATGCGAAGTCCCATAGTGTCGGATCAGCATCCAGCGCAGCTGTCACAAAATGCTCGCCCGGAATGAACATGATGACATAATCGGGCGCTTCCTCGAACTGGCTTTGATAGCTTTTCGCGCCGAGCGTCTGGACATGGTTGCGCATGCTTTTGGCGTGCATTTCCAGATGCCCTCTGCGCGCATCGTCATCGTCCGCCTCGAACGCGGCCTGATACGCGTTGAGCGAGACCTTGGAGTCAATCACGAGCTTTTTCTGGCCCGGCACATTTATGATCGCGTCGGGGCGCAGGTGCCCTTCCTCGGTTTCAACCGAATGCTCCATCATGAAATCGGTGTGCTCGGCGAGACCGCATTGTTCGAGCAGGTTTTGCAGAGCTCGCTCTCCCCAGCGACCTCGCGCCTTGGGGGCATTGGTGAGCGAGTTACCTAGCCGTTGCGCTTCGCGTCGCACCTCTTCCTGCCCTTCGCGCATCGACTGGATCAGACCGTTGAGCTGCCCGAACGCGTCGACCCGCTGCTTCTCCAGCGTCTCGACTTGTTTCTCGTACTTCTCAAGCCGTTCGCCCACCGGGTTGAGCAGCGCCTTGATCTTGGCCTCACCGGTTTCCTCGGACTGTTTGAAACGTTCTTCCGCGCGGCGAAGAAAGGCCTCCTGAGCCTTTCCCAGCACCTGAGCACCGGTATTCTCGAATTCCTTGAGCAGCTTGTCACGGCTTTCCTCAAGCAGGCGCTTCTGTTCGGCAAAACCGGCCCGCTCCGCCTTGAACGCGGCGTTCTCTTCGCGGGCCTTGTCGAGATCCGCTACGAGTCCGTCAGCCCGCGCAGCGCGTTCCTTGACCGCCGATAGTTCTACCTTGGCCTCGCCCAGTTCGGCGATCGCCTGTTTGAACTCGGCATCGCGCGCGTCAAGACGATCTCGCAAATCCGCGACGGGACGCGAGGCGAAGAACCATCCAGCCGCACCGCCCAGAGCCGCGCCGACAACCATTACAACAATCGAGAGAATCGCGCTATCCATATAGCCTTATAGCATGGAACAAATGAAGAACACTAGCGCTTTGCAGGATATCCCCAAGAGAAGCTGGACCCCGGATCAAGTCCGGGGTGACGATTAAAGGCCGCATCGGTTCGAAACACAGACTCCAAGCCTAACCCACCGCCACGTCCTACGGCGCGGCAGGGCCAAAATTACCGGATGTGTGTCGCAGACAGTTGAAAGTTCAAAAAGCTAAGCCGCTTCGCGCAGTTTCTTC
>JBCAXQ010000248.1:0-4329 GCA_038534015.1 Pseudomonadota bacterium | reverse complement strand
CCGAACAAATCCTCCAAACGGTTGCCCAATGAGGGCCGCGCTTGGCGCTGATCGACCGCTGATCTGGCTGGCGTCCTATCCCAAATCGGGGAATACCTGGCTGCGGGCGATGTTGAGCGCACTGTTGAACGAACAGGAGACTGTGGACCTGAGGGCGCTTGAAGGCGGGATGGAACCATTCGACCGGGAAGTGCTCGATGATTTCGCCGCCATTTCGTCGAGCGAACTCAGCCCTATGGAACTGCTGCCGTATCAGGCGATGCTGATGCGGGCGCTGGCGAGCGAGGCGTTGCCCCCATGCTTTGTGAAAACCCACGCGGCAAATATTCGCGGACATGCGAATGATCCGCTGTTTCCCCCCGATGTAACCGCAGGAGCAATCTATATCATTCGCAATCCCCTGGATGTCGCGGTTTCCTACGCGCATCATGCGAATAAGGACTTTGACTGGGTCATCGACTTCATGGCCGATGACGGAGGTGGCCTCGACAATTGGGACGACCGCTCAAGCCAGAATGTGCCTCAATTGATGCAAAGCTGGAGCGCAAACGTTCTGAGCTGGACAGACTGTGACGACTTTCCCGTCGCGATTCTTCGCTACGAGGATATGCTGGAAGATACCCGTTCTTGCTTGGAAGCGGTGGCAGAATTCTGCCGGATTGAATCCACTCCCACGGCGCTGGACGCAGCGATTGAAGCATGCCGGTTCGAAGCTTTGCAGGCGCGCGAAAGCGAGACAGGCTTCCCAGAAAAGCCATCAGCAGACCGTCCGTTTTTCCGCGCCGGGCGTACGGGGGACGGGCTGAGGTTGCTAAGCGCAAATCAGATCGCCCGGGTTGTGAAAGATCATGCTGGCGTGATGCAAACAGTCGGCTATGACATCTCGCTGACACAAGATGTGACTTGAGGGTTAAGGTGTAAGTGACTGAAATAAATTTGGAAACGAAGCTGGCGCGAAACGATGCCATCCTCTTCAGTGATGTGGCAGATGGGACCACGTTGATGGATATCGATAGCGGGGAGTATTTCCATTATGAGGCTGTCGGCGCGCGAATTTGGGATTTGATTGACGGTCAACGAACGGTCGCCGAAATTTGCACCGCTCTGCAGGAGGAATTTGAGGTCGACGGCGCAACCTGCCAGGCCGACACGCTGGCGTTCCTAAGCAGGCTGTCCGAACTCAAGCATGTTGGGCTGTCTGAGTAAGTCTCCACAAACGTGATTGATTCTTTCTGGTAACTGACTATTACCCACGGGAACTCACGTAGGGTGATGCGGCCCACACCTAGAAGAGGCAAAAAATGAGAAACGAAAAGAACGCCACGGAAAAATTGGCTTGGAATGCTCCGGAAGTAACCTCGGTTGCACCGGTAAAGACCACTCAAGCGGGTACCTTTGCCCCACGTGATCCTGAGATTGGCGCTTTTTACAGCCCGGTTTCCTAATCTGGGGCGACGTATTGGTAGCGCGGGTCAATCGTGAGGGTGCGATTGAGTGAAGCGCTGCAAATTGGGTTTCAAAACAGCTGAGATTGGTCGCTTCACCTTCGAGGTAGATGCCGATCTGTATGGCCGGGGACAGCTTGCTGATACCCTCGGCCTAAGCGCTTGTGCTTCTGATATTGACTGCATTGTCGCTGCATATGAGCGCTGGGGGCGCGACTGCCCGAGACATTTGAGCGGCGATTTTGCCTTTGTAGCCGACGATCACACGTCGGGAGATATCTTTGCCGCGCGCGATCACATTGGTGTTCGTCCTCTCTATTACATGCTGGTCGACGGCAAACCGCGCTTTGCGACTTCCATCCGCGACTTGGCGCAAGGCGAACTTCCAGAGATTGATGAGGCTGTCGCGGCTGGATATCTGCTAGATCACAGCTTCTTCAGCTATGATCGGACACTGCTGAAGGGCATCCGAAAGGTTCCGCCGGGGCACTGTTTGCACTGGTCCGAAGGCGATTTGCGGATTGAGCAATACTGGCATCCAACACAGCTACCTGAACTCGAACTGCGGAATGACGAAGAGTATGTGAGCCGTGGCAGGGAGGTGTTCGACCAGGCGGTAAGGGACCGCTCTTTTCCCGATCGGGGCGGTCTGGGCGTCCATGTCAGCGGAGGCCTTGATTCGAGCGCGATCGCGGCTTTGGCTTGCAAACACCGGCGTGAAAGCGGTTTGCCTGACCCTGTCGGCTTTTCCTGGCAAATGTGGAGTGCCGATTCCCCATCATCGGATGAGGCGGGCTGGATCGCTGCCATGCAAGCGCAATTGGGCATTGATGTCGTTTTTGATCGACCCACGAAGCAACAAGCGCTTGATCTGTTCAAGCTCGATCTCGCTTGCGATTACAATGTGGGCAACGCGTTCAACGAATCCATCGTCCAGGAAGCGGCCGCGAAGCGTGATGTAACGCGCATTCTTTCCGGATGGGGCGGGGATGAATTCCTGACCTTCAATGGGCGCGGCCTTCCATTGGAATATGCACGGACAGGGCAGTGGAGAAAGCTTGCAGGGCTGACCAATAGTGACGGCCTGCGCGGGGTTGCCAAAGGCCTCCTGCTGGCTCGCTATGAGAAGAACCGGGCGCGCAAGGCGACTGTCTCTGAAGCGAAGCTGGCCAAGACTTTCCTTTCCGAGGATATTCTGCACCGCGTCGAGCCACCAACCATCGCCCCTCTATCGTTAAGCAGCGCAAGAGGGACCCAGCTGGAACTGCTGCAAGCCGGGCACATCACTGCCAGGCTCGAAGACTGGGCCGAAATGGGTGCGCGTACGGGCATCCGCTATGCCTTCCCCATGTTGGACAAACGCGTGATGGAGTTTGCATTGTCCGTGCCTGTTCATCTGTTCCAGCGCGGCAATGAGAGGCGCTGGCTGTTTCGGGAAATGATGCGCGGCGTGTTACCCGAGAGCGTGCGAATGAACCATTCAAAGCAGGAGCCAGCCCGCGTTTCGGACATTAAGGCGGCGACCTTCGATGCCATGAAAGAAATCGGCGAAGGGCTGGGACCGCCGGCAGACTATCGTCGTGGCCGCTATATCGATGTGCGACGCCTGAAACGCGAACTCACGTCATCCGACCTGGAGAACAACGGCAGTTTCGCCCATCTCCGTCTCGCTCTGCAGTTTCTGGATCATTGATGCCGATCCAACTTCCCCAAACTCTGGTGACTGTCTCCTCCGAGAGCTTTCTGATTGGCACCCGCATCATGCTGGAAAGCTTCCTCACGTACAATCGCTGGTTCAGCGGTCGCATTGTGATTGTGCATCGTGACGTGCCGATTGCCGATCAGGAACGCCTCGTTCGCGATTTTCCAAAGGCGATGTTTCGCAACCCCAGCCCTGATCTCGCTGCCGCGATTGATCGGCTCATTGAGCAGGAGGCGGGGCTGAGCAGCCGATCGGCACGCTTTCTTTCACTGGAGAGTTTCTGGGTTAGCGAGCCTGGCACTTTGCTGTTCTGCGACAGCGACATGCTGTTCCAGACAGATATCTCCGATGTCTTTGAGAACGATGCGGATTTTCTCGCCTGCCCCGACCGCGCCGAGATTCAGGGGCAGGGACGTGATCAGACGACGATGGCGGAGCTCGCCGGGAAGAGCGGGAATCGTGCGCATCGCAGTTTTAACGCAGGGCTGATGGCGATGGGGCCGACGCATCGATCCGATGCGAACCGGGCAGAGGTCCTTGCTCAGCTTTCCCCATCGTCATGGGCGCAGGTGCAGTCCGATCACACAGATCAGGCCATCTTCAATCGGATGTTCGGGCGTGAAGTCACTCTGCTTGATCCCCGCTACAATATGATGGTCGGCCATCTCGCAAATCTGCGCGGCCACGATGCGCCTCCGCTGAGCGAGGCCAAGGTTCTTCATTTCAACGGACCGGCAAAGCCGTGGGCGTTTGACCAGCACCTCCCCGCAGCGCGCAAGGACGCAGCGATCGCAAAAGCATATGAGCTGTGGTTTGCGGCCTACACCAGGCATCTGGTGCGGCATCACTTTGGCCAGCGATAGCTTCAAACCTGGAAGATTGTGGTGCCCGGGGGCGGAATCGAACCACCGACACGCGGATTTTCAATCCGCTGCTCTACCCCTGAGCTACCCGGGCGGGCCGTTGGGGAACGCGTCTCTTAGCGCTGGTCCGGGCGTCTGTCCATTGCCAGATTCACTGCTCAGAAGAGGGATCGTTTCCGGGCAGGCCGTCGCCCTCGTCGGTGCTGCGGCCGGGAATGGCGTAGCTTCCCTTCAGCCAGCGAGAGAGGTCGACGTCCGCGCATCGCTTGGAGCAAAACGGTTTGTAGGCCTTGTCCTCAACGGGGCGGTCACACAAGGG
>JBCAXQ010000247.1:0-4349 GCA_038534015.1 Pseudomonadota bacterium | reverse complement strand
CTGCGCCGAAGGGTCATATTGTCATGATCGACCCTCACGGAGAATACTCCGCCGCGTTTCGCCAGACAGGCCAGATCCTCGACGTTTCCAACCTGCAGATGCCATACTGGCTGATGAACTTCGAAGAACATTGCGAAGTCCTGCTCACCAGCGATGGCAACGAACGCCAGGTTGATGGCGATATCCTGGCCAAGTGCATCCTGCATGCGCGCAGCAAGAACCGGCTGGCGGAAACGATGGGCAAGATCACGGTGGATTCGCCGATCCCCTATCTGCTTTCCGACCTTTCGAACCACCTCCAGGATGAGATGGGCAAGCTCGACAAGGCGACATCTTCAGCGCCGTATATGCGCATCAAGGGCAAGCTCGAAGAACTGAAGGCCGATCCCCGCTACCAGTTCATGTTCTCTGGCATGCTGGTGGGCGACACCATGACGGACTTCATCTCCAAGGTCTTCCGCATGCCCGGCGAGGGCAAACCGATTTCGATTATCGACGTTTCCGGCGTGCCCTCCGATATCACTTCGACAGTGGTTGCCGTGCTCAGCCGGCTTGTCTTCGACTTTGCGATCTGGGGCCGTGAGGAAAAGACCCGGCCGATCCTGCTCGTTTGCGAAGAGGCCCACCGGTACGTCCCGAGCGAGAAGAACTCCGATGGTTCGGCAGTCGGAAGCATCCTCAGCCGGATTGCGAAAGAGGGTCGCAAATACGGGATCAGCCTTGGCCTGATCACGCAGCGTCCTTCCGACCTTGCCGAGGGCGTGCTGTCACAGTGCGGCACCATCATCTCAATGCGTCTTAACAACGACCGCGACCAGGCCTTCGTGAAAGCGGCCATGCCAGAAGGGGCACGCGGCTTCCTCGATTCGATTCCGGCGCTCCGCAACCGCGAATGCATCGTGGTGGGGGAAGGTGTTGCTGTTCCAATCCGCGTCAACTTCGACACCCTCGAAGAGAACAAACGTCCGGCGTCCGAAGACCCGAGCTTTGTCGACCTGTGGAGCCAGGACGGCAATGAGGAAGAGACCGTCGACCGTGTCGTCCAGCGCTGGCGCTCGCAGGGATAAGCGGGATTTCCCCCAGGGCGGGCTGCGAACAGCAGCCTGCTGCGCTTCCGGTGCTCACGGACCTGAAAGTCCGCTGCGCCCCGGTTCTCGCAGTCCACAGTTCTCGCTCCACTCTGGCGAAAATCATCTTTCAAAGAGCCATGGTCAAAGCAAACGACGCTGAAGGCGTCGCAAGGCAAAGTGGCCGCCCGCAGCGATGCGATCCGTGATCGCATGAGCGAGGAATTCGCACGCCGGATGGTGTCCCGGTAGGCTCCGGGTGGAAGGGTGGAGGGCGCGGGTGGCGGCGGCATCCAACAAACTAAGTACCCCGCTCATCCCCATACAGATGAATATGCATCCGGTCCGACATCCGGAAACCGTGTTTCAAGCATAGCGGCGCGAGCCATTCCTCGCGGGCTCGCAATGTCGCGCTATCGGTGCCTTCCGGCATCAGGAAGACGTGCCCGGGCTTGAAGCGATAGCGCGCCTGCAGTTCGAGCACTTCCTCAACATCCGAAGGCTCAGCGATGACGAATTTGAAGAAGGCGCGCGGATCGGTCGCGTAGAAATCGAGGCGCTCGGGGATCAGCGCCAGTTCCGCCTCATTGCCGGAATGCGCGAGCTTGGGACTGACATTGTACTGATCGACGCGAATATCGACGTGGCTTGGCGCTTTGGTGGTCCCGTTGGTTTCAATCTCGATTTCCATGTCCGGCATATGTTCGAGCATGTCCGCCAGCGCCGCGCCCTGCATCAGCGGTTCGCCCCCGGTGATCACCAACCGCTTTTGCCCCAGTGTGAGTATCCGTGCGGCGGCATCTGCAGGGTCGAGCGAAACCTGATTGGCCTTGCGATCGAACGTGACCCCATCGCGATGCTCGCGCTCATCCCCTTCGAAGTGCCAAGTGTAAGCGGTGTCGCACCAGGTGCAGGCGAGATTGCACCGCGATAGGCGGATGAACGCCACCGGTGTGCCCGCGCTCGGCCCTTCGCCTTGCAGGGAAGCGAAGATCTCCGGCCCGCCGGTGTCATCTGTGGCGAGGACGAGGTCAGCCATCAGCGCACCCAATTCGGTTCGTCGGCTGTTTTTGCTCGAGCTTTGCCTTGCCACCCGCGCCCTCCACCCTTCCACCCGGATGGTATCCCGGTAGGCTCCGGGCGGAAGGGTGGAGGGAGCGGGTGGCTCGGTTCGTCGCCGATACAGCACGCTTGAAACACATGAGACACTGTCCAAGGTTTCAAAACCGATCGATTATAGAGGGTGCGATTAATCGATCCAGTCGATTGACACGTTTTGATCGCCATTTGCCTCATCCGCCAATTATCGCACAATTGGCACTGGTAGGAAACGCGCAGGCCCTCAAGGGAAGGCCCAGCCGTCCAGAGACCAGCTGTCTTCGTTGCGCCTGATCGTGGCCCAGTAGCTCCATTCCCAACCGGCCTTTTGTGCGACATAGCTATACGAGCAGTAGTCTTGCGCGGAGCAATGAACGTAAACCAATTTGTGATCGGCCTTGAAGTCCTCGCGGCTGAGCGGTGGCAATTCGTCCTCGGTAATTGACGGCCCGTCACCGTCGAGCGGGACAAGCATGATCCCGGCTTCCTGGGCTCGCCGCGAATAGATGTGATCGGTTATCGCCTCGCGGATTTGCGCGTCGATGGTTTTGCGATTTTTCCATGCGATCCGCGCCATTGCCAGAGCATGTTCACGCGCATTGGGGCCGAGGGGTTCGAGGATCAATTCGAAGAGGATTTCCTTGCCCAGCCAGTCGCGCTGCTGTCCAAAATTCTCGATAAAGGGAGGAGTTGCCTCGAATATGCCGAGTTTGGCATCTTCGATGGCAGGCGGCCTAAGAAGGCGATCCGCCGCCGCCACGACCTCTTCATCCGGTATTTTCGGCAACATAACGGCAAACTTGGCATTGGCGGACTGCAAGCCCCCGGTTTCGCCCTCGATTGTAACGCCGTCTTGCACCATAAAGCGGATGAGTTCGCCAGTGGGGAACTGCTGCCCTAGCTCATCGAGTTCGAGCGAAGTTTCCGTTTCGAAACTGATCCAAAGAACCATTGTTTCAACGGGCTCATCCCCCTGACGCCATGCGGCGAGCCTAATCGAATGCGTGAATGTCGTCTTGGTCCCGTAGGGCGGAAGACCGGTGTTTATGTCCCGCACCACGCCGGTCACGATGACTCGCTCCTCAACCTCTTGCGCGGCGAGCGGGAGAGAGAGCGCCGCAGGTATCACAACCGCCAGCAAGAAAAGGAGCAAACGCAGCAAGACGCTATCCCAACCGCTCCAGTGCTGCTTTCAGTCGCTCGACCTCTGCCGAATGGTGCGCGTGATCCTCGCGCGCTTTCTCGACCGCTTCGGGTTTTGCGCGTTCGACAAAGTTGGCGTTTGAGAGCCTGCCTTCGAGCGATTTGGCTTCCTTCTCGGACGCGGCAAGGGCTTTCGTCAGGCGGGTCTTTTCAGCGTCGATGTCGATGATCCCTTCGAGCGGGATTACGAACACATCGTCGCCTGCAGTCACTTGCATCGCTGCGCCATCAGGCGCGTCTCCGACGGTGACAGGCGTGAGCCGCGCGAGCCTTTCTATAGCCGCCGCGCTGCGCTCGATTGTGCTGCTCGCCAGTGATGAAGCGTTTGGAAGGAATGCAGCAAGCTTTGCGCCTGGCGGGATGCCCAGCTCATTCTTGGCGCTGCGGACATTGCTGGTGAGCTCGATCACCCAGTCGATTGCATCCGTCGCATCTTTGGAGACTTCGCCGCGCGGATTGGGCCATTTGGCGAGGATCAGCTCATACTTGCGTTCACTCCCCTGAGACTTGGCAAGCGCATGCCACAGCTCTTCTGTGATGAACGGCATGAACGGGTGCAGCATGACGAGGATTTGGTCGAGCGCCCATCCGGCAACTGCGCGCGTTTCAACCGCCGGCATGGCATCGGGGTCTGCGCCTTCTGCGAAAACTGGTTTGATCAGCTCGAGATACCAGTCACAGAACTTGCTCCAGGTGAACTGGTAGATCGCATTGGCCGCTGCGTCGAAACGCAGATCGGACATCGCGGCTTCGATTTCTTCGCAGGCCTGCTGGACCTCACCGATGATCCATTGGTTCGCGGCAAGGCGCGCATCCGGCGCAGCAAGCGTGGCGCTCGCGCCGATGCCGTTTGACTGGCAGAAGCGGGTCGCGTTCCACAGCTTGGTCGCGAAATTGCGATAGCCCTCGACACGCTTGTCATCCATCTTGATGTCGCGGCCCTGGCTTTCCATCGCCGCCATGAAGAAGCGCAGTGCGTCC
>JBCAXQ010000246.1:0-4391 GCA_038534015.1 Pseudomonadota bacterium | reverse complement strand
CGAGGAAGTCCACGAGGTTACCCTCAAGGACTTCCTCGTTGACCTGTTCCGAACCGATATTGAACTGAACATCGATCTGCGGCTGTCCCTGCCATTGGTACACATCGGGAGCGCTCGGGTTTTCGACCGAAAGGTCCTTCACATATTGCGTGATCAGACCAGCTGCGGGCTGGTTGTCAGCACCATTCGCGCCAGCGGCTGGGTTATCGAGATCGGTCAGAATGTCGCCTTCGTCGGCCATTGTGGATGTCTTCCTGTTTCGGGTGTTGTTCGTATCGCACGTTCACAGTGCGTTTTGCGGCGCGCCTAGCACTGGGAAAGCTCGCCCGCAACCGACCGGTTTGCGACCAAAAAAGCTCAGACTATGGCCTAAAAGGGCGTTGTCGATTTGTATTTAGCGCTTATTTAGGGCACGTAGAGATGTTCGTGGAGGGGCATATCTGTCGGCGGGCGGTTTCGCTTGGCAGCAAAGCAGGAAAGCTGAAACACAGTGGTAGTTGAAATTGTCATCCTCGCCATGATCGCGGCATTTTTGGGGCTGCGCCTTTATTCCGTCCTCGGACGCCGTGCCGAACACGAAGAAGAACATGTCCCTCATCGTTTCGATACCGGCGATGATCAGGGGCCGAGAAACGTGCCCCCGCCTGCGGCTGTCCCGGCGCCTGCTGCGCGTGTGCCCGAGATGGAAGGCGTGATGCCGGCTGTGGAACGCGGTCTGCGTGAAATCGCGGCGGCTGACAGCAAATTTGACGTAGTCACTTTCCTTGAAGGCGGAAAAGCCGCGTATGAGATGGTTCTGGAGGCCTTCTGGAGGGGCGATCGCGAGACTCTGCGCGAGCTGTGTGATGACGATGTCTATGCCGGTTTCGTTGCTGCAATCGACGCTCGCGAGGCAGAGGGCCACACTCTCGACAACAAGCTCGTCCGGATTGAAGAGACCAAGATCCACTCGGCCCAGCTCGACGGCAGGATCGCCAACATCGCGATCCTGTTTGTTGCGGATATTGCCGCTGTTACCCGCGACAAGGATGGTAACGTCGTTGCCGGGTCGCTTGATGATGCCGTTGAAAGCCGCGACATCTGGACCTTCTCGCGCAATGTCGGTGCGAAAGATCCGAACTGGCTGCTCGACGAAACGGACGAAGGCTAAGCCTGCGGCCTCGCCGGCCGTCCTTCGATCTCACTGAGGATATCAGGAGGGCACATGCGCGCTGGCTTTATCCTGGTTCTTACTCTGCTCCTGTCCGGTTGTGGCCGGATCATCCCTGATAGCCTTCCGCCAGCCACGCTGCCGGCTCCCATCGCGGCCAACGCCATGGCTGCCGGTGTGGTCAAAGGGCCGGTGGTTGCAGGCCTGGGGTATTCGCAGGCTGATGCGGAATCCGCGCTTCTTTCCTTTGCCGAAAGCTGTCCGGTCCTGCTCAGGCGGGAGGATGCAACCGGCATCACACGACCTTCCGATTGGGAGCAGGCTTGTGAAGCCGCGCCGCGCAACACCGGCACCGCAGATTCATTTTTTGCGACATATTTCGAAACCGCAGTCATCGGGTCCGGTCAGGCATTTGCCACAGGCTATTTCGAGCCGGAGATTCGGGGCAGCCGCACGCGCAGGCCAGGATATGAAAACCCGGTCTATGCCTTGCCGGACGATCTGGAACGCGGTTGGACATCGGACATTGCAGAAAGCGAACGCACGGGACGCCCGCCTTTGGGGCGACGGACTGATAGTGGCGAATTCGTCCGGTATTTTGACCGTGGCGAGATAGAAGACGGCGCGCTCGAGGGCAGAGCTCCGGTGATCGCCTGGGTTGCCGATCCGGTCGAATTCTTCTTCCTGCAAATCCAGGGTTCGGGGCGATTGCGCACACCCGAAGGCGACGTGGTTCGAATTGGCTATGCCGGGCAGAATGGCCGCGAATATGTCGGTATTGGCGGGGTCATGCGCGAACGCGGCCTGCTTGGCGACGGTCCAGGCCAGTATCCGGGGTCAATGCAGGGCATCATGGCCTATATTCGGGAGAATCCGGCCGAAGGTCGCGATCTG
Source organism: Pseudomonadota bacterium (assembly GCA_038534015.1). Lineage (GTDB taxonomy): Bacteria > Pseudomonadota > Alphaproteobacteria > Sphingomonadales > Sphingomonadaceae > Erythrobacter. The sequence goes on along the minus strand of JBCAXQ010000246.1, from coordinate 2,347 downwards.
ATGCGGCTCAACAAGAGCTGGATATTCTTCCGCGAATTGACCGGCGACGGCCCCCTCGGATCGATCGGGATTCCCGTGCGCGGGGAAAGCTCGGTCGCTGTCGATCCCCGCTTTGTGCCTTACGGTGCGCCTGTGTGGCTCGATCTCGATCGGGATGAGGCCGATGGTCTATGGATTGCGCAGGACACTGGTGGCGCGATCAAGGGGGCCAACCGGTTTGATACATTCTGGGGGGCTGGAGCGGAGGCCCGCGAGATTGCTGGTGGGATGACCGGGCGGGGGCAAGCGTATGTCTTGTTGCCACGCGGAACCGTCGATCGTTTGAAAAACCAATGAGTGTTCCGCGCGGATTGTCCGCACCTGAAGCAGAGGCTTGGGCGCGGCTTGCCGAAAGCGTGACCCCGCTCGAAGGGCGCAAGCAGCCTGTCATGCCGCGGGTGACAAATGCTCCGGTACAGGCCTCTGCTCCGCGACCGGTGGCGCATATGACCTCCTCCGCGCGGACAAGCCCTGCTGTCCCGGCTGAACGTTCAAACCATGCTCCGGATCCCGGCCTCGATTCGCATTGGGACCGCAAGCTCAAGACCGGGCGGATCGTACCGGACTACACGCTCGACCTGCACGGGCACACCCTCGACCAGGCTTACCATCGCCTTGCGAGCGGCCTGGATCAGGCGCAGGCGATGCAGGCGCGAGTGGTTTTGCTGATTGCTGGCCGCCCCCGCCCCGTCGATCCGGCTGATCGTGCGACGCGCCGCGGTGCCATACGGGCCAAGTTGCTCGATTGGCTCGCCGCTGGCCCACATGGAAGCGCGATTGCGGCGATCCGTCCGGCGCATCGCAGCCATGGCGGCGAGGGTGCGCTCTATCTGGTGCTGAAGCGACGGCGCTGACCTTTCGATCAACGCCGCCGCCCTATCTGGCGAAGTTTTCGCAAGGGCTCACCAGAACAGCCAAACATTCATCAACCGACCCGGCATCGCCATGCTGACAATGCCCGGGATCATCAGCGCACCGAGATAGAGGCTCAGGATCTCTTTCTTGTGGCCTTTCATGTCGCCCCGCCGAGCGGTCGCGATCAGTTTGTAAGAGGCCCAAAGTGTCATTGGCACAAAGATGTGGATTGGGCCGACATGGAAATCGAGGCCGCCGCCATATCTGATGAAACAAGCCGAAAGTGCGGTCGTCACCATCAGGGCGACCCAGACCTTGCCGAGCTGCTTGTGCCATTTGGTGCCCTTTGGCGCGAGCAGCAGAAAGCCGCCCAGCGGGATTGCCGGAAGCACTGTTGCGACATGGATCACAACCGCCATGTCACGGGTATGGCCATGGTCCGGCGCCAATCCCGTAAGTCCGCGAAACAGGGCGTAGATCACGGCAAGGCTCATCGATGTCGCTGCGATCGCGACAATGGCTCTTACGCGGGGTGTGATGTCGAAAGCGGGCTTTGCCGGTGCGCGGAGAAAGTCGAGGGGGGTAAGTGCGTTTGCGATAGCGTTCATCTGATTAGCTCCCTTGCGTGTTCGTTGGAGCCAGAATGCCGCCTGCCCGTTCGCCAGCAATGCGAACTGCGCGATAGGTGCCAAACTTACGCGAACCGCGCGGAAATCAGACAATTTGCCACTTTACGAAGCGCGAATGGGCAGCCACAAACAGGTGAATGGGCGGGCAGAATTCCAACGGGCAGCGACCTATCGCGCGCAAGATCATCATTGATCTGTCAATCATGACGGCGATTGGTGTCGTGCTCGCTTTCATCGGCCCCTTCGGCAGTTTTCAGGAACCGCTTGCCTATCGCCTGGTCAGTTGGGTGGTGTTCGCCTGGGTCGGCTATGCGATCTACAGTCCGATGAATCTCTTGGTTGATCGCCTCTATACGGCGCTCGAATTGCCCAGACCTGCCTTGTGGGTCTTCGCGGTCTTGCTCGCCACGATCCCGATGACAGCAATTGTGTGGTCGATGGGCTTTCTTCCCCGGCCTGTGCCCCTGCCCACACTGGAGCAGGCGCTGACCAGCTATTTCTATGTCTTCCTGGTTGGCGGAGGCATTACGGCATTCTTCTACATGATTGAATCGCGCCAAGAGGCTGTGCGCCCGAACAACCAAGAAGATCCGGGCGGACCGCAGCCTAAAGAGCAGAATGAACCGCATCGTGCGGGGCCGGTATCTGAGCCGGCCGAATCCAACCCCAAACTGATTGATCGCCTTCCCGCTGCGCTGGGCAGTGATATCCTCGCTCTCGAAATGGAGGACCATTATGTCCGCGTCCACACGGCGTTGGGATCAGAGCTTGTCCTGATGCGGTTGCGCGATGCCATGGCTGAACTGGATGGCATTGAGGGGCAT
>JBCAXQ010000245.1:0-4429 GCA_038534015.1 Pseudomonadota bacterium | reverse complement strand
CGTAATCGATGGCAGGCATATCAAGATTTCTGGTTCGATCGGATGCAAGAAGATGGACCTCGCTGAAACCACTCGATCCCAGATCAGCCAAGCCGATTATGCCCTGATGAAGGCGAAGGGGCAGGGCAAAAATCGCGCGGTCTTATTCAGTCTCGATCATGCCCGGCAGGCTGAAGCACGCGGTGAAGTGGAAGAGGCTTTGCGCAAGGCCGATTTGGCGGATGAGATTGGCCTGATGTTTCAGCCACAAGTCGATCTCGGATCAGGCTTGGTCACGCGGGCAGAGGCGCTTGCGCGTTGGAACAGCCCCATTGTGGGCAGCATCGAACCGGATCGTTTCATCAAGATTGCCGAGGAAAGCGGCCTGATTACCGGTATAACACTGGTGGTCATAGAAAAGGTGCTGAATCAGCTGCAGGCATGGAACCGGCCCATCCCGATCTCCATCAATTTATCGAGCTATGATCTGATATCCGACACAACGATCGACCAGATCGTGGAACGAGTCAGCCAGTCGGGTGTGGAACCAAAACTGATCGAGTTTGAAGTTACAGAGACCGCGATGATGGCCGATTTTGAACGCGCCGCGGCAAATCTTGAGCGACTGACAGCGATCGGCTTCTCTATCGCACTGGACGACTTCGGGACTGGCTATTCCAATTTCGGCTATCTGCGCAATCTGCCGATTGACAAGCTCAAGGTCGATAAGAGCTTTATTGCCAATCCAGGCGACCCGATGACGGAAAAATTTCTCTCTTCTCTCGCTGGAATGGCAAGAACATTGAACTTGCACTGCTTGTTGGAAGGGGTTGAAGACGAAGTCGGTCTGTTGATGGCAAAGCGGGCGGGCGCTGACTCGGTGCAGGGCTTTCTGTTCGGTCACCCAATGAACGCCGAAGACCTCTTGCGGGCTGCCGGGGATACGCTTGCCAGCAAGACTGATAAGAAGTCTGCAGCCTGATCAGGGACTGAGGTATCATCAGCTAGCCGTCTTTTGCTTTCCACCCGTTCCAAACACTGGCGCACGAAATAGCCCGCCCTTCGGTCTGAGGGGCGGGCCAATTCTGCAACCACATCTGTTACTGCCGAAGCGCGGCTATTGAGGGTATGTCCAAGTTGCCCCTCGTGCGAGGTTCTCGCTCGCGAACGCCCAGTTGATCTTCGAACCTACCACAGCGTCGAGGTAGGAAGGGCGCTTGTTCTGATGATCCAGATAGTATGCGTGCTCCCAGACATCGATCGTCAGCAGCGGGTTGAAGTCGCTGTCGGCCAGCGTGTCTCCATCGTGTGTCTCTTCAATGCTTAGCTCGCCGCCTTTTTCCGCGAGCCACACCCAACCGCTGGCAAAGTGCCCGGCGCCGCGCGCCTTGAGCTGTTCCTTCAGCTCTTCGACCGAACCGAAAGCGGCGTCGATCTTGGCCTTGAGTTCGTCCGAAGGGGCGGTTTCTTCGGCTGCCATCGAATGCCAGTAAAAGGCGTGATTCCAGGTTTGTGCGGCGTTGTTGAACAGGCCTTGGTTGCTGCCGCGCGCATCCGCGACAACTGTTTCGAGCGGCGCGCTGTCATGATCGGTGCCGTCAATTGCGCCGTTCATTTTGTCGACATAGGCCTGGTGGTGTTTGCCGTGGTGGAAAGACAGCGTCTCGGCCGAAATGGCGGGCTCGAGCGCGGTGTCTGCATAAGGCAGGTCGATGAGTTGGAAAGCCATGGATAGTCCCTCTCTTGTTGGGGTTTTGTCCGTCGTGAAACCAATGCGTGGGACGCATATAGGTTGCAAGGCTATCTCGAAAAAGGTTGGTATTGGGGAATTTTCCCAGGCTACCAGCGGACTAGGCCGCCAGCAAACCTCTCCTGAACTCCCGATCCGCTTTGAGCTGCGAATGTTCGACCCAGGTAGAGTGCACGCCGCTGCTGATCTTGTGCGGCAGCGCGGCGCGGCAGATCGGACCTTTGGCAACGTCCGAGGCGTCAAGGATCGCCAGTTCGGAGGTGCCGGTGTTCTCGTCGATCAGGAAGGTGACCAGATATCCGTCGTCTTCGCGCCTTGGTTGTCCTCCCGCTTCGCTGCTTGAGGACAGTGTCGCGCCCTTCTTCGGCACCATCGGGCTCTCGCTGGCATAAACCCCATCGGGAAGTTGGTAGACCTGTTCTTCGCCTGTTTCTGTATCATGGCGGCAATAGCCATTGAACAGGAACCATCCCGGCTTTGTAGTCGTGGACCAGACGTAGCGTGACTTTTCCATCAGGTAGTCGGGATTGATCATACCGAACTCGACGATCCTGTCGGAAAGCCGTTCTTCGACAGTTTCACCGGTTTCAAGGTTGAAGCGCCAGCGGTGGAGCCTCGGCTCGAAAGAGTGTTCGTCAACATAGGCCATCATGTGGCTGTATTCGCCCGCTTCCTCGATCGGATCGGGCATCGGTTTGTCTTGATAATACCCTTCGAGAACCACCTCGTCGCCGTCTGGCCCAGAAACTTCATAAGCGTTGGTCCAGTGGAGCACATAGGTGGGCGAGGCCTCGAACCAACGCAGATCGGCGGCGGTCCCATGGCGCGGAATCAACGCGAAACGCGTCGGCACGCCATCATGAATGCGCGCGGCATGGATATCGCGCTTGAGCAGTTCTTCGTCCCAAAACAACGGCATGTCGTTAAGGATCGACCAGTTGCGAGTGATTGCCATATCATGCGGCAGTCGCGGCCCTGGCAACGGGATCGGCTCATACCGGACGAGCTCTCCCCCTCGGTCTACCACGCCATAGTGCATGTAGGGCGGATGTTTCGAGTAGTTGAAGAACATCAGTTCGCCAGTGCTCTCGTCCACCTTGGGATGAGCGGAAACGCCGTCGAGCGGTCCCCATGAAGCTTTGCCAAGGTTGTGGAGCGTCACAGGATCAAGCTGCCACGCCTCCCCGCATTGGTATAGCGTTGCAAGTGCGACCCCGGCGTGAACGATAATGTCGGTTGAGCCGGTGTCTTTCAGCGATCCATGGGCGCCAAAGCCTGGACGTTTGGAAAGAGCGGGCGGATCCATCAGCCCACCCCAGAGCGATTGTCCCGCTATCTGCTCAGCCTCGAAACACTGGGTACGCACGAACCGATTGCGATAGCTGGCCTTGCCACCGGAAATGCTGACCTGATGGATCATTGCATCGCCATCGAACGGGTGATGGCGGCCAAGCGGCTGATGCACCGGATTCTCCGTGTTCCGCAGATAGATTCCGTCAATGTCGGTGGGAATTTCGCCTTCTATCATTTCGAGTTCATCGACATCGACTTCTTCGTGCACCGGCGTCCACGGTCCCGAAAGGTACGGGTGGTTGCTGGGCTGAAGCGAAGTCTTGACCGGCGGCTGGTGCGTGATCTGCATTGAAGGTTTCTCCCGAATGGGAAAACTAGCGAGCATATGCAGGATTGGGAAGGCTCGGCGTTTCTTGTGTTCGGCCTTAACCTCCCGCGCCCTCCACCCTTCAGCCCGGATAAAGGCCCGGGGGCAACGCCATCTAGGAAAGGCATCAAAATTGATTTGGATCAATGCGTCCAGCTCTTGCGTTTGCCACTTATGGTTATGGAAGGAGAAGCGTGATGAAATCGATTCTGCTGCACATCGACGGAGACAATTGCATGGAGGCGCGGCTTCAGGCTGCACTGGATATCGCCCGTGCCAACGATGCCCACATTACCTGCTTGCAAGCGGTAAGCTACGAAGTGTTCGCACCCGGTGATTTCTACGGCTCGGCAATGGCAGCAGCGATGCCACGCATCAAAGAGGCTGCTGAAAAGCTGCAGTCGAAGATCGAGACAGACTTGGCGAATGAAGATGTGTCTTGGGAGTGGCAGTTTTTGTACGGAATGGCGGAGACACGCCTGCTCGAACAATCTGCTTTACATGATCTGATAATCGTCGGCCCCCATGACATTGGTGAGCAAGGTCGGAGCCCTTCCAAGATGGTTGGTGAACTGGTGCTCAAGGCTCCGGTGCCGGTGCTTGTGATACCAGGAGACCTCAAACGTTTCGACACTGCTGCCCCGGTCATGGTTGCGTGGAACGGATCGTCAGAGGCCTGTGTAGCGCTGCGCGCTGCGGTTCCCTTGCTGCGCACAGCCAGCAATGTGTTTCTGACCAGTGTAGCTGAAGAGAAAGATCGCGACCGGTTTGATTTTCCACCTGTCGAAGGGGCGAAATACCTCAGCCGCCATGGAATTGATGCTGATTTGGTAGAGGTGCCGCGCGGCGAGGCCAAGATTGCGGACACTCTCTTTTCGGCTGCTCAGTTGCGAGAGTGCGGATTGATGGTGATGGGTGCCTATGGCCATTCGCGCTTTCGCGAGGCGATCCTCGGCGGTGCCACGCGGAACATGTTGGAAATGGCGACGGTTCCGGTGCTGATGGCGCACTAGTTCCTAGATCAACGGCCCGCCATCAGT
>JBCAXQ010000244.1:0-4446 GCA_038534015.1 Pseudomonadota bacterium | reverse complement strand
GACACAATTGCTGCACTCGGACTACGGCGACCCGGCGACATCATCAATGGAGCGACCCTGGCGGGCTATAACGTTACGCTCGATGAGACCAGTCCATTTCCGATTTTCGATGCTGCGCTCGAAATTCACGCAGGCTACGGCATCGTGCGGTTCCTCCCGACTGACCGCATCACGATTGAAGCGGGCGTTCGCTATGAAGATGCCACTCAGACTGTCGCTCTCGACCAGACAGGGTTCGTTTCGCCCATCGCCGGAGCGACCGCGACCAACCTGGCGAACGATTACTTCCTGCCGGGGGGTACAATCACCTGGGAGCCGGTCGACGACCTTCAGCTTCGTCTGTCAGCGTCCAAGACAATCGCCCGCCCACAGTTCCGTGAGCTGGTCGAACAAACCTACTTCGATCCGGAATCAAACCGTGAATTCCGCGGTAACCCTTTCCTTACCGACAGTGAGCTGCTCAACTTCGAAGCGCGTGGCGAGTACTACCTCGGTGGCCAGAACCGCATCAGCATTGCCGGTTTCTACAAGGAGATTGAGAACCCGATCGAAGCGTTCATCTTCACTGTGGGTGGCGGTGAGCTGCTGACCAGTTTTGCCAACGCTCCGACCGCTGAACTGTACGGCGCCGAGATCGATTTTGTCTATGGCATCGACCTGTATGATCTGGGCGGCAGCTTCTTCGAAACCAAGCAGTTGCTGTTCATCGCCAACTACACATACACACAGTCAGAGATTTCGGTGGGTCCGGATGACACTTCGGCGATCCCGCCGAGCGGCGAAATCAACGCGTCGCTGCTGTTCGATGACGGAGATACGCTTGTTGGGCAGTCAGACCACATTGCGAACTTCACGCTTGGTATTGAAGACACCGAGAAGACCCAGCAATTCTCGGTACTGTTCAATTATGCGAGCGAGCGAGTCACCACCCGCGGTTTCCAGCGCCCGGACATTGTCGAAGACCCCGGTCTGACCATCGATCTGGTCGCACGGACAGAAGTCGGCATGTTCGGTCAGCCGTTCGAACTGCAACTCGAGGCGCGCAATATCCTTGGCCGCGACAATCTTGAATTCCAAGAGAACGAAAACAACCGGATCGACATCAACAGCTACGAGGTGGGTACGTCGTTCTCGATCGGTCTCTCGACCGAATTCTAGTCCAGTCTCCCTCTCCAGGAGGCAAGAAAGGGTCGCTCCGGCAAGGAGCGGCCCTTTTTCATGGGTTGAGACGACTGGTCGCAACCGTCCGATATGAAGCGAAACGCAGCCGCCGATCCTGCAAAGTCAGTTCAGATCGAAGACGTATCCCATCGAACGGACGGTCCGCAGCGGATTGCCCGCGCCCGCAGCCTTTAGCGCGCGCCTGAGCCGACCAACCCACACATCGACAGTGCGCTCGTCAATCGGTGGCTCCCGTTTGCCAAGCCCGTTGATCAAATCATCGCGGCTCAGAACCCGATTGGGGTTTTCTGCGAAGAAGCGAAGCAGTCTAAACTCGTTGGGGCGCAGCATGATCGGTTCTTTCTCCCATCGCGCTTGCAGCGCAGCCATATCGATCGTGAGTTCACCGACCTCGATCCTTTTGGTGGCATGGGGTTCGCCCGAGCGGGCTTGCAGGGCCAACACCCGGTCGAGAATGATCGTACGGTCGATTGGCCCAATCATGTAATCATCAGCACCGGCGCGAAGCGCACGGCGGCGGTCTTCCAAGTCGTCCTGTTCAAGCACCATGGTGATGTGCGCTTCACTGGTTCGCGGATCCGCCCGCAGGCGGCGACACATCTCGAGGCCGGCCATGTCATCCATGACCCAATCGATGAACGCCCACATAGGGCCTTCGACCAGCCGGTTTGGACCATCGGAATCGAGATGATCAAAAGTAAGGCGTCGCTGATCATGAACAAAGTCTTCGAGCGTCTCGCCAAGGCCGCTGGTCAGGAAGATGTTTATGATGTCCATCGTCGCCCCGTTGGAATGCGAGACGACGGTGGGCCGGTCCCATGACGCTCTCATGACGAGTTCTTGACCAAGACACTCTGCTTGTCACAAAGACAGTACAATTGCGGGTATGTTTCCTAAGAGCGGACAGAAACCGAGTGCGGTTCAGGCAGAGGCATGCCCATCGCTGTCGGAAACTTCGGTCTGTAAGGTGCCTCAAGTGCGGCGACCTCTTCTTCAGCAAGCGTCAGATCAATCCCTGCAAATGCCGCTTCGAGATGATGCGGCTTGGTCGCGCCCACTATCGGCGCAGTCACAGCCGGCTTGGTGAAGTGCCAGGCCAATGCCAGGCTTGCCATGCTGTCCCCGCGTTGCTCGGCAAGCTCCGACAACACGCCAATTATCGCGCTATCGGCCGCGTCTTCGGGATAGATGACTTTCCCGAAGCCGTCGGTCTTGCTGCGGACGGTCTCGTCACCCAGCGGCCTGGCGAGACGACCACGAGCCAGCGGACTCCACGGGATCACACCCACGCCTTCGGCCTCGCACAGAGGCAGCATCTCGCGCTCTTCCTCGCGATAGATCAGATTGAGCTGGTTCTGCATCGAAATGAACCGCGTCCAGCCATTTGCCCGGGCGGTTTCCTGAGCCTTTGCAAACTGCCAAGCATACATCGAAGACGCACCGATATATCGTACCTTTCCCGTCTTCACGATGTCGTGGAGCGCCTCCATCGTCTCTTCGATTGGCGTGACATCATCCCAGCGATGGATCTGGAACAGATCGATGTAATCCATGCCGAGCCGACCAAGACTGTCATCGACCGCCTGCATCAGGCTTTTGCGGGAAAGCCCGCCTGTGTTTGGCGCTTGCCGCCACGGGATATACGCCTTGGTCGCAACCACGATCTCGTCGCGATAAGCCAGCTCCCTGAGCAGCTTGCCGGTTATCTCCTCCGACGTGCCGCCCGAATAGCCATTGGCGGTGTCGAAGAAATTGATCCCGCCCTCAAGCGCCTGACGAAAGAACGGACGGCTCGCATCTTCATCGAGCAACCAATCCCCGTGCCAGCCTTTGCTGGTGTCGCCATAGCTCATACAGCCCAGGCACAGTTGGGAGACCATCAGGCCTGAATTTCCGAGGCGGGTGAATTTCATGGGAATCCTCTCAATTCGTCGCACGCAGGCAACGTTTGAAACACTTGAGACAGTGTCCTAGCGCAAAAAACTCACCTTGCACTGCAGGAATTCCATGACGCTCGGCAGAGACCGGTGATGCGAGGAGTGACGTGCGATCATTTGTGCTGAATGGCATAAATGCCGGTCGGTAGGAAAATGGGTGATTTGAACGGCGTGACAGTGCCCTAGCGCAAATGCGAGGTCGGCTGACGACCCAGAATCTGCCAATAACGGGAAGCGCTTAGTTCGCCAGAAGCGGACGCGGTTGGTGCCGGTTCGTTTTGTCGTGAATTGGGGGTGAAAGCTGTCAATCGCCAGAGCGCATCATCAGTAAGTGTTGTGCTACCGGCCTGAAATCGATCACACTAGTTGATTGGCGCCCAACGCACCGCAAAGCTTGTAAGTCTGCTTCGGTTCGTTTTTCAGGTTTCTTGATAGGAGTGATCTCGAGGTTTGTGGTGTCAACAACAACAATCTTAATCAGCAGCTCTGCCTTGCACCTTTCCAAAATACGCTGTGCATCGCCTTCAATCTTCTCGCGAGTTGGCGCAGTCAAATTCGCCGACAGCGAAAATAGCAAGACCAAGGCGAGAACAGGTCGGATGGCTAAAGGTTCCATTTGTCTAGCATTGCAAGTTAGGAGCAAGTTACCTCATTCCCCAACGTCCGTAAATGGGGGTGGAAGCTGACCTTAGGGCACTGCGCGGTGAAGCATTGACCAATTCTCGAACCATGCCTTCTTTCGAATTCTCTCCTCGAAGATCGACCGCTTCTGAACTTCGAACATTGTCGTTGGACGGATAACCAGGTGGAACAGATCGTCCAACCCTATTGGGCTTGCAATTTCACATCCGTCTGAACCGGTGCGTCTTGCCGCAACGGCTGTCGCTGTCTCGGGCCAGTGGCGCATGGCGTCAGTCGCAAATTGGTAAGGTGCATCTCAGTTGCGGACGTGCATTCTGGCTTGATTCTTGACTGACCAATCAATCGAAGGATTGGTATTGCGGAGCGCTTCTTCAATCGCACGGTCACGAGCAGGGTCGGAACAATCCTGGTCAAACCAAATGACGTCTACATCCCCATCAATCGGGCTTTCGGAGCGACCGTGGAGAGCGTCCCAAACCGCATTTCTCACAAAACCAGCGGCAACCCAGCAATCAGGAAGCTCCAGATCGGCAACAACGCCTAGCAAGCGCCAACGAAATGCGTCGGCTCGAAGGATTGCTGCAACTTGCCCGACGTAATCCATCGTAAGAGTTTTCCCGGTTACAACCAAAATGGTTGACTAAGCGAAGAGCCGTTGAAGCTCTGCTCTAGCTTGGTCAACCAC
>JBCAXQ010000243.1:0-4505 GCA_038534015.1 Pseudomonadota bacterium | reverse complement strand
CTTCGTCAGATGCATAGGTCAGCACATGCGCGCCTAGGCCGCCGATGGCGCCTTCCTCAATCGTCAGCACAACCTCGTGCGTACGCATCAATTTCGCAATCAAATCCTCGTCGAGCGGCTTGGCAAAGCGCATGTCGGCGACTGTGGTCGAAAGACCCTTGGCTTCGAGCTGGTCGGCGGCCTTCTTGGCCTCTTCCAAACGCGCGCCAAGCGACAGGATCGCAACCTTGGTGCCTTCGCGCACGATCCGACCCTTGCCGATTTCGAGCTTTTCGAGCTGGTCCGGGATCGGAACACCGGTGCCGCTGCCGCGCGGATAGCGGAAGGCAATCGGCCCATCGTCATATTCGGCGGCGGTGTAGGTCATGTTCGCCAGCTCCGCCTCGTCCGCAGCGGCCATCACGACCATGTTGGGCAGAGTGGCAAGGTAGGTGATATCGAACGATCCAGCGTGGGTGCAGCCATCGGCACCGACCAGACCAGCGCGGTCAATTGCAAAGCGCACCGGCAGGTTCTGGATCGCGACATCGTGAACCACCTGGTCATAGGCGCGCTGTAGGAAGGTCGAATAGATTGCGGCAAACGGGCGCATACCCTGCGCAGCCAATCCGGCGGCGAAGGTCACGCCATGCTGTTCGGCAATGCCAACGTCGAAGCTGCGTTCAGGATGCGCTCTAGCAAATCGGTCAACCCCGGTGCCCGAAGGCATCGCGGCCGTGATCGCACAAATCCGGTCATCGGTTTCTGCCAGCTTGGCAAGCGTATCGCCAAACACGTTCTGGTAGGCTGGCGGGCCGGCAGCGCCCTTCTTCTTCTCGCCCGTTACGACATTGAACTTCGGCACGCCGTGATACTTGTCGGCGCTTTCCTCGGCGTATTTGTAGCCCTTGCCCTTGGTCGTCACAACATGGATCAACACCGGGCCTTCCGATGTGTCACGCACATTCTCGAGCACCGGGATCAGGTGATCGAGATTGTGGCCGTCGATCGGGCCGACATAGTAAAAGCCGAGCTCTTCAAAAAGAGTCCCCCCGGTCACCATCCCGCGGGTGTATTCCTCAGCCTTGCCAATGGCCTCGTGCATACGGCGGCTCATCTTCTTGACCGCGCGCGAGGCAAGGCTGCGCAAACCGAGATATTCGCTGGAAGAAACCATCCGGGCGAGATAGGCCGATAGCCCGCCCACGGGCGGCGCGATCGACATATCATTGTCGTTAAGGATCACGACCAGGCGATTGCCGGCCTGCGCTGCATTGTTCATCGCCTCATAGGCCATGCCGGCACTCATCGCGCCATCGCCGATCACGGCAATACCGCGACCGGGCTGGTTCTTGAGCTTGTTTGCGACAGCAAAGCCAAGTGCCGCAGAAATCGACGTGGACGAATGCGCGGCTCCGAACGGGTCATATTCACTCTCGGCGCGCTTGGTGAAGCCGCTGAGGCCACCGCCTTGGCGCAGAGTCCGGATACGATCACGCCGCCCGGTAAGGATCTTGTGCGGATAGGCTTGATGGCCCACATCCCACACCAGCCGGTCATCCGGCGTGTTGAATACGTAGTGGATGGCCACGGTCAGCTCGACCACGCCGAGTCCCGAGCCCAGATGCCCGCCCGACGTACTGACCGCGTCGATCATTTCCGCACGCAGTTCGTCAGACAATTGTCGAAGCTGTTCGGGTGGAAGTTTGCGAAGATCATCAGGCGTATCGACCTGATCAAGCAACGGAGTTTCGGGCGTTCGATTCATAACCAAATGCTCTACACTTCGAAATCGAAACTGTCGATGAACAGTTCGTCTATGAATTAGAACGCTTCATCGTGATTTGTTGCGATGGCTTCAACTCAGCAAGTGCATTCGTGCGCCTAGGCACAAAGTCGGCACAGACCGCGAATCTCGATCACCGGACGGCGCGCCTTGAACTCGCGGTTTTGTGCAACCGAACGCACAGACCGGCTGACTTCATCATCGTCAACGTGGATGGCATCGCCGCATTCATCGCAGACAAGGAAGATGCAGTCGTGTGCGCAACCCGGATGTGTGTTGGCGAGATATGCGTTCGAGCTTTCAACCCGCAGCGCGAGATTGTTGCCAACGAACAGATCGAGGATGCGATAGACGCTGTTGGGGGCTACCCGCTTGCCTCGTGCTGCCGAGAGATTGTCGGCAATGTCATAAGCAGAGACTGGCCGATCATGCTGCGCAAGCTCGGCAAAAACCGCTTCGCGCATGCTCGTCCATTGCTCGCCTGCATCGGTAAGCGCACCGCGTGCGGCACCAACCAGATCGTCCCCTGAATGCTCTTGATGTGCGTGATCGTGCTGTCCCATGGCCGACCATATAGTCGCGTCTTCGGCACTATGCCAGATTAGGGCAGATCAGTGACCAGACATAGGGGAGTGTATCACGCCAGATCGCTGGCTCAGCCGCCGTCGCGCAGAAAGCTCGCTTTGTAGTCGGACGGGAACTTGGCCTTCAGCGCGCGGACTTTTGGCGCGTCCCAGCGCACGATGTACCGACTGCCTGGATTTTTCGCCATGTAGTCCTGATGATAGCTCTCGGCGGCGTAGAACTTCTTGTAGCTCTCAATACGAGTCACAATCGGCTTCTTCCACACTCCGGACTGCCCCATCTGCTTCAGATAGGCCTGCGCTACTGCACGCTGCTCAGCACTCATGGGAACCAGGGCTGTGCGATAGTGGGCGCCAACATCCGGACCTTGCCGATTTTTCAGCGTGGGATCGGCAACAACCGAAAAGAATATCCGCAACAATTCATCATAGCGCACGACATAGGGATCATAGACCACCCGCACTGATTCCGCATGGTTGGTCATACCGCCTATGATCGTGTTGTACTTTGCAGTTGCGGCCTTGCCGCCGTGATAGCCGGACACTGCCTTCTTCACGCCTTTGACGTGGCTGAAAACACCTTCGACACCCCAGAAGCAGCCACCGGCAAAGATGGCGACCTTCAAGCCAGCGCCCTCTTTGGCAATCCGCTGGGGCGCGGGCGCGTTTACCGGTTTATCGAGAGCCAGTGCAGGGACGCTGCAACCGGCGCATATGAGGCCGACCGTCGCGGCCAGCTTTGAAAATTGGTTCATTGATCCTCTTCGATCACGAATTCGCTGGTGGGTTGGACTTGCTCTGCAGCTTGCGCTGACGGAGCGATGTCGCCGTCCCAACTGTTCATGGTCATCGCACCGACCAGCAACGCACCAACGACAAAGCCAATGCCAAAGTTGCGGTAAAGGTCAGATCTGAACAGTTCCATGACGCGTGTCTCGTGCTCGTTAGGTTTATCTTCACCACGCTCTTTAGCGATTATCGCTTTCGAAGTGGTGAACGACGGTGACAGTTTCTGTTTCGGTTTGAGGCCGCAAAAAGTTACACCGCGTTGCGGAATAAGTTTCATATACCCGCGTTTCGATGATCGAAACGCCGGAGCCACGCACGCCCTGAAAACAGGAAGCAGCCTGAAGTGAGCGCAGAGAAGCTAGTGTCGGAAGTGCCGCATTCCGGTGAAGACCATGGCAAGGCCCGCCTCGTCAGCGGCGGCAATCACCTCTTCATCGCGGATTGAACCGCCGGGCTGTATCACTGCAGTGGCGCCTGCCTCTGCCGCTGCCATCAAACCGTCCGCGAATGGGAAGAATGCATCGGAAGCCACAGCGCTACCTGCCGTACGCGAACGGTCCCAGCCATGGGTTTCCGATGCTTCTATCGCCTTGATCGCAGCGATCCGTGCGGAGTCGCGCCGGTTCATCTGCCCCGCCCCGACCCCTGCCGTCACGCCGTCCTTTGCATAGACAATGGCATTGGATTTCACATGCCGCGCCACCGTCCAGGCAAACAGGCAATCCTTGAGCTCCTGTTCGGTGGGAGCGCGCTTGGTCACGACTTTCAGATCGTCTTGAGATACAGCACCACCATCTCGCGATTGCAGCAGCAATCCGCCCGCAATCGTCTTCATGAAGAAGCCGCCCCGACGCGGGTCGGGCAAAGTCCCACACTCAAGCAGCCGCAGGTTCTTCTTGCGGGCGAAAACCTCGCGCGCTGCATCGCTGACTTTTGGTGCGATCACGACTTCGGTGAAAATTTCCGCGATCTGCTCGGCGGTTGCGCCGTCCAGCTCTGTGTTCACCGCAACAATCCCGCCAAATGCAGAAACGCTGTCGCATTGAAGCGCACCCACCCAGGCTTCCGCAAGCGAAGCTGCCTGTGCAACACCGCATGGGTTGGCGTGTTTGACGATCACCACGGCGGGATCGTGGTCGGCGAACTCGGCGGCCAGTTCCAGCGCGGCGTCGGCATCGTTAATATTGTTGTAGCTGAGCGCTTTACCCTGCAGCTGCTGCGCCTGTGGCACACCCCCGGCGTTCACTGCCTGGGGCACATAGATAGCCGCCTGTTGGTGCGGGTTTTCGCCATAACGCAGCACATCTTCGCGTTTAAACGCCAACGGCATGGTCTCAACAAAGGGCGTGGCATGCAACGCCTCTGGC
>JBCAXQ010000242.1:0-4506 GCA_038534015.1 Pseudomonadota bacterium | reverse complement strand
AGCGATCGCGGTGATCAGACGGCTCTGAGCCGGCTCATCATCGATCAGCATGACAAGGCGCGTATCCTGCTCGGACATAAGCGGCAAAGCATCCTCAAATGCCCCGGGAAAACCGTCCCGGGGAGAAACGGAAGCTTGGCATACGCACAACAGGTAAAGACCGGATTAAGGCTGTTGCCATTCTGCAGCCTTGCGCGCGGACGGTTTCCCCGACTGGCAATAGAGTGGGCTTGAGCTACGCCGTTGGGTCCGATACGGCACGAAGAGATCTATACTTTGGCAACTTTTGGCCGACTTTGGCGTTTGGCCAATCATAAGCTTAGGGGAAGTGGCGTAATGGCCGATCAAGACATTGAAGAATCACAGGAATTGTACAGCGGCTTTATCGGCTCGCTGAAATGGATTGTGCCGCTGATCGCGGTGATCACATTGTTCGTTGTCATGCTGATCGCGCCATAAGGCTGGCTGGATGAAAATTGCTGTCCTGAAAGAGCGCGCCCCGGGCGAAACACGGGTCGCTGCCACCCCGGAAACGGTCAAGAAATTTATTGCTTTAGGCAATGAGTTTGCGGTCGAGAAAGGCGCTGGCGAGACGGCGTCGATCACCGACGCAGCTTATACCGATGCGGGCGCGAGCGTTGGAACTGCAGCGGCCACGGTAAAGGATGCGGATATAGTGCTGGGTATTCAGGCACCGGATCCGACCAGTCTCAAGGGCGCGAAATCCGGAGCTTGGGTCGCGGCGTTGTTTGATCCTTTCCAGAACACGGACGGTGTTGAGGCGTACGCCAAGGCAGGTTTTGAAGCGCTGTCGATGGAGTTCATGCCGCGCATCACCCGAGCGCAGTCGATGGACGTGCTTTCGAGCCAGTCCAATCTCGCCGGATATAAGGCGGTGCTGGCAGCCGCCGATACCTATGGCCGCGCATTCCCGATGATGATGACGGCGGCGGGTACGGTTCAGGCCGCTAAGGCATTTGTGATGGGCGTTGGCGTTGCGGGGCTGCAAGCGATTGCGACGGCGCGGCGTCTGGGAGCGCAGGTCTCTGCCACCGATGTTCGATCCGCCACCAAAGAACAGATCGAAAGCCTTGGCGCGAAAGCCATCTTCGTGGAAGAGGTCGAAGGCATCGAAGGCGAAGGCTCGGGCGGTTACGCGACCGAAATGAGCGATGAGTATAAAGCAGCGCAAGCCAAGCTGGTTTCCGAGCATATTGCCAAGCAGGATATTGTCATCACCACCGCGTTGATCCCCGGACGCGCGGCTCCGGTGCTGATTACCGACGCACAGATCGCGACGATGAAACCGGGCAGCGTGATATTCGACCTCGCGGTCGCACAGGGTGGCAATGTCGAAGGTTCGAAACCCGATGTGGTGGTAGAAAAGCACGGCGTAAAGATCGTCGGCTATTCGAACACACCTGCGCATCTGGCAGCCGATGCCTCCGCTCTATTTGCCCGCAACCACTTCAACTTCCTTTCTGCCTTCTGGGACAAGGAAGCCGGTAAACCCGAACTCGACGAAGAGATTGGTGACGCGATCCGCCTGACCAAAGGCGGCGAAATGGTGAATGAGAGGCTGCAAGGATGAAGGCGGCGGGTTGGTTGTCACTTGCCGCTGTGCTTTTGATCGGTCTCGTCATCGTTTCGTATTTCACCGGCTACCAGGTCGGCGAGGATATCGCCGAAGCGGAAAATCGGGCCGAGGAGGCCGAATAATGGACTTCATATCAATCCTATCGATCTTCGTATTGGCCTGTTTCGTCGGCTATTACGTGGTCTGGTCGGTCACCCCGGCGCTGCATACGCCGCTGATGGCGGTGACCAATGCGATCTCCTCGGTGATTATTGTTGGCGCGCTGATCGCGGCGGCCGAGGCGAGCAGCCCGATAGCCAAGTATCTCGGCCTGTTTGGCGTGGTACTGGCCAGCATCAACATCTTCGGCGGCTTCGCGGTGACCGAGCGCATGCTCGCGATGTACAAGAAGAAGGAGAAGTAAGAGATGACCTTCTCCATCCTAGCGGGCGCGGCTGACAGCGCTGGAACACCCGCCTGGGCCATGCTTGCCTACCTTGCCTCTGGTGTGTTCTTCATCCTCGCTTTGCGCGGGTTGTCCTCGCCCGCCACCAGCCGTGCGGGCAACCGCAATGGCATGATCGGGATGGTGATCGCGGTCGTCACCACGCTGGTCACCCACGATATTGCGAACATTGCCGAGATCGGGATTGCGATGTTCCTTGGGGGCATCATTGGCATCACCGTGGCGCGCAAGATCGCCATGACCGCGATGCCGGAGCTTGTGGCGGGTTTCCACTCGCTGGTCGGGTTGGCTGCCGTGGTGGTGGGTCTTGCCGCATGGCTTGATCCTGCATCCTTTGGGATCACCGACGCTGAGGGGCAGATCCTTGTAGTGAGCCGGATCGAGCTAGGACTGGGTATCGCCATCGGTGCGATCACGTTCTCCGGCTCGGTTATCGCCTTCCTCAAACTGTCTGGCCGGATGAGCGGCGCGCCGATTCTCCTGCCGGGCAGGCACATCATCAATCTTGGCACGATCGCGGCCATCCTGGGACTGATAGCCGTTTACGCGATGTCGGGCGCAGCAGGAGCAGGCGAAGGTCAACTGATTATCGCTGTGACCATCCTCGCATTCATCATCGGCTTCCTTCTCATTATCCCGATTGGCGGGGCAGATATGCCGGTCGTCGTGTCCATGCTGAACTCCTATTCTGGCTGGGCAGCCGCGGCGATGGGCTTCACGCTCGGCAACACTGCGATGATCATCACCGGCGCACTGGTCGGCTCTTCGGGCGCAATCCTGAGCTACATCATGTGCCGTGCAATGAACCGCAGTTTCATCAGCGTGATCGCAGGCGGCTTCGGCGCGGATGACAGCGGCGGCGGCAGCGGAGAAGCGCGCGAGCAGCGCCCCTACAAGCAAGGCAGCGCAGACGACGCTGCATTCATGCTCGAACAGGCCGAAAAGGTCATCATCATCCCCGGCTATGGGATGGCGGTGGCTCAGGCGCAGCATATCCTGCGCGAAATGGCCGATACACTCAAACAGAAGGGTGTGGACGTCAAATACGCGATCCACCCGGTTGCAGGCCGTATGCCCGGCCACATGAACGTGCTGCTGGCAGAGGCCAACGTCCCCTATGATGAAGTGTTCGAGCTGGAAGACATCAACAGCGAATTCGCCCAAGCGGACGTGGCTTTCATCATCGGTGCGAATGACGTGGTGAACCCGGCGGCCAAGACCGACAAGTCATCTCCGATCTACGGCATGCCGGTGTTTGACGTCGACAAGGCCAAGCAAGTGTTCTTTATCAAGCGCTCGATGGGCGGCGTGGGATATGCCGGAGTCGACAACGACGTGTTCTATATGGACCAGACTATGATGCTGCTCTCTGACGCCAAGAAGATGGTCGAAGAGATTGTCAAAGCGCTCGACTAGGGGAGCTTGTCCTCCGTGCGGGCGTTGGTGATCTTTGTACTTCTCGCGCTGCTTGCGGCGGGCGCATACTTTGCTTTGCGCGATGGCGGATGGCTGGAGCAGGTGACCGAGGATCGGGTCAGGGCCGCCTTGATGGATAACGGCGTGCCCGAGCCGATGGCCGTTTGCATGGCCGAGAAGATGACCGATCGCCTGACGATTTCGCAGCTTCGCAAGCTGGAACAATTGGCACCTCAAGCGGGTGAAAACAGCATTCCGGCTTCTTTCGCAGAAGCGTCCGCGCGGCTCCAACGCGTCGATGATCCAGAGGCGATTCGGATACTCACCGAAACCGGAACGACTTGCGGTGTTGGCTTGATCGGTGATCAGCTAAAGTCACTCTTCTAGCCGCGCTTGCAATTCTCCCCGGCCTTGCGCCACTATGCGTGCGGGACGGGAGAGAAATTGATGATCAGACTAACTGTGGCAGCGCTCGCGCTCGCATCGGCTGTGCCGGTTCTTGCGGAAACGCACACGATTGCGCCCGGCGAAGGCGCTCAGGAACGCTTGCAAGAGGCGTTGATCCTGGCTGAGCCTGGCGATGTCGTGATGCTGGAAGCCGGTCGATTTGCGATGACAGACGGGCTCAGCCTCGATGTCGATGGCGTCACGCTAAAAGGTGCAGGAATGCTGGAAAGCGTGCTCGATTTCACCGATCAGGCGGGATCGGGCGAAGGACTTTTGGTGACATCTGACAATGTCACATTGCGCGATTTCGCGATCGAGAATGCCAAGGGTGACGGGATCAAATCCAAGGGCGCAGACCAGATCATCTACCATGCGATCCGGGTCGAATGGACCAATGGACCGGATGCGTCGAATGGTGCCTATGGCATCTATCCGGTCGAAGCTTCGAATGTATTGGTGCAGGATAGCTATGTGCGCGGCGCGTCCGATGCAGGCATCTATGTCGGTCAGTCGGAAAACATCATCGTCCGTCGAAACAGGGTGGTCGAGAACGTGGCCGGAATCGAGATTGAGAACAGCAACTACGCCCAAGTGACTGAGA
>JBCAXQ010000241.1:0-4538 GCA_038534015.1 Pseudomonadota bacterium | reverse complement strand
GAGCAATCACGATCGTGTCATCAGTCGCCGTACTGCCATCGGGCAGGGTCGAGTCCTCTTCGAACAAGGTCACAGTGTTACCGACAATATCATTGCTGGTGTTTTCGTAGCGAACACCGGCGATCACCAGCAGATCGTCGCTTTCCCACCGACCGAGAAGATAGCCTGCCAGCACATTCTCATCGACGCTGTAATCCTCGACTGCGGAGTCAAAGATTGAGTCGGTCTCGGCAAGTTCGAACTGGTTGAAATTGTTGAAGAAGAAATCGGTCGGCTCGGTCAGGCCGGGCAGCGGTGCCAGATCGGTGATCCGATAGGTAGGGCCAGTGCCAAGCACATCCGATAGAAGGTAGTCGTCGAGCTCGTAGAACTCGACATTCTTGTTGAAGCTCTTCTCGCGCCAGCGGCCCTTGAAACCGCCTTGCAGCGTGAAGACGCCAGCATCGGAATAGAATTCCTGGCCAAGATCGAATTGCGCGGCGAATTCTTCATCCTGCGCATCGGACAGCGCGGTCAACTCGACATCATTGAGCTCATATTCGCTCGGGTCGAAGAACAGATCGGTCGCCCCAGACACGCTGTAAAGCGGGCGGCGTTCATCGCTGTAATCGAACCCGACCGTCAGGCCGTCTCCGTCAAAATCCCTTTCGAACTGGGTGGGATCAACCGATCCGTCTTCCCGCTCGGTCGATTTGGAATAGCTGACCGAATACTCCGCAAACAGTCCGTCGAAATCGCTTTCGCCGCCGAACACGATTGATGTGATGCGTTGCCGTTCGAAGCGATCCTTGACGTCACGTTCGACGGTGAATTCCTCGTCAGCGTCCGAGAATGTTGCCATCATCCCGCTTTGCGTGCTGGCTCCGCCATCAAAATCGCCGAGGTCGAATGTCAAACGGCGGCGGAATTCCTGGTCATCGAACTGGCTCCAGACACCTTTGAGATAGAGTTCAGTGGATTCGCCGACTTTAAAGTCAAACCCAAGCGTTGCGCTGATCCGTTCGCGCTCGACATCATAATCGCGATACTGGACTTCCGTGGCGAAGGGGCCGCTATCGCCCTCTTCCCAGCCATCGGCCTCGATGTTGTCAGTTTCGAATTTGCGCTGATAATACGAGATACCGCCCGAAAGCCCGATATTCTCAGACAGTCGCGTCGCGAAGTCGACGCTGCCCTTGGGCGTCAGCTCGTCGGACAGCTCATTATAGCTGCCCTCGATCCGCGCGCTGAAGAGGTCTTTCTTTCGGTCGAATGCACTTGTCGTTTCGATCTCGACCGATGCGCCGATCGTGTCGCCATCCATATCAGGGGTCAGGGATTTCTTGACCTCGATGGATTCGATGATGTCGCTTGAGATGACATCGAGCGCCACCGAGCGAACATCGCTTTCCGGAGCGGGCAACCGCACACCATTCAATGACGTGGAGTTGAGTTCCGGATCGAGACCGCGAACCGAAACAAATCGCCCTTCGCCCTGGTCGTTGAGCACATTGATACCCGGAAGCCGACGCAAGCTTTCCGCGACATTCTGATCTGGAAACTGGCCAATGGCATCACGCGTCAGCACGTCACTGACGCCGTCCGCGTTCTTCTTGCGCGTCAACGCCGATGCCTGGTTGGCACTTTGACCAATGACCAGGATGTCGCTCCCGCTTTGGCCGAGAGAGAAGTCCTGCCTGACCGCCCCTTCTTCAGGAACCGTGACAGTAAAGCTGACCGGAGGTGCCCCGATATACGAGGCAACGATTGTATATGTGCCCGCCGGAACGTTGTCGAACATGTAGCTGCCATCGCGCTCCGTCGTGGTTCGGCGATCAAGTTCGACAATGCGAACTTCGGTTGCCCGCAGCGCAGCGGTTTCGCTTGCATCGGACACCGTACCCCGCACTTCACCAGCAAACGCAGGTGCAGAAAGAGCGGCAGCGACGGCGATTGCGGCAGCGCCGCTTACGAATTTCAAACGCAACATTTCTAGAACCCCTCGGTGTCTTGAGACCCATGACCATGCCGGGCACTAGGGGCGCGGGGTGACGCGTTTGTGTCCGTATGATTGCGCAAACATGACAATCCACCGACCTCTCATGACAGTTCTGACACACGCAGAGGCGACCACATTGTGCAGTTTGCCAAGCCTGCAAACCTGCTTAGGAGTAGATCAACTGGTACGGGGAGAGAGCATGAAACTGACACCGGGAATGGCTGCCGTCGTCACAGGCGGGGCGTCGGGATTGGGCCGCGCGAGTGCAACCGCGCTGGCCGATGCGGGCTGCAAAGTCGCCATCTTCGACATCAATGATGAGGATGGTGCAGCGCACGCCACATCAATCGGCGGGACTTTCCACAGTGTCGATATCATGGATGAAGCCTCAGTTGAGGCAGGCTTTGCCGCTGCCCGCGCCGAAAACGGGCAAGAACGCGTGACGGTCCACTGTGCCATGGCTTCGAAACGCGGCAAGACAGTCGGCTATGACAAGACAACCGGCGGGTATAGACGCCTATCGACCGAAGACTATGAGTTTGGCGCGCAGGGCATTCTCGTCGCGAGCTATCGCGTGGCGAGCATTTCAGCGCTTGGTATGGCGAACAGCGATCCGATCAATGACGATGGCGAGCGCGGATCGATCACGCTCACCGCCAGCGTTGCAGCGCAAGATGGGCAGATCGGCCAGACGATCTACGGTTCGTGCAAGTCGGGCGTGAACGGGTTGGTGCTGCCGATGGCACGCGATCTGATGGACCTAGGCATTCGGGTGAACTCGGTGATGCCGGGGATCTTTGCGACGCCGCTGATGCTCGGGATGAAGGATCGCAACCCGCAGATGTGGGACCAACTGAACGCCAGTGTCCCCTTCCCCAAGCGGTTGGGAGAGCCGGAAGAGTTCGCGTCGCTGATCCTGGAGATAGCCCGCAACAGCTATATCAACGGGCACCAGTTCCGCCTTGATGGCGCAATTCGGATGCCTCCCAAGTAATCTGTTTCAGTCTGGTGTGGCGATCCCGCGCCGGGTCGTCAGATAAGTTGCAAAGCTCGCGAGCCAGTGACTGCCTGAGTAATGCTCATCGGACACAGCGGCGATACCGGTTTCGCGGTGCATGTCGGCCGAAGCCTGAAGCGCTGCGATGCGGCGATCACCTTCGGGTAGCGCACTTGCAATGCCTTCCATCGCCCAGGCCCGCGAAAGATTTACGCCGTCGAGATGGACCAGCTTGCCATCCGAGGCATCAAGCACCACGCCCGTATCAAGCCAGTCGGCGCTGCCATCGCCCGGTATCTGCGGTAGAAATTCGGAAAGCCAACTCGCGAATTCCTCTTGTGGCATGACGCGCCGCATCAGGTCAGCCTCCATCAGACACGGCGAGAGAAAGTCTTCACCGGATGGCTCATAGGCCAGCGGACAATTCACATCGTCGCGGTGGAAAGTAAGCGTCTTTTCGATCAGTTCGGCAGCAAGCCCCTCATCCCCGACCGTGCGCGCATAATCGATCATCAATCCGAATGCGAAAGCGGTCTGGTTGTGGGTGCCGAGACGGATTGGATAGGAAAGCTTGGGCAGCCAGTCGCGGATTTGCTCGACAATCGCGTCTTCCAGCGGGCGCAACGTCTCCCGCCACTCGGCCATTTGCGGGTCGTCGCTCTCCTCCAACTCGGCGATCAATTGCAGATACCAGGCAATGCCATAAGGGCGCTCGAAAGAGCCACGCCCTTCACCCAGATAGTATTCCAGCTCGGCGGCAAGGTTCTCCTCGGTGAAACTCTGTGAGAGTTTGGCGCGGATCTCGTCGGCATAGACAGCGTCGGGCTGCGTGTTCAGGATCCGGCTGAGCAGCCAGTGCCCATGGACTGAAGAATGCCAGTCATAACAGCCGTAAAAGGCTGGCGTCAGTTCGCGCGGTGTCCGCACATCGTCAGCCGACTGCATCACATGGCTGATCTTATTGGGATATTGGCGATGGACACAATCCAGCGCGAGGATCGCAAAGCGGTCTTCCAGCGTCACAGGATCGGGCCGGCTCTCGGGTGAGCCTGCCGTTTCGTCGTCCGCTGCGGGTGAGCACGCTGCCATCATCACTGTTCCAAGACTCAAGACTATCGAACGCATGCTCACTCCCGCTTTCATTGGTGGACCGTAAGATGCGACGTGAAGGGCGGCAAGGGATTGGAACGGGTGGATTCGAAGCGCTCCGCGCGAAGAGGGCCAAGCGAAGCGCGGCCACCGGAACCGAAGCACGAGAAATGAGCGAAGCGAATGGAGCGGGTGAAGGGAAGCCAATTGATCGCTGTATGGCCTCAATTTGCTGGAGTTGTGGGAGGATAGAATCAGAAAGGCCCCCATTCGGGCCCCCACGTGTCGTCACCTAGGGTAACCATTTTTGTGGCGGAGAGTCCTACCACAATAATATCCCCCAGCCCCGATGGCACCCCCTCGGGGGGACCAGCCATGTTTCTCCAACGTATATGCAGAGCCGCGCACTTTTATGCCGGAAAATCTGGGCTCGCCGCATGCGGCTAGAAAGGACCCGCCGTTGGAATTGTTAGA
>JBCAXQ010000240.1:0-4546 GCA_038534015.1 Pseudomonadota bacterium | reverse complement strand
GATCTGGTGCTCAACAATGCCGGGCAGGGCGGGGTGGGCGGCAAGTTGTGGGAGGTTGATCCCGAAGCGGCACGAGCGCATTTCGATGTCAATTTCTGGGGGGTGTGGAATGGCGTCCGCGCCTTCGCACCTCGCCTGGTGGAACAAGACATACCCAGCGCGATCTACAACACGGGCAGCGAGAACAGCTTCTTCTGCGCTGTGCCTGAGACCGCCGCCTATATCGCCGCCAAACATGCCGTGCTGGGCATGACCGAGAGCCTGCGCGAAGACCTGCCCGAACACGTCCATGCCGGCCTGATTATTCCGGGCTGGGTCTACACCCCGCTAGGGCCGGAGCAGTTCATGAAATGGGGCATGGACGTGGATCGATACGTGGATATCGTGATGCCGCAGATCCTCGCTCGCCGACGCTTTGTGGTGAGCCACGGCTACAACACGGTCCGTATCAAAGAGCGGATGGATGATCTCGAAGAGAGCTACAACCAATTCGCGCTGCCGATTGAGCAAGACGCGCAGCACGATGTCCGGCTGGTGTTTGAGAAGTTGCGCGCGGCGGCGACACAAGAATAAGTCGGGACCTCAGTCTTCTCGGATGGGGCCACGGACTTGGCCAAAGCCGCCTGTGGTCGTGTATCCGACTCGATACATATCGCCGACAATCCCGGTTTCGCGATCGACTCCCGTGATCAGGATATAGGATGGGGTCTTTTCAAAGCCACACACGGCCACAGTGCTGTCGACATAGGCGAGCTTGCCAAACATATCCTGCTGAGCGCTGTCGGCCTCGATGATCTTGCCCTCATGCCGAGCGCGCAGGCTTCCACGCACATCATCCACGCTGGAGGTGTAGCTGATCTCAAAGACGGTATCGTCACAGGTGGAAACCTTGGTCATCGTCACCTCTTTGGCGGGAACGGCGCGATAGATTGTGATAGGCTCGGCGTTCTTGGCGGACTCCTGAGGCGCGAGCGCGGTGAGGCTCAGAATGACGAATGAAATCATGCGTGTATCCTCCAAAGGAGGTGGAGCCTATCGGGCTTCGCCCCAAAGCTCAATTGTGTGAAGGCCCCACGCTAGATCAACCCCAGCCGTTCCAGCTTCGCCGCCATCTTCCCAGGCAGCGCATCGCCGATGTCCTCACCCGGGGCGAGATCGCGCGGCGGTTCTCCTTTGAGATAGCGCCAGCCCTGGTGCGCGCGTTTGGGGCGAGGGTCGACGCGGATCAGTTCGGGCTCCAGCTCGATCAGCCAGCGCCTGTCATCGGTTTGTGAGAACCCCCTTATTACCGAGCGGGCGACGATTGCATGCTGGTGGATCCAGTATAGCGACCCACCGATGCACTGCTCCCACTTGGTTGGGCGGTACTTCGTCGTGAGAAACGGGCTGCGGCCGCCTGCATACCAGCTTTCCAGATCAGCATAGCTCTGCGCGCCGAACGCGATTTTGGTCAGGTGAAGGGGCATGATCTAAATCTAGGAAGCTTGCCCGTCATTACGAGTTGGAAGGGTGGAGGGAGCGGGTGGCACCGGTTTTTCACAATCAGACGGGCACCAAGCCACTCACAACTGCGAGGCTGAGAAACGCGAAAAAGCCCATCGAGTCCGTGATCATCGTCACGAACACCGAACTGGCGACAGCCGGGTCCTGATCCAGACGTTCGAAGATCACCGGGACCAGCACACCGGCGAGCCCGGCAACCACGATATTGATGACCATGGCCAGCGCGATCACGACGCCCATCATCGGTTCGAACAGGAATCCCGCAGCGATCCCGATCAGCACCGCGACCGTCGCGCCATTGAGCAGCGCCACGCGCAGTTCTTTCCACACGATCCGCCACGTATTGGCGCGGGTCAGCTGGTTGGTCGCAATGGCGCGCACCGCCACGGCCATTGTCTGTGTACCGGCATTGCCGCCAATGCTCGCGACAATCGGCATCAGCACGGCGAGGGCGACGAGTTTCTCGATTGCCGCGCCAAAGAATGCGATGATCGCCGACGCTACCACTGCAGTGCCCAGGTTTGCGATCAGCCAGCGTACGCGACTTGAGTAAGCCTCGCGGATCGGTTCGTTGATGTCGCCGTCACCGGCACCCGAAAGCAGCAGCGCATCCTCGCCTGCTTCCTCGGAGATGATGTGCACGACATCGTCAACGGTCATCTGCCCGACCAGTCTGCCGCTTTCATCGACGACGGCAGCGGAGATCAGGGCATATTTCTGGAACATCAGGGCGACTTCTTCCTGATCGACCGTCGCTGGTATCAGGGTCTGGTCGCGCTTCATCACATCCGTCAGCTTGATCGAGCGCGGGGTGGTGAGAATCCAGTTGAGCGCGCAGGTGCCGACCGGGTGATGGCGCTCATCGATCACGAACACTTCGAAGAAGTCGTGCTCCAGATCACCGTTTTCGCGCAGGTAATCAATCAGATCGCCCACTGTCAGATGCTCTGGTACCGCCATGAAGTGGCGGTTCATCAGGCGACCGGCGGTCTCATCGGGATAGGAAAGTGCGTTCTCAACCGCCGCCTGCGTTTCGGGCTCCAGCTCGGCAATGATCGCGCGCTGGTCTTTCTCGTCCAGGTCTTCGAGCAGCTGGACCGCATCGTCGGTTTCCAGCTGTTCGGCGATGGTCGCGACGGCTTCCGGTTCCAGCGCCTCCATCATCTCTTCGCGGACGTGATCGTTGAGCTCGGCGACCACGTCCGACGACATCAGATCGGTGATCGCAGCGGCGAACTCTCCGCGTTCGTCACGCTCGAACAGCTCGAGCAGATCAGCAATGTCAGCCGGATGGAGTGGCTCGACCAGTTCGTAAACCGCGCCCTTGTCTTCCGCTTCCAAAGCGTCGCGCACCGCGCCGACATATTCCGGCTTCAGCCGGTTTTCCTCATCGTGGCGTTCATCATCGATGCGGTCATCCGGACGCACGGCGTCCTCCGCTTCGTGCGGATCGGCGAGCAGAGTGTCGTCATCAAGATGCGCCGGATCGACCATTGGCACGGGTCTAGGCAGGGGCGCATGAAAAGCAAGGCGCTAAAGGCGCTTGGGGGTGACTCGGACCGACAACTCTCTATATCGACGCGCAACATTCAAATGGAGAATTCAAAATGGCCGACAAGCTCACTTTCACGCTCGACACCGGAGACGGCGAGGGCAAGGATGTTGTCATCAAACTGCGCCCCGATCTTGCGCCGGGCCATGTCGAGCGGATCACCGAGCTGGCTGGCGAAGGCTTCTACGACGGCGTGGTATTCCACCGCGTGATCAACGGTTTCATGGCGCAGGGCGGTGATCCAACCGGCACCGGCATGGGCGGCAGCGACAAGCCGGACCTGAAGGCGGAATTCAATTCCGAGCCGCACACAGAAGGCACTTGCTCGATGGCGCGGTCGCAAATGCCCGACAGCGCGAACAGCCAGTTCTTCATCTGCTTCGAAGATGCGGAATTCCTGGATGGGCAATACACCGTATGGGGCCAGGTCGAGAGCGGGATGGAACATGTCCATGCGCTGCCCAAGGGTGAACCGCCCGCACAGCCCGGCAAGATCGTGAAGGCGACGGTCGCCTGATCGATTTGGGAATTGAATAGGTGACGCTGCGGGGTTCTCTGCTCGCGCTTTCGCTGCTTTTGCTGAGCGGCTGCGTCACCTATCCCGACATCACTCAAGCACGCAGTCCCTGCCGAATGGAGCCGGGGGGCTGGTGTAAGTTTGTGCGTGAGGCGGCCATTGAAAGCTACCCCTACGCCATAGCTGCGACCAACGCTTATCAAGGTGATGACGACCTGTTCGGCGATCTTGGCCGCGGGCTGGTGCGGCGGGATCGCGACCCGATCGATGTGGAGGATGCCAAGAAGGGCTTCGACTACCAGATATTCGATCAATATGCCGTTCGTCCCGATACCGGCGAAGTGGAGGGCGAGGCCCCGATTGCCCGGATCATGGCGTTTCGCGGCACCGATTTCGATGATGGAGCGGACCTGTATTACGGCACGCTGCGCGATGATCAGATCAAGATCGCACTGAAGTACTTCGATCGTGAGCAAACGAACCGTGGAGATGACATTCCGTGGATCGTCACCGGCCATTCGCTTGGGGGGGCGCTCGCGGTGGAGGTCTCGATCATGTATCCGGATGTTCGAGCATGGATGTTCAATGTCTCCCCCTTCTACCGCGGGGACTCAACGATTCACGCTTCCAGTCGCACTCTCATAAATGAACGTGGCGACTTCCTGCGGCGTGCGCGCGGAGGGCGGCCGGTCCCGGCGTCTGACATGTTTGTGATCAATTGCTCACCGCAAGCCGGGCGGATTGCCAAGCACGGGATCCAGCGGCTTGCTGACTGCCTCATTTGGATTGCAGCTTATGAGCACGAGGATGCACGGCTGATCGTAGCGGAAAACGAAATCACGAAACCCCCGGTTGAATGTGGCGACCCTGACAAGGATCATCCAGGCCAACATTGGCGCGAAGAGCGGCCCTGCATCCACTTGGCACGTAGTCCTGACGATGATTGATCAGCACCTTTATGAGGCACTTGCAAT
>JBCAXQ010000239.1:0-4569 GCA_038534015.1 Pseudomonadota bacterium | reverse complement strand
CCGGTCGATCCATCCACAGGCGGAATTGATGGACGCGGCCATGGAGATGGCAACCGAACTCGCCGACAACACCGCCGCGGTTTCTACGACGCTCACGCGGCACATGATGTGGCGTATGCTCGGTGCCTCACACCCCATGGAGGCGCACATCGTTGACTCAGCGGCCATCTACTCGCGCGGTCAGTCTGCGGATGCCAAAGAAGGCGTGATGAGCTTCCTCGAGAAACGAACGCCCACCTATCCCGTGAAAGTGTCAGATGGTTTGCCGGAGTTCTGGCCGTGGTGGGATGACCCTGACTTCAAGTGGATCGGGAAGTAATTCTGGACGCAGTCCAAATACAGTTCTCAACAGCAAACGTTGATTGGCGAGTCGGTCCGGACTTGCCATAAGGAGCCGATTGGGAGGACTGCGCCATGATGTATCTCTATGTCGCGATTGGGCTTTTCCTGCTCTTTGCTGGTGAGAAGCGCTCGTTCGTGGGGCTGTGGGACTGGCCCGCACGCTCGGCGTTTCGGAATTGGTTATCGGTGCTGTCTTTGTCGGCTTTGGCACGTCGATGCCGGAATTGGTCACGAGCATTGAGGCCATTCAGGGAGAGGCGGTCGGCATCGCGGTCGGCAATGTCGTGGGGTCCAATATTGCGAATGTGATGCTTGTTCTCGGCGTCGCCGCGCTCATCCGGCCTATTCTCACTAACCCATCCGCCTTGGCGCGGGATACGGTCTGGATGATCGCTGCAACAGTCCTGTTTTGCGCGCTGATCTGGTTCGATGTGTTCACACGGCCCGTGGGACTCGCACTTGTGGGGCTGCTCGCGATTTACGTCATCAGTTCCATTGTTCTCGACCGCCGTGGCAGCAGCAAGGTCGGGGAGATGCACGCGGAAGAGGCCGAGATCATTGAGGCGCATGATCCATGGTTTATCGCGCTGCCGCTGGCAATTGTCGGCATTGCTGGTGTTGTTTTCGGTGCTCATTTCCTGATTGAGGGCGGAGTCGATCTCGCTGCGACGTTTGGCGTATCGGAAGCTGTTATCGGGCTAACGGTTGTTGCGATCGGCACCAGCCTCCCAGAACTCGCAACATCGGTCATATCGGCTCTCAAGGGAAAGTCGGATGTAGCACTTGGCAATATTCTCGGGTCGAACCTGTTCAACATTCTCTGCGTGATGGGTCTAACGGCGACGGTTCATCCATTCTCTGTGCTTGAGCCGACGTCGGCGGCGCAGGGATACGGTTATGGTGCCGGTGATCCCTCGATTCAGCCGGACACCTTGGTGCCGCTTATCAGTTGGGAACATATTGGCGCGCTGATCCTGTCAGTGTTTCTTTTGCTTCTCTTTGCATTCACGGGACGGCGGTTGGCTCGGTGGGAAGGGTTTTTGTTGTTAGCAGGGTATGCCCTTTACATGGGCATGATTTTCGATCTTGTGCCGACATTGGCTTAGGCGACACACAATGACTGACAAGCCGACTTACGAGACTCTCGATCAACTCGGACGTCAGACCTCCGCGCCTGCCTCACCGGAGTCGGCGACACTCGAACGGGTGGGCAATCCTCATGCGGGAACGCTGTATTTGACGCGGTTTGTCGCGCCGGAGTTCACGTCGCTTTGTCCAGTCACGGGGCAACCGGACTTTGCGCACCTCGTTATCGATTATGCGCCAGCAGACTGGCTGGTTGAAAGCAAAAGCCTGAAGCTGTTCCTGACGAGCTTTCGAAACCATGGTGCATTCCATGAAGACTGCACGGTCTCAATCGGCAAGCGCGTTGTTGACTGTACTGAGCCCACCTGGTTGCGGATTTCGGGGTACTGGTACCCGCGAGGCGGTATCCCGATTGATGTATTCTGGCAGACAGGAACACCGCCTGAGGGGCTATACGTGCCAGACACCGGCGTTGCCGCATATCGAGGCCGTGGCTAGCGATCACGCGCTGTCTGGTGACCAATGTGTCACCACGGTTGCCATATCGGGGCGAGGGCGCTCCGGCGCATCTGTTGTACTCGTTCCGATGTAGACAAAACCGGCCACCCGTTCGCTTGCACTTAGTCCGAGAATGTCTCTGATCCCGTCGTCAAAGCTGATCCATTCGGTCAACCAGCAAGCCCCCCATCCGGCGGCACTTGCGGCGAGCAGCAGCGTTTGACAGACGGCTCCGGTTGACAATTCCTGTTCCCAGACTGGCGTTTTGTGACCAAGGGTCGGGCTTGAAATGACCGCAACGACCGTTGGGGCCCGAAGCAGCCGTTCACGTTCTTCGGCGCGCTGGGATTGCGGCGCGTCTGGCGTCGTGGCGACGAACCGACGCTCGATCTCCAGGCCGAATGCATCACGCGCGGCGCCTTCGAACACGATAAAGCGCCAGGGTTCCAATCTGCGGTGATCCGGAACGCGCGCTGCAACGCGCAACAATTCATCCAAGGCGTCGCCAGTTGGACCGGGTGAGGTCAGTGTCTTCGATCCAGCGGATCGGCGCAGCGCCAACAAGGCGCGTGCGTCTTCGCTGGGAAAGGTGACGGGAAGAGGCGCTGTGACGGCTGGTGCAGGCGGAAACTGTGATGTCATACGCGGCTGCTTACCGCTTGAGCGTCACCGTGTTAAGCGACGACAGAGGCATTTGTGCTTACCGCGCCGACAAACCACTCTGCTGTTTGTGGCGTAGAAGCCATGGGGAGGAAATCGACAGTGACGAGATCTCTGCATCAACTGCTGCGGACTGTATTTGTCGGGGTTGCGATCGCGGCAACTCAAATGCTGGGAGCCGTTGGAGCGACCGCTCAAGATGCTGTCGAACCGGCCCCCGTCACGGTGAATGCCGAACGCCTTTCAATCGTTGACCAGTACGCTGTCGAAGAGTCCTTCAGCGGTCTCATTTCGGCGCGCCAAACCAGTTCGTTGGGCTTCCAGACTGGTGGGCAGATCGCGTCGATCTCGGCGGACATCGGTGATCTCGTGACAGCGGGTCAGACGATCGCACGCCTCGATACGCGTGCGCTTCGTGCACAATTGAGTGCTGCGAACGCGGCTGTGGATGAAGCACGGGCTGTTCACGTGCTCGCCGTGAAGAATGTTGATCGGCAATTGGAGTTGAATGCACGTGGGCGCGTCGCAAGTCAGATTGTCGATGAGGCCAGAGCTCAGGCAGATGGCGCGCTGGCTCGGATCGAGTCGGCGCAAGCGCAAGCCGATACACTAGATGTTCAAATAGATCTCGCGCGGCTGGTCGCGCCGTTCTCGGGAAAAATCACAGCGCGAATGGCAGATGAAGGATCAATCGCCGCTCCTGGAATGGTGGTTTTGGAATTAATGGACCCCAGTCAGCTTGAGGTCACAATCGGCGTTCCGGCCTCGGTTGCCGAGACTCTTTCGGTGGGGCAGTCATACGCACTCGAAATAGATGGCGGCTCGGCGGACGCGGTTTTCAGGTCAGCGACTGGCGTTCTTAGTAGTGATCAGCGAACGGTTGATGCCGTATTCGACATCTCGGAGCCGGAGCGAGTCGTTGCGGGGTCGTTCGCCAAACTAGTGATCGAGCGTCGTTTGGATGCACGAGGAGGTTGGGTTCCCAAGTCCGTGTTGAGCGAGGCAACGCGCGGATTGTGGACGCTCTATATCGCGGTTCCGAACGGAACCGGGCAGCTTGTCGCACAACAGCGGCTCGTTGAAATTGTCCACGAGAACCTCGACCGGGCGTTTGTTCGAGGGGGTGTTGAAGACGGCGACTTAGTCCTGCTCGAGACCACGGGCCGGGTTACGCCCGGCAAACGTATCACGGTTCAAGTGGCTTCTGAGGACGGCTAGGCAACACGCCACCAATACGTTTTCCTTGCGCCAAATGCTCCAATCCCCATCTTATGTGACAGTCGAAACTCAAAGCGGACTACAAAGAATGGCTGACAATCCCGATACCGGCGCGCGACCGCCTGCATGGACACGCTTGAGATTTGAGGCCGCTGCAGCCGCCGCAGATGAACCAACGCTCGGGAGCTACATCAACGCCGCCATTCTGAGCCACGATACGATTTGCCAGGCTTTGTCGTACCATCTCGCCGAAAAACTTGCCGGCGCGGACATGGGCGCGTTGCAGGTCCGCAAGATTTTTGAGACGGCTTACGACGCCGATCAGTCTCTAGTCGAAAAGGCTGAGGCGGATATGAATGCCGTGCTCGATCGGGACCCCGCCTGCCGGGGAATGCTGCAACCCTTCCTGTTCTTCAAGGGCTTTCTCGCCTTGCAGACTCACCGGGTTGCCAATCACCTTTGGAAGGCTGGCCGAGAAACATTGGCCTTCCATTTCCAAAGCCGAGCATCTGAGCTTTTTGCCGTTGATATTCATCCAGCAGCTCGCATCGGGCAGGGCGTGATGCTGGATCATGCAAGTGGCATTACGATCGGTGAGACAGCAGTGGTTGGTGATGACTGCTCAATCTTGCAGGGCGTCACCCTTGGCGGAACCGGTAAGGAAGTCGGCGACCGGCACCCGAAGATTGGTCGCGGTGTCCTGGTGTCTGTTGGCGCGAAAGTGCTCGGCAACATAAAGATTGGTGATTACTCTAAAGTCGCTGC
>JBCAXQ010000238.1:0-4660 GCA_038534015.1 Pseudomonadota bacterium | reverse complement strand
CTGGGATCAACCGTGATCCCAGCGCGAAAACCAATGCTTCGCACACGCCTTCATTGGAGGCAATTTTCGGCGCGGAATGGAGAACTGACATGCTATTCCGCCCCCTCGGTCTCATCGGCCGGTCTCAGTCTCAGGGAATCGGCTGCGCGGACGAACACCGCAGACACCTCCTGATCATCGGATGCAGTGGGCGCCGCTGTGACCAACAGCGTCAACAAACGATCATCGCCCAAATCAGCCATCATGACGCCTACCGCAGAGCTTCCGTCAGTCCCTTCTGTCCGGAATGCGGGATTGCCATCGAGAGTGGTTTCCGTCGCATATCGCGTCGTGGGAAGCTCGCGCAGATATTCGACCGCCTCATCAAAAGACGTACCCGGCGCGATCGGAAGGATTGTCATCGATTTCGGAAGCAGCGTCAAAGTCACCCGCACATCCTGCGTCTGACAGATGAGCGAACGCGCCATCGGTTCACCCTGAACCGCCACATCCTGTGCAGCACAAGGGGTCTCCAAAGAAGCCCCTGCACCACCCAGCGCCACGCGCGGCCAGTCGACATCTGCCTGCGCAGAAAGAGAATGGACCGGCAATGCCAATGCGCCGGCAATCAGCGCCGCCTGAAGCAGTTTCATCGTTCAATCGTCCCGACGCGGCGGATTTTGCGTTGCAGCTGCATCACGCCATACAGCAGGGCCTCTGCTGTCGGCGGGCAACCGGGCACATAGATATCAACCGGTACGATCCGGTCGCATCCGCGCACGACCGAATAGCTGTAGTGGTAATACCCACCGCCATTGGCGCAGCTGCCCATGCTGATCACATATTTCGGATCTGACATCTGATCGTACACTTTGCGAAGCGCGGGGGCCATCTTGTTGCACAGCGTTCCAGCGACAATCATCAGGTCTGACTGACGCGGGGACGCGCGCGGAGCAGCACCGAACCGCTCCATATCATACCGCGGCATATTCACATGGATCATCTCGACCGCGCAGCATGCAAGGCCGAATGTCATCCACCATAGCGATCCGGTACGCGCCCATTGAAACACGTCCTCGGTCGATGCCACAAGGAAACCCTTGTCGTTCACTTCGGCCTGGAGCGCGTTGAAATAGTCCGCATCGGGCTGACGCACTTCGCCGCCTTTTGCAGTGGGCATCATCGCAGCCGCCTCGGTCGCGTTGATCGGCGCAGTCGGAGGCGTGATAATCGTGTTCGAAGTCTTGCTCATTCCCAGTCCAGAGCTCCCTTCTTCCACTCATAAGCCAGGCCGATGGCAAGGATGCCGAGAAACGTCATCATCCCAATCCATCCGACCCAGCCTGTCTCGCCGAGGCTTACCGCCCATGGGAACAGAAATGCAGCCTCAAGATCAAAGATGATAAAACTGATCGCGACCAGATAAAACCGCACGTCAAACTGGCTGCGAGCGTCTTCAAATGCGGGAAAGCCGCACTCATATTCGCTGAGCTTTTCGGCATCCGGATTGTGCGCGCCAGTGAAACGCGATGCGACCATTGGCGCAACGACGAAAGCAACTGACAATCCAAACGCGATAACGATGAAAATCAGTATCGGCAAATACTGGCTAAGGTCGACCACGATAACGTCCAAACGGTGATTAATCCCACCCGTGGCCCTAGGCTTGTCACGGACCCCGCGCAAGACCGTGAATGGGTCAAATCACAGGCAAAAGACCGTATGTCTGTTGCAACAAATCGAACAGCAACCTGGCAGGCATCAATCCAGCGGGAGCCGCCTAATCTGCGTGGGGTCCAGAGTCTTGCCTTCGCCAAGCTCTCCCGAAACAAACTTATCCCATTGCCCATTGCCGACATAGACCAGCGATTCCCCGCTGATTGATCCGCCGAGCGGCTCTGTCCATTCGGGATGTGCCTGTTCAAGCACGCGGTGGCCAATCACGGACGAGCCATCTTCTGACAATTCGAACGCACTGATCCGCATCGGGCTCGTGCCGTTCTGCACTGCAATCAGCTCATTGCCGTGGCGCCACATTCCATCAACTCCGTCGAGCAAGATCGGGAGCTCGGTGGATAGCCGGGAAACCTCTTTGGTCTCGAGGTCAACAATCGCAATCCCATACCGATAATCGCTGACATAGAGCCTTGCCCCATCGGCACTGAGAGCCGAACCTTGCGCAGAGCGTATGATGCCAGGAGCGACCAGTGTTTCAAGCGCATCGGCATTGCGCCGCTTTCGATAAACTCCGCCATTCAAGGGGTCGCTTGCGTAGACGGTGCCATCAGTGCCGATTGAAAGATCAGACACCGCCGCCCCTGCGGGTGCGGGGATCCTTACCGGATCATCGAATGGATATTGCAATCCTATCAGGCCCGTGAACAGGTCTTCGCCATCGTCCGAGTTATCAAGGTTTGAAGAAGCGACCCATCCTATTGAGTCGTTGGCTTCCCCAACAATGCCCGAAAGGTCATTTGCGGCTGCAATGAAATATTGCGTCCACCCGGTGTCAGGCACGAAAAGGTGGATGGAATTGCCGCTGACCGATGTGACCAACAGTGAGCCGCCCTCTACAAAAACGGATTCAGCCAGACCGACAACGGCAGGAGCTTCGCCAACCACCTCGCTGCCTATGATGACTTCGGGTTCTGCCCTGAGGCGTTCTGCAATCCGGCCCGGATCAACGCCTACCAGCAGCTTGGGTATCTGCGTTTGAACGACATCGCTAAAGACATATCCGCGGTCATACAGCCACTCGAGCGTGGCCATGACTTTCTCTATCTCATCAGCCTCAACATATGGCTGCAGGAGACGGAGGCGAACCGAACCACTGTCAGGGAAATCCCTGGCGAGCTGTTCCAGCCCTTCGATATCGCGGATTTCTGCGGTCGAGGCATTCACGGCTCGCCAGTCCGCTGTTTCACCCGCGTGCGCCGGTATCGAGA
Organism: Pseudomonadota bacterium; assembly: GCA_038534015.1. Taxonomy (GTDB): domain Bacteria; phylum Pseudomonadota; class Alphaproteobacteria; order Sphingomonadales; family Sphingomonadaceae; genus Erythrobacter. The sequence goes on along the minus strand of JBCAXQ010000238.1, from coordinate 1,736 downwards.
GCGCCAATGCAAACGCGGTAGCAAAGGGGCGGATTTGCGTCATTTCATCATCTGAGCTGCGGCCTTGTCGGTCGCTTTCCCATAGGGCGGCTTGAACCCGCCAAGCTTGGCAATGTCGATCTTGGGCTGGTGATAGACCGCACGCGCGTGGCTGAATTCGCGGAACCCTTCGATCGCGTGGTACGATCCGATGCCCGACGGCCCCACTCCGCCGAACGGAAGGTCTTCCATAGATACATGGAAGATCACGTCATTTGTGGTGACCCCTCCTGAAATTGTCCGAGTCAGCACTTGCTCCTGTTCGGCCTTGTCTTCGCCAAAGTAATACAGACCCAACGGGCGATCATGTTCGTTCACATAATCAATGGCTTCATCGATGTGTTTATAGGTTTTGACAGGCAGGACCGGACCGAAAATCTCCTCCTGCATTGCCGCCATCTCGTCATTGACATTCTTGAGGATTGTCAGCGGCATCTTGCGCTGGTTGGCATTGCCAAAATCCTCGTTGCCCGGATTGACCTCGATCACTTCGGCACCCTTGTCTCGGGCATCTTCCACCAATCCCTGCAACCGTTCGAAGTGACGGTCCGATACGATCGAAGCGTAATCATCATTCTCCAGCAAAGTGGGATACATATTCGATACGCCGCCAGCGACGCCTGCGACCGCTTCGTCCTGCTTTTCCTCGGGAACGTACATGTAATCTGGCGCCAAGCATATCTGCCCGGCATTCATCATCTTGCCCAAAGCGATGCGTTCACCAGCCTTCTCGAAATTGGCGCTCTTGCCCATGAACACCGGCGACTTGCCGCCCAGTTCGAGAGTTACTGGAACGAGATTCTTGGAAGCCGCTTCCATCACCCGGCGCCCGGTTGGCGTTGAGCCTGTGAAGACGAGATGATCGAATGGGAGCGAAGAGAACGCAGCAGCCACTTCGGGGCCGCCCGTGACAACAGCGACCTCGTCCGGGGTGAAGTATTCTGCGACCAGTTCCCCCAGCAGCATGGATGTGCGCTCGGTAAATTCGCTCGGTTTGATCATCGCGCGGTTGCCGGCAGCAAGCACTTGCATCAAGGGACCAAACGCCAACTGCACGGGAAAATTCCACGGCGAGAGAATGCCGACCACGCCTTTGGGTTCATATCGCACCTCAGCCTTCGCACCGAGCAATCCAAGCGGGAATTGCACAGGCCGCTTATCCGTTTTTGCCCACTTATCCATATGCTTGAGAGCGTGCTTCCCAGCGCCAACTGTCGCTGCGATATCGGTGAGCATGGATTGATGCATCGACCGGCTGCCAAAGTCCGCACTCATCGCTTTGCACAAGTTTTCCGAATGCTCGCTCACCATGGCCATAGCCCGTTTAATCCGGTCCTTACGCTGGCTCATTGCCTCCGGCCGACAGGCTGTAAATGCTTCACGCTGGCGGCGCAGGATCGCTTCCTGCTCTTCGCGACGATCATCGGCCATGGTTCTCTCCCGTGTGGTTTGGTTTCGATTTGCCATCGTTCTTGCGGAAAGCGACGCGGCTGACAAGCGCCAGGCCAATTGGAAGCGCGATTGACAGGCACGCGCAAAGGCGTTCGACTAAAGCCGCGATTGCACTTGCCGCAGTGCACCATTACATCCGCCGCAATTCATACCACTCCTGACAAGGAACCTGACATGGCCCAGTTCTCCGCCGAAGATCCGATTGTAATCCTCTCTTACGCCCGCACGCCTATGGGCGGAATGCA
>JBCAXQ010000237.1:0-4704 GCA_038534015.1 Pseudomonadota bacterium | reverse complement strand
GTCGCGCACGGCGGTGAGCAGTTTGAGCGCGGTTGCGGCGGGCAGGGCGTCGTCGCTGCCGAGCAGGGCGAACTCCTCGCCTCCCATGCGCGCCGCGCTGACACTGTCGCCGGCGAAGCTGTCCACAAGGCGGGCGACTTCGGCGAGGACATCGTCACCGGTGTCGTGGCCGTGCGTGTCGTTGATGCGTTTGAACCGGTCAATATCGATGAGGAGCATGCGGGCGGGCGCGGGGTCATCAGCCAGCGCTTCGGCAAAGTCTTGCAGCGCGCGCCGATTGAGCAGGCCGGTGAGCGGATCGGTGAGGGCGAGCGTGCGGTTCTGCTTTTTGAGCTCAAGCAGGTCGATCACGTGTGCATTGTGCGCGTTGATCATGCGCCACTGGAACAGCCCGGCGAACAGCAGGCTGCACCCGGCGGCGAAGTCGAGCCAGCTCGTGCCAAGGAACAGCAGGAGGAGCGAGATCGGGACAAGATCGATGATCAGGTTGGCGACGGCCCCAACGCGGATGTTGGCGAGGCAATAGGCGGTCGCGAGTGCTCCCATCACCAGGATGATGGGGAATTGCAGGCGGTCGTCTGCCGGGGCGTAGAGCCAGCTGAGCACGCACCATGCGCTGCAGATGATCGCGCCGAAACAGCTCGAGATCGATGAGTCGACAACGTAATGCGCGGCGACCTTGGGCTGCCCGACAAAGTCGATCTTGCGGCTGAGCATGACAAAGCCGAGCAGGCAGTAAGATCCCATCGCGATCGGCATGCCGATCCGCACCATCCATGGCACTTCCGGATTGCCGGCGAGTGCTGCGAGCGGTGTGGTGAGGAACAGCAGGAAGAACAGCCAGCGGGCGTTTCTTTGAACCTCGGTCGCTGCATGCACGACGAATTCATCGCGAATATCAGGTGCGATATCCGGGATGGCATGCTTCGCTACGAACTTCTTGAACCCGCTCATGAAAATCGGACTAGTGGGGATCAGCTAAGAACTGGTTACCAATTGGGAAACCAGTTTCAACTGCCAACGGCATAATAAAAGAAGTAGCATAACCGATAATTTACTATGTGATGCAAATTGTACCGCAACACGCTATCAATAGAAGGGGTAATGCGGTGCACCAGCCAAAGAGTTCCGAATTCGCCAAGACAGCCAACGTTTCATCCGACGGTCACCCGTTCAAGGTTCCCGGCCTCGACAAGGCATTCGAAGGGCAGTCGGGCGCAACAAACCAGGCGCCTGCCAACCCCACGCTTCCCCAAAATGACACACCGGCGGAACAGCAAGCGCGCAAGACGCAACTGGCTTCAACGCAGACGGTGTATGAGTGGACCCAGACAATCCCTTCACTTCCCGGCGTGCCGGCAGTCAAGGACTTGCCGAAGTCCGAACTGCCCACGCTCGAATGGGCGGCCAAGCTGCTTCGCGTCGTTCTCGATCTGGCAAAAAACCAGCTCGCAATCGAAGAAAGCAAGATCGCAAAAGGCCTGGCGGTACTTGATCCTCTGATCATCGCTGCAGACAAGGCAATCGTTGCCGAGGCCGAAAAACTGGTCGCCAAGGTTGAAGCGGAATTCAAGAGCAGCCCGGTCACCAAGAGCAATTGGAAAACCAAGCTGGAAGAAGCGGCCGAGGTCGCCCTAGGCGATGCGGTCATTGCCGACCTCAAGAACTATTCCGAAAAGCTCGCCCGTATCGTTGAGCGCGGGGTCGCCATGGATGAGGCCGCAGGGTCACTCGATCCGCGCTCGCTCGAAGACTACCGCGATATTTTCAAGACTATCGATCTGCCTCCGATCGGGTACACTTTCGAAGACGACATGGAATTTGCGCGCCTGCGGGTGGCAGGTCCAAACAGCGTTTTGATCGAAGCGGTGAGCGCGGTCCCGCTAGGGTGTCCCGTTACTGCCGAACAATATGAAGCGGTGGTGGCGGGCGACACGCTGCAGGCCGCTTTGAACGATGGTCGCCTGTTCCAGTGCGATTACAAAGACCTGGCTACGCTTGATGCTGGCACATGGAACAGTGAGCAGAAATACATCACCTGCCCGATTGCACTGTTTGCCTTGCCGCCAGAAGCGGATGCGCTGGTGCCCGTGGCGATCAATTGCGATCCCAGCAATGTTGCAAGCCCGGTCATCACGCCGTCGCTCGCCAATGACAAACAATGGGCCTGGCAGATGGCCAAGTTCTGCGTTCAGGTCGCGGACGGCAATTATCACGAGCTTTACGCGCACCTCGCGCGCACGCATCTTGTAATAGAAGCGGTCGCGGTCGCGACACATCGCCAGTTGGCGGAAGAGCACCCGATCTGGGCGCTTCTGGTGCGCCACTTTGAAGGCACCCTGTTTATCAACGAAGCGGCGGCGACCAGCCTGATAACTGCGGGCGGCCCGATTGATCACATCTTTGCAGGCACGATCACAAGCAGTCAGGAGACCGCAGCAACCGCTCGGCTCACCTTCAATTTCACCGAAGGCATGCTGCCTACCGACCTCACCACGTTTGGTGTCGGGACAGATTCCACGCTGACCGACTATCCGTATCGTGATGATGCTTTGCTTGTGTGGGACGCGATCCAGGCCTGGGTCACAGACTATGTTGGTGTATACTACGTGTCGGATTCCGACGTAGCCGGTGATACTGAGCTGGCAGCGTGGGCTGCGGACATCGCAAGCACCGACAAGGGCAATCTCGTTGGCTTCAATGTGCCGACTACGATCACCGAATTGGTCGATATATGCACCATGATCATCTTTACCGGCAGCGCGCAGCATGCTTCGGTGAACTTCCCGCAAAAAGCGGTGATGGAATTTGCCCCTGCCGTGACCGGTTCGATGTGGCAGGCTTCGCCGGATACGGCACTCGGGAAAAACAAGTCCGACTGGCTCGCGATGATGCCGCCTCAGGAGCTCGCGGCAGAGCAGCTCAAGGTGCTCTTCCTGCTCGGATCGATCTACTATCGTCCGCTCGGCACCTACCTCTCGCCCGAATTCCCGTATCCTCAGTGGTTCCAGGACCCGAAAATTATTGGGAAAGAAGGGCCGTTGGAGAAGTTCAACGCCAACCTCAAATCGGTTGAGGAGCAGATTGCCAAGCGCAATCTCAATCGCAAGGTACCGTATGAATTCCTGCTGCCGAGCAACATCCCAAGCAGCACCAACATCTAGGTTTGGTCTATCGGTTTCTGCACCGCCGGTTCGCAAACGAGGGAGCGCATCTTGCAAGATGCGCTCCCTTCGTTGCTTTGAACGTACGATCGGCGGATGGGGGATTCGCCCCATATCTGCTACACCTCTGATCGGGCAGACAGTTTCCATCAGACGAAACAATCAGCCCGATGGGGGACATGAGATGATCAAGGCGATGAAATGGGTGGCTCTGGCAGGGGTTGCGATGGCGGGGCTTTCCGCCGCGCCGGCGCAGGCGCGTGAGTACATCGAGCAGGGCTATCTCAAGATGGAAAACCGCGCCGAGACCAAGCGCAAGATCTGCATCTTCGGCAAGGAAGAGTGGAAGATTGTTCCGCGCAAATGCTTCACGCTTGAGCCTGGTGAATGGGTGCTGTGGGAGCGTCAAAAGCCCAAGGAGCGGTTTCGCGCGGTGTTCTATGAGACACGGCTTGGGCCGGACAAATTGCTCAAGAGCCTCGATCTGAAAAAGGAGACGGTCTATCTCGCGACGACGGGGGTGGGCGGCTCGATCCAGTCTTCATGGAAGCCGCGGCCTGGTCCGCCCAAGCCGGAGTTCCGCGTCAAATATTGCAACACGTCGCAGGCCGACCCGGTCTGGCTGGTCATCGGCGCGACGAGTGGCCAGAAGGCTTTTACCGAAGGGTTCTGGAGCATCTCCAAGGGTGATTGCCTGACGATCAATTATTCGGAGCGCTACCAGCTGATATTCGGCGGTGATCGCGGTGTGCCGCTGCGCCCGATGTATCGCGCCTACACCGTTGGGGAAAATCGCCTGACCTGGGGTGGCAGCCGCGAGAAAGAGGAGCCGGAGCTGTGCATCAACACGGACAAAAGGTTCGCTATCGACCAGTTTGACGCGAACGTCGCCGCCAATGGCGGGCTGTATGCCTGTGACGGTGAAGGGGAGCAGCAAGCGCGGTTCCGCTGGGGGCCGAACCTGGATGAAGAGGTGCAGGTGGGTCGGATTGATTTTTGAGGCTTGGCTTGCTTTGCAGGACCATCGCCCGGAACGGAGGCCTAGCTTCCGCTGTCGCCCATCGCGCTGGTAATCGTGCTGAAAATATTGGCCAGGTTGAGGCCCAAGGTCTGAAAAGCGATGATTGCAGCCAAAGATATAAGCGCGGCGATCAGACCGTATTCGATTGCAGTCGCTCCATCTTGATCTTTCCATAGTGCGGTCACCGGTCGGCCCCTTTCGATCCAGCATCTGGCCGGATCGCATTTGGGATGGGCCAAAACAATTACGGACACTTGCTGAGGCGAGGTTAACGGCCAATTCGGATTTCGGTGTTCGACCACCAGCTATCCGATGCGAGCATGTTTGAATCGGTTGCCTGCTTTCGCTGTCTAGAATGCCACCAACTTCACTTGGCGTTCACGATCACCACGGTTATAGGCTGAGCATATGACCAAGGTTTCACGTGCGCTTCGCAATTCGTTCGTCTTTGCTGGCCTCGCCGGCGCGACAATGTTGACATCTGCCTGCTCGGGCGGTTCGGCCGATGAAGATGTCGCC
>JBCAXQ010000236.1:0-4740 GCA_038534015.1 Pseudomonadota bacterium | reverse complement strand
ATCGCCAATGATGGTGCCGACTCTGCGCAAAGCTGGGCGCAAGGTGTGGTCGCAAACTTCGCACGTCCGCCGCAGGGCAATGACACCGCCAATACCGAAGCGGTCGCATCGGGCGAATGCCGGTTCTCGATCGTGAACACATATTACCTGCCCAAGGTCGAGAAGGAAGCGCCGGGCACGCTCGACAATATCGGCATCATCTTCCCCAATCAGGATACGACCGGCACGCATATCAACATCAGCGGGGCTGGGGTTCTGGTGAATGCACCCAACCGCGGCAATGCGATCCGCTTCCTCGAATACCTCACGGAGCCGCAGGCCCAGAGCTATTTTGCCAACGGCAACAACGAATATCCTGCGGTGACCGGCGTAGAAGCGGCATCGGCTGTCGAAGCGCTCGGCACGTTCAGGCCCGACACGCTCAACGCTGGCAGGATCGGGGAAGGCCAGGCCGAAGCTGTTCGCATTTTCGATCGTGCCGGCTGGAATTGAGGATCGTGATGGCGCACCCCAATTGATGCGGATCAAGGCGCGCTTTCACCCTTTATCACTAAACTACCTTGAAGCGGCGCGGTGAAACGTCCATTTGCGCCGCACCTTGGCGGCATCTCTGTCGCGCATATGCAATTCCCAGAGGCCCGTTTTGAACCAGCCGATTATCGACCGCGAACAGTTCACCGAAAGCGCCGCGCTCTCGGTTGAGACGATCACCTATGTTCACCACTGGACCGACTCACTGTTCACGCTGAAGATGACCCGTCCGGCAAGTTTCCGGTTCCGTTCGGGCGAGTTCGTGATGATCGGCCTGCCTGGCGATAATGGCAAACCGCTTCTGCGCGCTTACTCGGTGGCAAGTCCTAGCTACGCCGAAGAGCTCGAATTCCTGTCGATCAAGGTGCAGGATGGCCCGCTGACGTCCAAGCTTCAGCACATCCAGGTCGGCGACCCGATCTATCTCGGCAAGAAGCCGACCGGCACGCTGGTGACCGATGCACTGCTGCCGGGCAAGCGGCTGTTCATGCTGTCGACCGGGACTGGTCTCGCGCCCTTCATGAGCCTGGTGCAGGATCCCGAAGTGTACGGCATGTATGACGAAGTGATCGTCGTGCACTCGGTCCGTCACACCAATGAGCTGGCCTATCGCGAGCTGCTGGAAAGCAAGCTCGAAGGCGATCCTCTGCTTGAAGATGAAGATCGTGCCCGGATGATCTATTTTCCGACCGTGACGCGCGATGAATTCCACACCACTGGCCGGATCCATACCCACATCGATGATGGCTCCCTGTTCAAGGACAGCCAAGGGCCGAAGCATTTCGTGCCAGAAGAGGATCGGGTGATGCTGTGCGGCAGCATGGCGATGATCAAGGATCACGCGGCGGACCTTGAGGCGCGCGGTTTTGAAGAGGGTGCCAACAACAAGCCTGGGCAGTTCGTGATCGAGCGCGCGTTTGTGGGATGAAACTCTGACTTTCCGCACCGCCACTCGGCCACCAAAGTCTACCGGAATTATCGGTGGCCGGGTGGCGAGGCGGGCCGGGAGGGTTGAACCTTAACCAGTCTGCAGCCTTGAATACCTGCTTCTGAAATACAGCAGCGGATCGCCATGTGTGGCGTAGCGTGCGCGTACGATCTCTCCGACCAGGATCAAGTGATCGCCGCCTTCGTGCAATGCATATTTGCGGCATTCGAAACTGGCCAGCGCATCGCGCAGGATCGGGACATCGTGATCCCATGTTTCGAACTCGGTCCCCTCGAAACGCTCGGTACCCTTGGTAGCAAACAGCGTGGACACAGCTTCCTGACGGCTTTCAAGCACGTTGATGGCAAAATGATCGCACACCTCCAGCGCAGCGGTCGTCGTCGCGCTGCGTGCCGGGCAAACCAGCAAGAGAGGTGGCTCAAGGCTGACCGAGGTAAAGCTGTTGGCTGTGAGGCCGACCGGCTCCCCATCGGGGCTGAGCGTTGTCACCACCGTGACACCCGTCGCAAAAGTGCCCAGCGCGTCCCGCAAACTGCGCGGATCGGAACCGGAATGGTATTCGGGAGCGGGAGCGTCAGCCATCGCTGTGCCATGTGCGTTGCCGCAATGCACAATGCAAGCGCGCATCTCGGCACGTGCGAATTTCGCAATCTCGACAGGCGCGATGCGGCTTTACAAACCGGCCTGCGACCGCTTGAGTTGCATCCAGAAACTGTAATCCACTTCCGGAGAGAACACCGCAATGCTCAACACCGCGCACCGCACCGCCTATAACGAAGATCACGAGGCGTTTCGTGACACTGTCCGCAAGGTCCTCGCGGAGCATATGGAGCCTTATCTCGACAGCCACGAGGAAGAAGGCATCGTCCCGCGTGAGGCGTGGAAGGCGCTGGGCGAGGCAGGCATGCTGTGCCCGACCGTGAAGGAAGAGAATGGCGGGCTGGGCCTCGATTTCGGGTTCAACTGCGTGCTGGCCGAAGAGCTGTCTTATATGGGCACGGCGGCGGGTTTCACCCTGCAGAACGACATCACGGTCAACTATTTCGAACGTCTTGGTAGCCCCGAGCAGAAGGAAAAGTACCTGCCGGGCATGATCTCCGGCGACATCATCACGGCAATCGCGATGACCGAACCGGGCGCGGGCAGCGATCTGCAGGGGGTGCGTACAACCGCGATCGAGGACGGCAATCACCTCGTGATCAACGGTTCGAAAACCTACATCACCAATGGCCAGAATGCCGATTGCGTGATCGTTGTGGCCAAGACCGATCCGAGCCTGGGTGCGAAGGGAACATCGCTGGTGCTTGTCGATGCCGGGACCGAAGGGTTCGAAAAGGGGCGCAATCTCGACAAGATCGGTCAGCATTCCGCTGACACGTCCGAGCTGTTTTTCAGCGATGTCCGCGTGCCCAAGACCAACATTCTGGGCGGCGAGGGCGCCGGTTTTGTCCACCTGATGGAAGAACTTCCGCAAGAACGCCTCAGCATCGCGGTGTCCGCACAGGGCGGTGCCCAGCGCGCGTTCGATGAAGCGGTCAAGTTCACCAAGGATCGCAAGGCCTTTGGTCGCACCGTATTCGAGTTCCAGAACACCAAATTCACACTCGCCGATTTGCAGGCCAAGCTTCAGGTCGGCTGGGCGCACCTGGATTGGGCGATCAAGCGGCATCTCGATGGCGAGTTGACGACCGACGAAGCCAGCTCGGCCAAGCTGTGGCATACAGAAATGCAGTGGGAATGCGTCGATGCGTGTCTGCAATTGCACGGCGGCGCGGGCTACATGAACGAATATATGATCGCGCGGCTGTGGCGCGATGCGCGGGTTCAGCGCATCTATGGCGGCACCAGCGAGATCATGAAGGAAGTGATCTCGCGTTCGATCTAAGGTGATCCGGCCATGACCGACCCACTCGATTTTTCCGACAAGACCGTGCTCGTGATCGGCGGATCGAGCGGGATCGGCAACGGCATCGCGCAGGGCTTTCGCGCGCGCGGGGCGATTGTCCATGTCACCGGCACGCGCCCAGATTCGGGCGACTACCTCGAAGCCGAAGACAGCGATCTCACCGGGCTGACCTACCATCAGCTCGATGTAACTGATCGCTCTGCCGTGGGCGTTTTGCCTGATGTGATTGGCGAGCCAGATGTGCTGGTGCTCAGCCAGGGCGTCGTTCGATACGGGCGTCAGGAATTTGCACGCGAGGGCTGGGATGCAGTGGTTGACGTCAACCTCAACTCGGTCGCGGATTGCGCCCGCGCGTTTCACGCTGGACTGGCGGATCGCGGCGGTTCGTTGATTGTGGTTTCGTCAGTTGCTGCCTTCAAATCCACCATCGGCACGCCCGCCTATGCCGCATCCAAAGCGGGCGCGGCGAGCCTTGTGAAGACGCTGGGTGAGGCATGGGCGCGGGACGGCATCCGGGTGAACGGTATCGCGCCGGGACTGGTCCCGACCAAGCTTACCTCGGTCACCACCGAGCACCCCGAACGCCGCGAAGGCGCGCTCAAGTCGATCCCGCTGCGGCGGATGGGGACGCCCGAAGATATGGCTGGCGCCGCGCTGTTCTTGGCGTCACCGCTAGCGAGTTACATGACCGGGCAGACGCTTGTGGTCGATGGCGGGCTGACGCTGAGCTGACGCGGAAGCGGTGATTGGCGATTGTCTTTGGTTCGCTGGTTGGTTGGTTCGTTATTAGGGTGGGAAGCGGACGGTCTGCTATTGGAAATTGGGGCCGGGAAGTCGGACGTTTTCACGCTGGCAGCGTTGCGACCGCTACCGACCCAGTTGCGGACTTCTCAGGCGGCACTAATTCTGCGATATTTGGCCCATGAAGCAAAAAGGATTTGTGCTTGTCTCGGGCTTGCCTGCATCAGGCAAGACAGCAATTGGAAAGAGACTTGCGGAGGCCATTTGCTGGCCATTTCTGGACAAAGACCAATTTCTCGAAGCTGAGTTCTAGAAGTTTGACGAAGTGGATATGGTTCTTCGGCAACAATTGAGCCGCAAGAGCGACGTACGATTTGAAGAATGCGCGAAAGCGCAATCATGCGCTGTGTTGGTCTCATTTTGGCGACCAAGGGATCAGAAGGTTTCGTATGGGACCCCGACAACTTGGGTTGCCGAGTTGCAATCGAAAGTTGTCGAGCTTCATTGCAGATGCGATCCAGCTATCGCTCAGAAGAGGTTTTTCGAACGGAAACGCCACGCAGGTCACAACGATGCTTTTAGGTATGATACTGTGGCGAGGCAGTTCGATGAG
>JBCAXQ010000235.1:0-4752 GCA_038534015.1 Pseudomonadota bacterium | reverse complement strand
TCCGACTGGCTCGGGGCCTGCAACGAGGACTTCAGCGTTGAGCAGCAATGCAGGCCCGATTGACGTTTCGACCATGCCCGCCGCTACCCTCGACCATTCCGACCCAAACCCGCCCACGACCTGATCTGGTTCTGATTGGGCTGTGGTGATGTCTTCAATCTTGTCCACCATCAGAGCATAGGGGTGCCCCGATGCTTTGATCACAGCAGCGCGGCTGTCCGTGTCGAAGGAGGCAGGATCAATTCCCAATGCCTTGCGGCAATCGATGACTGTCAATGCCTGGCTGCGCAGGGCAGTGATCCCGGCAATGAAGTCGGGTGTTCTAGGCACAGGCGTCAATTCACCCAGCTCGATTACCGATTGGACATCGTGGGCGCGCAGAGCGCATCTGCGGCCGGCAATTTCGGCCATCACCATAAGCTCATTCATCGACGATCCCCTGCGCGAGCATTACGAAGCGCCGCGACGAGCCCAGCGCGATCATAGCGGTAGATTGATCCATCGGAGCTATCGGCGTCCGGCTGGCTGCGGAGGCGGATAACAGCGCCGTCAGCCCGAGTTTCCGCCTCACCCGCTTCAGCGAGGACAATTGAGACTGCGGGGCTCATACCTTCAGCGTCCGTCAAAATGTCATAACCCGCAGCAGCAACGAGCGGACCCAATATAGTTCGAGCCCAATCGCTGTCCGGTAGCTGACAAACCGGTCTGACCGTTGCTTCAGGTGGTTCACCGTAGCGGGCAAAGAGCTCGTGACCGTTTATCAATGAAACCGTCTGGTTTTCGATTAGTGTAACGGCTTCGACCAACGGGTCGCCTGTAACAGGTTTCAGTCCATCCTTCAGAACAACAGCATCTTCAATCTCGCTCACCACCAAGAGCAGCTCACAATCACCGTCGCTCAAGCGCAACAGACGCACGCGTCCATCGGGCAGGTCGTCCTTTTCCGCCCCCACCAACGGCAGGATTGTCCCGTCGACCACAGCACGCAAACTCGCTCCGGTCTCGTCAATTGCATCGCGCTGGACAGTTTCGATACGCTGAACCAACTCAAGCCGAACGGCAGAACGGCGTCCGGTAAGGTCAGTGAACAGCATCGCGCGTTCGATGTCTGTGTCGTCGGCTTTTGCGGTTGTATCAGTAAGACGCTTACTTGAAACGCGTGTCTCTGAAACAAGACCACAGTTGAACGCGATTTGCGGAACATCGAGAACCAGGATCGGCTGACCATCGTCAAGTAGGGTTGAGCCCCCGTATAGCTCTGTCGCCATAATGGTGCGCGGCAACGGTTTTACAACCAGATCGCTGATGTTGTTTATGCTGTCTACCGCGAGTGCAAACAGATCGCCGCTAGCCATGCGGAGCAGCACCAGTGCCGATTTGTCTTCCGCAACATTAGCTTGGAGATCAAGCACGGTCGCGAGCGATATGCACGGTATCCGCTGGTTACGAAATGTGATGAGTTTCGCCCCCCCTGCATTGGCAAACTCAATGTTGTCGGTGCCAAGCTGGACTATCTCTTCGACGTAAGACTGCGGGATCGCAAACCGCTGGCCGTCAACTTTGACCGTAAGGCCCGCAATGATCGAAAGAGTCAGAGGGATCTGCAAATAGAACAAGGTGCCGTGGTCCGGCGTGCTTGACACTCTGATTGAGCCACCGACTTTTTCGAGGTTGTCCCGAACGACATCCAAGCCCACGCCCCTGCCAGAAACTGAGCTTACTTCTTCGGCAGTAGAGAAGCCTGGTTCGAAGATCAGGTTGAGCAAATCGTCTCGGCTCATCGCGTCGCGTTGTTGGGCCGATATCAGTCCACTTGTCACGGCCTTCGAGGCTATCTTCTCTTCGCTGAGGCCGCCGCCATCATCTGTGATCACAATGGATATCTTGTTCCCAGACTGCCGAGCAGCGATTGAGAGAACGCCGATCTCATGCTTGCCAACGGCCAGGCGTTCGCTTGGGCTTTCGATGCCATGGTCGATAGCATTTCGTATGATATGGGTAAGTGGATCGCGCACCATCTCGATCATCTCTCGATCGAGTTCGACATCGCCGCCTTCGAGGTCGACCATCACCTGTTTTCCAAGTTCGGCGGAAAGGTCGCGTACTAGACGAGGCAATGCGGAATAAAGTGTCTCGATCCGTTGCATGCGCATACGAGTGATCGCGTCACGGACATCGGCAAGGATTGTAGTAAGCCGCTCAAAAGGGCCGTCAATGGTGGGCTGGTTGCCGGCCTCGCGGAGACGATGGGCGAGGTCATTTCGAGCCAGAACCATATCCGATACGCCGCTCATGACCCGATCGAGTAGTGTCACAGGCAGGCGGATAGTGCGCTGAACCGCCGTCGCGTCTGCCTTGCGCGATGAAGTCTCGGCTTCCTCGCCAGCGCGATCGGTAGACTCCTCGTCAGCAGTTGACTGCTGAAAGCTTGGCGCGGTCTCTTCGTTCGCGGCCTGAAGGGCAGCGATCAAGGGTTCGTCGCTATCAGAGGGTAACTCGGCTCCGGCCTCGATCGCATCGACCAGTTCAACGATCCGGTCGATTACTGCGAGCACGGCGTTTACGAGTGTGGAATCGGTTTCCCTTCGGCCAGCGCGAACATCGCCCAGCGCGTCTTCAGCGGCATGGCTCAGATTGGCCAAGCGAGGAAAGTCGAAGAATCCGCAGTTCCCTTTGACCGTATGTACAAAGCGGAAAATAGCATCAAGGTGCGAGCTATCGGCCGGATCAGCTTCCCAGGCGACGATTTCGCCCTGGCTTGCTTCCAGCATTTCTCGGGTTTCTGCGACAAAATCCGCCAGCAGGTCATCCATCACGCTTTCGCCCCTATCTGCGCATACTTCACCTATGCGCGATGATGGTTAACGAAAGGTCACTGCGAATGCTGTTGCCACCCGCGTCGACGTAGCACGAGGAATACCAGAGTTATTGCGGTAAGCCCGCCGAAGAGATTGGCGGCCAGTTCGGCTGCGTAAACCGCTTCGGCGCCCCAGCTGCCTCGAAGCAGCCATGCAAATGGTAACATCACCAGAAATACGCGTGCAATTGACTGGAGCAAGGCGAATGAGGCCTTGTCCACGGCGTTCATGATACCGTTGCCAACGATAAGGAGGCCAAAGCCAGCATAGCCCCAAGCGGCTATTTGCAGATACAACGCGAATTGCGCAATCACGGCGGGTTCTTCGGTGAAGAAGTCAGCGAACCATTCGCCGGCGGCAACCATGGCGACGGCAATGCCAAGGCCCCAAACCAGGCAGAAGCCGCCAGCGTAGATTGCTGCTTCTCTCGCACGGCCATACTCACTTGCGCCCCAATTCTGTCCGACGATAGCGCCGATCGATCCGGAAAGCGCGAGGAGAGGCACAACCGCGAAACTCTGCAAACGACCTGCAGCCCCGAAGCCCGCGACCGCAGCCTGCCCCTCCAACGCGACAAGGGCGGTCAGGATCGAAAGTCCGATTGGGTTGATTGCATTCGATAGCGCAGCAGGGACGCCAACCCGCAGGATTGCGGTCATTGGCTCGATGATTTTGCCCTTCGTCACAAGGGAGAGATCAATTGGCAGCAAAGTTCTGCGCATCAGGTACAGCGCCATCGCTATCCCAAACGCCCAGCCTACGATCGTTGCCAGCGCGGCGCCATAGATCCCCAGACCCGGATATCCAAACGCTCCGGTGATCAGGATCGGATCGAGAATCCAGTTTGCGGCGGCATAGGTGATTGAGACATAGCTGGTTTTGCGCGCCTCGCCCTGCCCCCGCAACACGCCATTAATGCCCATGATCACCAGTATCAGGGGGAAGCCAAGCGCAAATGGCTGCATATAAGTATAGATGATCGGTAGCAGCTCTGGGTCGGCGTTCATCAGGTTGAAGATCGGACCCAGCAACAGGAACAGCGACAACCCCATCATCACGCCGCAGAGGATCGCGAACACGATGCCGAGATTGGCCCGTCGCGCAGCCTTGTCTTGGTCGCCTTCACCCAAGGCGCGCGCAACGACCGAGTTGATTCCCACCATCACACCGACACCAAGGCTGCTGAGGGCAACTGAGATCGGAAAAATGAAAGCAATTGCCGCCAACTCGGCGCTGCCAAGCTGCCCGATGAAATAGGCATCGACCAGGCCGATCGACATGATCGCCGCAACACCGATGATCATGGGAAGAGTCTGCGAAACCAGATGACCGGGAATGCTCCCGCGTGTCAGCTTTGCATGCTCATTCCGGGGCGCGGTTTCGGTATCGCTCATCGCGTTCGGCGGGTAGGCGCGCGCCGATAACATTGCAAAGTGAAACGACTGGCCCGGCTTGCGGGAATGCTTGTGCCATGATCGGGAATCATGCGATAAGCATTCGGAAACATCAGGCACATCCAAGGAGAGGCTCAGTGGCCACCCAACTCAAATCCGATCAGAGCATCAAGGACCAGGTTAGCAAGGAAGAATGGCAGGCGCGGCTCGATCTCGCAGCATGCTACCGTATTTTTGATCATCTCGGTTGGTCGGAATCGATCTATAATCACATCTCGCTCAAGGTCCCAGGTGAGGAGAACACCTTCCTGATCAATCCATTCGGGCTGCTATATGATGAGGTCACCGCATCCAACCTGGTGAAGATCGATGTTGAAGGCAACAATGTCGGCGGTTCGCCATATATGGTGAACAAAGCAGGCTTCACCCAGCACGCCTACTTCCACAAGCATCTCGGTAGCCGCGCCGTTGTGTGGACGTGGCAGATCGCATCGGCGCGG
>JBCAXQ010000234.1:0-4756 GCA_038534015.1 Pseudomonadota bacterium | reverse complement strand
GGTGATTTCATCGACGCTGCAGGCCGAGATGATGAATGACAGCGCGGCGATGGGCAGACCGATGTTTCGCATTCCATGAGCGTACAACAATTGGCCCGCCAGAGCTATCCTCCGACGGGCCACTGATGAGCGCTAGAGTATGATGTCAGTCAGCCGAATAGCTGAGCAAATCACCCGGCTGGCACTCTAGTTCACGGCAAATCGCTGCGAGGGTGGAGAAGCGGATCGCTTTGGCCTTGCCGGTTTTCAGGATCGAGAGATTGGCGAGGGTCAGGCCGACCCGTTCCGCCAGTTCGGTAAGCGTCATGCGGCGTTCGTGAAGCAGGTCGTCGAGTTTGACCATGATCATGGCTCCTTCATCATCGGCAGGCATCAGACAGTCCCTTCCAGATCGTCGCGCATAGCAGCACCATGGTTGAAGACGCGAGCCAGGATGAAGAGAGACAGGGCAATCAGCACGCCAGTAAATGAGAATTCCAAGTCGGCTTTAAACGTGTCCTCATTCAGTTGGCTGTGAAGGAAGATCGCAATTGCTCCTCCGGGAATCTTGAGCAACTCGATAGCAACTGCGATCCAGCCCATGCGGGTCAGCCTGTCAGCATTTTCAGCAACAAACGGATCGCCATCTTCAACTGAAGCAACAATCTGCTTAAGCTGACGCAGGAACACGAATGCGAGGGCCACAAGAATGGCGCCGATGGCCATGATGCTGACGATCGTTGCAGCCACGGTGAACGTGCTTGCTGTCGCTTCGGCCAGCATCTCGTCGGCAAAGTGCTCATGGCTGGCGAGTACAACGGGGCTGGCAACAAGCAGGGCAACAAATCCCAATCCCAGAGCGACCTGCAAGAAGAAGATCAGGATGTTGGCAGCCTTCAGCAGGCCATCGTTCGGTAGTTCGTCGGACATGTTGAGATCCCTTTCCATCATGCCAGTTCGGTGGTGAATGGCGCCGCGTTCGGTGCTGGGACACTTACGATCGCGCCAAGTGATATCGTCGTCACGAAAAGTGCGGCGATCAGGGCGAAAGTCTGGGCCTTGAGGTGAGTCATAT
The DNA here is from genome assembly GCA_038534015.1 of Pseudomonadota bacterium. Classification (GTDB taxonomy): domain Bacteria; phylum Pseudomonadota; class Alphaproteobacteria; order Sphingomonadales; family Sphingomonadaceae; genus Erythrobacter. Next base: position 3,702 of record JBCAXQ010000234.1, on the reverse strand, counting down.
ATCGTTCTCCTATATGGTGCATATTGAAATTCAATAAGGATCATCTAGGAGCGAGTCGATTTATTGTCAATCAATAATATTGAAAAACAATATGGCATACATCGAAAATCGTTAAATCACGGGCTTGTGCTCAGGTGCTGGAAGGGCGACACCACGCTGCAAAAGCCGATCCCGAATACCACCCACCAATCTCGAACTGCGCGCCGTTGGCGCTTTCGACCGGGGCAATCGGCGTCAGATTTATTGACCAGTGCAGGTCACGGCCGCCTCCTGGCGCATTCTCGTACGCAACCCCGGGCGCCAGACGCAGCTTGATCCACTGCGCGACACCGGAGACCATGCCTCCGCTGCTGGCAACTGTTCTGCGCTCGCGCCGATGGCTGGGCGGCAGTGCTCCACCTTCGAAGGAAAACTCGAACAGAGTCGTTGGCGTGCTGCGCAGCGTTATGCGTTTGTCTGAAGGGTGGGCCCGGGTTCTGGGTGTGATGTGGGATGCGAAATTCGACAGGTCGAACCCCTCGATCATCTCTGGCGCGGAAGTCTGGATCGGGAAATCGGCCAACGCCATCTGAACACTGGCGAACTCCGGCAGAAACACCGCGTCCGGTTTGGCGAGCTCGGCGCGAGCATGGGCCAGACTTTCCAGCATGCCTTCCCCCACCAGATCGTCGGCAAGAATCTCTGACACAATCAGGTCGGCACCGCCATCGAGATGTCTTGTGCGATCAAGGTCGCGCGAATGACAGGAAAAGACCGTGATCCTGTCATCCAAACCATTGGCGGCGATGATCTTGCGAGCGCTTGCAGCCAGCAAGGCGTTGGCCTCGCAAGCATAGACATGTTTCGCGCCCGCACGCGCCGCCATCATTGCCAGCAATCCCGATCCGGTTCCGATGTCGAGCACCACACGATCTCTTGCCAGTTGGCGGATCGCCGTATCATAGGCCCGGTTTCGCGCCTGATCCCGCAGCATGGCGCCATGAAACTTCGGCACGCTGTGGCTCAGGATGACATCGGACAAAGCTTTCCACATCGGATCGCCGCTATGTGTGCTCAATGCCCTATCGACCAATGCCAGGGCGAGCTCGGCCCTGTCGCTGTTCGCCAGCTCAAGCCCCTGCTCGAGAAAGATCGCAGGGTCCGACAGCGCAGATTTTGATTTGGCCGCATTCATCTGATTGCGTTTGCCGTCCAAGCGAATTCAGGCAAGGGAAAAGCGCATCTGAAGGCAGCTGCGAAATTTCGCCAAACGCGTTTGACACAACCGAGGTGAATTCCTACATGCATCCCCGCACGCACGCTTCGAGCGTATCCGATTCATGCGCGGGGATCGGTTCAAGGATGGAAGCGGCGGGCTTCATATTCGCGACGTTTTGATTGAGCTGCAGTTCTGCGGGCCTTTAGGGCTTGCGTGTCACTGCGGCCTTTTCGCGTCCTGTATGAAGCCACTTTCCGCGCTGTAACGCGAGATTTCAGCGACCGGCGCGCAGCCGGTCCATACAAAGAGGCAAAATCCTTCATGGCGACCAAGGCCCCGAGCAAGAAGAAGCCGACCCGCAGCCGCAAGGCGCAGGGCACCGCAAAGAAGCGTATCCGCAAGATTTTTGGCGACATCCACGAAGTCGTCCAGATGCCGAACCTGATCGAGGTTCAGCGCGAGAGCTACGAACAGTTCCTCCGCTCGAACAAGGAAATTGATTACGTTTCCGGCCTCGAAAAGACTCTGCGCAGCGTCTTCCCGATCCGGGATTTTGCCGGAACGGCCGAGCTCGATTTCGTTCACTATGAACTCGAAGAACCGAAATACGACACGACCGAGTGTCGCCAGCGCGGCATTACCTATGCCGCTCCCATGAAGGTTACGCTGCGCCTGATCGTGTTCGAAGTCGATCAGGAAACCGAGACCCGCTCCGTCCTCGATATTAAGGAGCAGGACGTTTATATGGGCGATATGCCGCTCATGACCGAGAACGGCACCTTCATCATCAACGGCACCGAGCGTGTTATCGTATCGCAGATGCACCGTTCGCCAGGTGTCCTGTTTGATCACGATCGCGGCAAGACGCACAGCTCGGGCAAACTGCTGTTTGCAGCGCGCGTTATTCCGTATCGCGGTTCGTGGCTCGACTTTGAATTCGATGCCAAGGACGTCGTCAACGTGCGGATCGACCGCAAGCGTAAGTTGCCGGTCACGGCGCTGCTTTATGCGCTCGGTCAGGACAGCGAAGAGATTCTGCATTTCTTCTATGACACCGTCACTTGGGAGCGTGCGAAGGACGGATGGAAGATTCCGTTCGACGCAGAAAGCTGGCGGGGCCAGAAGCCTGCGTTTGCGCTTGTCGATGCCAAGACCGGCGAAGAGGTTTTCGCCGCGAATCAGAAGATCAGCCCCCGCGCAGCCAACAAGGCCGCCAAGGATGGCCTCAAGGATCTGCTGCTGCCGACCGAGGAAGTTGTCAGCCGCTATGCCTCGCGCGATCTGATCGATGAATCGACCGGTCGCATCTACATCGAAGCGGGCGACGAGATCACGCTCGAGCATATCGAAACCTTCGATAATGCCGGGATCGACAGCCTTGAACTGCTCGACATTGATGAAATCAACACCGGCCCATGGATCCGCAACACGTTGAAGGTCGACAAGGCCGAAAACCGCGATGAAGGTCTCGAGGCGATCTATAAGGTGATGCGTCCAGGCGAGCCGCCGACCAAGGAAACCGCCGAAGCGCTGTTCGAAGGTCTGTTCTTCGATGGCGAGCGCTATGACCTGTCGGCCGTTGGCCGTGTGAAGCTCAACATGCGTCTCGGCCTCGATGCGGAAGACACTGTCACGACACTGCGGAAGGAAGACATTCTCGCCGTGGTCAAGGAACTTGTCGGTCTCAAAGACGGCAAGGGCGAAGTCGATGACATCGACAACCTCGGCAACCGCCGTGTGCGTTCTGTGGGTGAGCTGCTGGAAAACCAGTACCGCGTCGGCCTGCTGCGCATGGAACGCGCGGTCAAGGAGCGCATGAGCAGCGTCGATGTGTCGACCGTCATGCCGAACGACCTGATCAACGCCAAGCCGGCCGTGGCCGCTGTTCGCGAATTCTTCGGCTCTTCGCAGCTGTCGCAGTTCATGGATCAGACCAACCCGCTGTCGGAAGTCACCCACAAACGCCGCGTTTCGGCGCTTGGCCCGGGTGGTCTTACGCGTGAGCGCGCTGGCTTCGAAGTCCGCGACGTTCACCCGACGCACTATGGTCGTATTTGCCCGATTGAGACGCCGGAAGGCCCGAATATCGGCCTGATCAACTCGCTGGCATCGTTCAGCCGGGTCAACAAATACGGCTTCATCGAAACTCCGTATCGTCAGGTGGTCGACAACAAGGTCACCGGTGATGTGACCTATCTGTCGGCGATGGAAGAGCAGAAGCACACCGTTGCGCAGGCATCGGCCGAGCTCAACGAAGATGGCTCGTTTGTCGAAGAGCTGATCTCGGCGCGTCAATCGGGCGACAACCTGATGGCTCCCAACGATCAGATCACGCTGATGGACGTTTCGCCCAAGCAGCTTGTTTCGGTCGCGGCATCGCTCATTCCGTTCCTGGAGAACGATGACGCCAACCGCGCTCTGATGGGATCGAACATGCAGCGCCAGGCTGTGCCACTGGTCAAGGCCGAAGCGCCCTGGGTCGGCACCGGCATGGAAGAAACCGT
>JBCAXQ010000233.1:0-4784 GCA_038534015.1 Pseudomonadota bacterium | reverse complement strand
TGATCATTGCTTTCGAACAGTGCTGGCCTTCGGGCGGAATTCTTCGAAAGGGAAACTCGTTCATGACCCAGCTCTGGTATGGCGACTCAAATCTAGAAGACCCAACTCGGCTGAAGTGGGCATCAGCAACCTTGTCCGATTTTATGTAGAGATTTCCGTCTTTTACGATTCCTAGAACGCGGTCGTTCAGCATGATCGTTGCGGTCTGCCCCATCTGATACCTAGCCTTGATGGCGCCGAGAGGGCGCAAGGTGTGAAGTACCTCATGCACTCGTTCACTCAGGGTCATAATTTGATCCCAGCCAACGCCGCCAACTCATCGAATATCGTGTCTTCCTCCCGGCTTGCGGTGTTGCGCCAGGTTGTCGCCGTGTCCGCGTTCACGAGCTGGCCCTCCGCTGTCAGCACCAGCAGGTTGGGCGTTCCGGGAAGATCCTCAAGACCGAAACGCGTGGCAATCGCCAGGTTATGGCCGTCTTCGGATTGCGGCATGCCGATATTGACAAACACCAGTTCGTATTCGGCTTCGATCAGCGACCGGAAACGCGGCGTGGCAAGCCACCCGGCGAGCGCGCGGCTGTCGTGGCACCAGTTCGCGCCCATCACCAGCAGCACCCGCTTCCCGGATTCTGCCGCGCGTCCCAGCGCTGCGTTGACGTCAGCCGAAGCGTCTTGGGACACTGCAAAGGATCGCGCTTCGGGATAGTCGTGCCCGCCGCCAGCTGCGCTGATCGCGGCTGCACAACCGCCGACGAGAAGAGCGCCACCCAGTCCGCCAAGGATGGGGCGTATCACTCAGCCGGTTCCTGGACCGCTTTCGCCTCGGCCGCATGCGGATCAAACGCGACGGCATCACCCGCTTCGATTTTTGCGGCTTTCTCCTCGACCAGCTTCACGATGTGGTCGAGCATGTCTTCGCTCTGCACCGTGTGATCGCTGACGCCCGACAAATAGACCATGTGCTTGCCCGCGCCGCCGCCGGTCAGACCGATATCGGTCTCACGCGCTTCGCCCGGGCCATTCACGACGCAGCCGAGCACCGAGAGCGACATGGGAGTTTTGATATGCTCGAGCCGCTTTTCCAGAGTTTCAACAGTGCGGATGACGTCGAATCCCTGACGCGAACAGCTGGGGCATGAGACCACGCGCACGCCGCGGGTGCGCAGGCCGAGCGCTTTGAGCATCTCATAGCCGACTTTGACTTCCTCTTCTGGTTCGGCGGAGAGCGAGACCCGGATCGTATCACCGATACCGGCCCAGAGCAGCGAACCCATGCCGATGGAGGATTTGACTGTGCCGCCGATCAATCCGCCCGCTTCGGTAATCCCGAGGTGGAGCGGGCAATCGACCGTTTCGGCCAGGCCATGATAAGCGGCGACGGCAAGGAAGACGTCGCTGGCTTTGACCGCGACCTTGAATTCGTGGAAGTCGTGATCCTGCAGCAGCTTGATATGATCGAGTGCGCTTTCGATCAGCGCCTCGGGGCAGGGCTCACCATATTTCTCGAGCAGGTCTTTCTCGAGACTTCCAGCGTTGACGCCGATACGGATCGCGCAGCCATTGGCCTTTGCCGCGCGGACCACCTCGGCAACGCGCTTGGACGAGCCAATGTTACCGGGGTTAATCCGCAGGCATGCCGCGCCGGCATCCGCGGCTTCAAGCGCACGCTTGTAGTGGAAATGGATGTCGGCGACGATCGGAATGCGCGAGGCCTTGGTGATCTTGCCAAAGGCCGCCGTGGCTTCCTCGGTCGGGCAGGAAACGCGAATGATATCACAGCCGACCTCTTCGCAGCGACGGATCTGATCGATCGTCGCGACCGCATCCTCGGTCGGGGTGTTGGTCATGGTCTGGACGGTGATCGGCGCATCGCCGCCCACCGGCACATCGCCAACCATGATCTGGCGACATTCACGCCGTTCGATATCGCGCCAAGGCCTTACTGAAGACATGTGCGCCATATAGGCGCGCTCGCATGAAGGGGCAATGACACACGAAGCTGGGACTGCTCGAAAAAAGGGCGCCGCAACGGACGCCCTTTCCCCGATATGATGGTGGCGACTTACCAGCGGATCAGTGGCGGTACTGCAAACCGACCGACCACAGCCCATGCGACGACCGGCATGACATGCCAGATACCGATATGCGCAATGCTATCGAGCGGGCAGGTTATGCCATAGGCCAAAGATCCCAGCGCGCCTGCTGCAAGTCCTGTCAGCCAGCCGGACCGTTCGATCGAAACCGGAGCGCCCTGGCGCAGGAACATCACAGCCGCCAGAAATACGATCGCACCAGCGCCGAAGGCATAGGCACCGCACTCCCAATACCAAGTCGCGGGGTCATAAAGCAGGCTGGGGACGTCGCTGGAATGATCGTGGGTCGCCTCGACCGAAAGGATTGTGAGAATAGCCGCAACCGGAATCAAACCCAGCATGGCCGCGCTCCAGCCCGGAGCATTGGCGCGAGCACCGACACGCGGCAGGGCGCCGGCGACAAGAGCGGTCGTACTGGCGGCACCCAATAGCAAAAGCATGCCATTGGTAATCCAGAAAAAGGCAGATGCCTCTCCGGCGAACATCCCGGTCCAGAATTCGAAGATCGAGATTGAAGCGATGCCTGAAACCAGGGTTGCGAAACCAACCAGCAAGGCGCCGTCGCGCGGGGTCACCCGGCGGACAGGTTCCAGATCTTCGGTCAGTCCCGCGATCATGTCTTCACGGTTGATAGGCATCACTCAGCTTCCTCGACAAGCGTGGCCAGTTTTTTCAGGCCACGATGAATATTCACTTTGACCAGGCTTTCGCTCTGGCCGGTTCGTTCCGAGGCTTCGCGGATCGAAAGCCCCTCTATTTTCACCATTTCAATAACGGCGGCTTGTTTCTCATTCAGGTGACCGAACAACCGTTCCAGGCTGACACGAGCGAGGGTAACCTCCTCGTCGCTGTCCTCGATTGCGTCGTCATCTTCGATTTCCTGCGCTTCGTGCTTGTACACTTTGCGCAGATGATCGACCCAGCGGTATCGGGCGATCGCGGCGAGCCAAGGTAGAAAGGGCCGCGCCGGATCATAGGTCGCCCGCTTCGCGTGAAGCGCCATCAGCACGTCCTGCACCAGATCATCGAGCTGGTGCGGAGGGACGCGCCGACGGAAATAGCGCTCCAGCCACATTCCCGCCTCTGACAGCAGCACATTGTATCCGGCTTTGTCGCCGTTTTGTGCCGATGCCATGAGGCGAGCGAATGTGGCTTCGTCTGCGATCACGGGTGTTCTCCGTTGTCCGGTCCAGACCTTACTGGCCGCGGACCTTTGCGATCAAGGCATCGAGCGAAAACGTTCCCGCGCCGCGGCCTATCAATATCAGACCCATCGCGATCGGCATGATCGCCCAGCCAAGGAAGTGCGCCTGGGTCGGGAACACAAACAGCTGGATCACAAGCGCCATAATCATCAGCGCCAGGGCGGAGAACCGAGTGGCAAGACCCAGAACCAGCAGGACCGGGAACAGGAATTCGGCATAGGTCGCCATTGGAACCGAAAGCTCCACCGGCAGCGGAAGGCCTGAGAACTCCATCCGGAAGAGATCATACTGGAATGGGTCGATCTGGAACCAAGTACCTTCGACCACTTTGGTCTGGTATGATCTCCAGAAGATCCCGGCCAATGCCACTCGGGTAAAGAGCAGCGCTATGCTCTCGAAAAACCGTCCGGACAGCACGCTGACGAGACGATCATACAGGGAAATAACACTGCTCATTACATTCCTCCTTTTAGTCTCGCGCGCTTAGCGCTTGATCGGCTTCAAAGAGCCGTTGCCTTTGGGTGTTTTGATCTTTTCACAGCTGCCTTTGTCGACATAAGTCCATGCGTTACCCTGATAATCGCGGGTCGAAGTTCCGGCGCAGCTGGTGCCCGGGCCTGCCGCGCAGCTGTTCTTGCCAGCCTTGGCAACGCCGTAGCATTTTTCCTTGGCGCCCTGCGCAACGGCAGGGGTTGTGGCGAGGCCGGCAGCAACACCGGCGGTGATGGCGAGGCCAGCGATATTGGCAAAAGTCTTGGCGTTCATTGGTACTCTCCAGATAACTCAAACTAGGGGGCGCCCCGGCAACACACCGGAACTGTCTTACCATTCGCTGGTGTTCCTAGGTTGGTTACATCCTATCCAAAATCGCTGCGAAAATTGTTCTCGCTGCTCCCACCCAAAGAAATTTACTCGATCTGTAACGTACGGGCGCCCGCGCGCGAACACTCCATAGAACATGGCTGCGGTTCTGCCGCGTGACCAGATAATTTGCAAAGGCGCTGGCTGGCTTGGTCCAGTCTTTGCCAGGCGGTCCGGTGAATTGGTGCTCGTTGCACGACCCTGACCCCCCTCCGGTGCTTCGGATATCCAGCGCATCGGGCCGCCGACTATGCTAGAGAAGACGCATGATTGACCAGATCGCCCCGTTTGGCGGATTCGGCCTTGGCCTTCGTCGCGACCACTATGAGGACTTCATCGAGGCTCCTGACGCAAAGGGCGTGCCCGTCGACTTTGTCGAAGTGATCTCTGAAAACTACATGATTGATGGCGGACGTCCATTGCGCATCCTCGAGGAAGTGCGGTCGAGATATCCTGTCATCATTCACGGCGTGTCAATGTCGATCGGGTCGGCAGGTGGCTTAGATAAAGACTATCTGGCAAAGCTGAAGCGTCTGGAACAGCGTATTGAGCCAGTATGGGTGTCTGATCACCTGTGCTGGACCCGCAACAGCGCGCACAACAGCCATGATCTGCTCCCATTGCC
>JBCAXQ010000232.1:0-4794 GCA_038534015.1 Pseudomonadota bacterium | reverse complement strand
AAGCCCGCAAGGGTGAGTTCCCCGCCTTTGGTCAGGCGGCCAATCCATTCATCAATGCCTTCGCTGAATCCACTGGCGTCATAGATTGCCGTGTAGTCCGTACGCTTGTCGTCCTGGGGCGAAATCACATTGTAGCCTTCCGCTCCGGCGCGACGCTTGTGCTTCACTTCGTGCACAGTCGGCGCGGGCGCGCCTGTGGCTATGGTCAGCCGGGCAAGCAGACGGCCCAGCACTCCGTGTCCGATAATGAGTTCGGGCGCTTCGCCCTTGTTGATCGCATGGAGAGCGGTCGCTGCAAGTGCGCAGAGCACGCCATCTTTGCCGAGCGCTTCTGGTACCGTAAGCGCACGCGCCGAAGAAACGACCAGCCTTTGTGCGGTCCCACCAAAGAGCCCTCGGGCGCGAGTGTAACAATTGGCACCGGGCACAAAAACCCATTCGCCGATACGCGCCTTGGCGTCGGCTCCGGCATCCACAATGCGTCCAACCGATTCGTATCCCGGAACAAGCGGATAGCCCATTCCCGGGAAGTGCGGCATCTTACCGGTCCAGAAGAGTTTCTCGGTACCGCTGCTGATTCCGCTCCAAGCGGTTTCGACGACGACATCGGATGCCTCTGGCGAGCGCAACTCAAGCTGCCTGAGCGCCAAGCGCTCCGGCCCTTCGAGTATCACTGCCAATGCATCCATCTCCGGCCGTTCCCCTTCTGCAGTTCAGCCATTTCTCTACGATCCTTTCCGATCACAGAGACTCGTTCCCAACAGTCAATTACGCCTTACAATCTGTAGTGTCAAACAAAGCGGACAACTAATTGTCAGGCTGTTGCGACGATCACACTTGCGATGACCGGTTGCGGGGTTGCGACAATTTGAGTTCGGTCAAATCCTGCCTGCTTCAGCATAGCGGTGATTTCCTTTGCGCTGCGCGGTCGCCCCGATCCCATGGCCCAGAGGTAGAGACCGAAGAAGGCTTCCCCCATGGCCTCCGCCCCGGGCACTTGCGCCATCGGTTCGGCCACAAGCAGGCGTCCACCCGGCTCCAGGCTGGAGCGGATATTCTCGAGGATTTGCAGGGCCGGTCCGTCATCATGATCATGGAGAATCCTGACAAGAGAAACGATGTCATATCCCGAAGGCACAGGGTCTTCGAAGAAGCTTCCCTGATGTCCGGTTATGCGGTCGGCGTCCAATGCCTGAGCCACCGCCTGTTCACCTGATTCGGCTACTTCGGGCAAGTCAAACAGGCCGAGTTCAAGGTCGGGATATGCCCTTCCAACATGGGTCAGGAATGCACCATGTCCACCGCCCACATCGAGCAAGCGACCAGTGCGAGGGAATTCGAAGCACGCAAGCACCTGATCCGCAACGAATTGCTGCGAAGTTGCCATAAGCGTTGAATATTCTGCGGTTTCTTCGCCTGCTTTCGCCGCCCCATGCAATGCTCCTGCGTATGACCAATAGCGGGACAACTCAGTCGGCTCGCGTCGATCCTTGCGCAGAAGCTCCAGCGGCTCGGCCATGTCCTGGTACATCAGTCTGTGGTGTCGGATCATGGCCTGAGTGCCTGGGTCAGCCTGGAGCACAGCACCTTGTTCGCCGAGCATCCATTCGCCCGGCATCACCTCCTCCGACAGCATCAGGGACCGGGCAGCGCGAAGCAGCGTTAGGGTCGCCTCTGTGCTCAGTCCAATTCGGATCGCAACCGTTTCGCTATCGATTGGCCCGTCTCGCAAGACGTCAAGCAATTCGCTTTCGATGACAGCGCGCAGAATCTGGGAATAGGAAAAACCCACGACCAGATCGAACATCATCCCCGCGCGAGCGCGAGCAATCCGCCGAATGAACGGCAGTTTGGCCGCCCAATGCTGGAACTTGGGGCTGGCAAAGATGCCATTCCGCTTCGCAACGTAGCGCACTTTGAGTGGGGTCGTTGCCATTATGCTATCCAGATTCGACTTGCCATATGTCCAAAAGATTGGACAGATGTTATGTAAAGGTCAATTATCTCTGTCAGAGGGGAGTCGCGATTGGGTAAACGCATTGTGATTGTTGGCGCAGGAATGGGCGGGCTGACCAGCGCCGCCTTGCTTGGCGCGCATGGTCACGATGTAACCGTCGTGGAAAAGGAAGACTGGGTCGGAGGAAAGGCCCGGCACGTGGATGTCGATGGTCACCCGGTGGCTGCTGGGCCAACAGTCTTCACCATGCGTGACGTGTTCGATGACGTGTTTGCAGCCTGCGGTGCCCGGCTCGATGACCACATCAACACGCGCCAGGCAGAAGTTATCGCTCGCCATGCCTGGGATGATGCGGAACATTTCGATCTGTTCGCAGACCCCGTACGAAGCGAAGAGGCGATCGGTGATTTCGCTGGCTCGAAAGCCGTGCAAGGGTATCGCCGGTTCCGCAACGATGCGCGCCACATGTTCGAAACTCTGGACAAGCCCATGCTGCGGGGCGCGCAGGCGCGGACACCTTTGCCAATGATGTGGCGAATCGGGTTCTGGCGCATTCGGGACATCGCGGCGATCCGACCATTCGATAATCTCTGGAAGGTGCTGGGCGAGTATTTCGAAGATCCGCGTCTGCGGCAATTGTTCGGACGGTATTCAACCTATTGCGGGTCTTCGCCGTTTTCAGCGCCGGCAACACTGATGCTGATTGCCCATGTCGAGGCGAAAGGCGTCTGGCTGATAGACGGAGGGATCAACTCGCTCGCAGTCGCCTTGCGCCAGCTGGCCGAAGCCCAGGGCGTGCGGTTCCAGCTTGGGCAATCCGTCGCACAGGTTCTGACCGACAAAGGCGGCGCTTGCGGTGTGCGATTGGCCAATGGGGACCAGATCCCGGCAGATGCAGTTATCAGCAATGCGGACCCGTGTGCGCTCGCCGAGGGAAAGTTTGGTGTGCAACCTGCGCATGCTGTCTCAGCATACGGAGCGGAAAAGCGATCGCTGTCGGCCAATGTCTGGTTCGCCCACGCCAAGACATCCGGTTTCGATCTGCAGCATCACAACGTCTTCTTTTCGGGTGATTATCGCCACGAATTTGATGAGATCGCTGCGGGCAAATCGCCGAGCAATCCCACAGTTTATGTCTGCGCGCAGGATCGCGGCGCCAAAGTGGGCACAGGTTCATCAGGTGAAACCAGCAAACGCGAACGCCTGCAAATAATCGTAAATGCGCCTGCCAATGGCGACACGCACAGCTATTCAAGCGAGGAGATCGACCAATGCACCCGGCAGATGAGGGACAGTCTCGCACATTGCGGCCTGACACTGGAAGATCCGATGCCGCATTCGCTGGCCACGCCGCAGAACTGGGAGGAACTGTTCCCCGCGACCGGAGGAGCCCTCTATGGACGGGCTTCACACGGTTGGGCGGCATCCTTCCTCAGGCAGGGACCGCGTACGAAGATTCCCTGGCTCTATTGCACCGGCGGGGGGACGCATCCCGGGGCTGGGGTGCCAATGGCCGCCTTGTCCGGTCGGCTGGTGGCTCAAACCCTGCTCTCGGACCTCGCTTCAACGCGCCAATCGTACCGGGCGGCTACACCTGGTGGTATGTCGATGCGATCAGCGAAGACGGGCGTCACGGGCTGACCCTGATCGTCTTTCTTGGGAGCGTGTTCTCACCCTATTACAAGTCGAGCGGTCGGGGCGATCCGATCGATCACGCTGCGCTGAACGTTGCCCTGTACGGCCCAAAGGCGCGCTGGGCGATGACCGAGCGTCCGCGAGACAACGTCGGGCGCGAACAGCACGAGCTCGAGATCGGCACCAGCTCGGTGCGCTGGACTGGCGATTGTCTGGAGATCGACATCGTGGAGAACGACAAGCGCCTATTCAACCCCTGGCGCAGGCCGGTGCGCGGGACAGTCCGGGTTTATCCCGAATCGCTCAATCCCGTCAGCTTTGGTCTGGATGAGGGAAGCCAACATGTGTGGCATTGCCTTGCGCCGCGTGCGCATATCGATGTGCAGATGGACGAACCGGGGGTTTCATGGAGCGGATCGGGATATCTCGATCACAATCGCGGGTCGGAATCGCTCGAGGATGGTTTCAATGTCTGGCACTGGTCACGCGCTCATCTCAAAGAAGGCGCGGTGGTCTGCTATGAAGGCGAGCGCAGCGACGGTTCAAACTTTGCCAGTGCTATCCGGTTCGACCGGATGGGAATGCCCGAGCAGGTTGAGCTTCCCCCGGTGGCGAAGCTCCCGCGAAGCAACTGGCAGGTTTCGCGCATGGCCCGGGCGGATGAAGGTGTCGCGCAGGTGGTCAACACGTGGGAGGATACCCCCTTCTATGCTCGTTCCGCGCTAAGCTCGAAACTGCTTGGGGAGCGGGTGCAGGCGGTGCAGGAGAGCCTGGATATGAAGCGTTTCAACTCGCCGCTTGTGCAGTTTATGCTGCCATATCGGATGCCCCGACAGGCGGTTTAGACTGCTGAAGGCCAGCTATTCGGTTTCCGTTTTTGCAGCATTTTCGGCGTCTGCTCTGGCCTTTTCCTCTTTTGCCCTTTTTATCTTGCGGTCCATCGAGAAGTACTGCTGCAGGGCAAAGCCGATCGCGATCCCATAAAACAGGACGATCTCTATCCAGCCAAAACTTCCCATGTCATGCACCTTCTGCATTGCGTGTGACTACGCGATCATAGCATGATTACGTGCGAACTGGGCAATCAGACGCACGGCCGTCCCCGGGTCCTCCTCATGTGCCAGATGGCCTAGCCCGGCGATGACCTCCAGCTTGGCGTTGGGCAGACTGCGTACAGCCGCCTTGGCCGCGGATAGCGGTAT
>JBCAXQ010000231.1:0-4823 GCA_038534015.1 Pseudomonadota bacterium | reverse complement strand
CAGATCGTCACGATCGAGAGCCAGTTCGATAACCACGGCGGCTACCGGCGCTGGGGCGTTGAACGCATCGAGTTCGCCGATGGCGCGGTCACCAACCTACAGGATATTGATGGTGCTCACCACTTGACCATTGCAGGCACAGGCGGCGATGACACGATCGACGGAACTTCATTCAACGAAACGATCTTTGGTGGCGAAGGTGATGATTACATTGCCGCTGCAGGCAGCCATGATGAGGTTCATGGCGGAACAGACAACGACGTTATCTTCGGCGGGCACGGAAATGATGTTGTTCTAGGTGGAGCTGACGACGATTTCCTGTCGGGCGGAGATGGCGATGATACCCTTTCGGGTGATGATGGAGATGACATACTCGTTGGTGGGGCCGGGTCCGACATATACTTCGGTGGCGCTGGTTCAGATACCGCGGACTACTCAAGTTCCACAATCGGCCTGACCATTGACCTTGCATCAAGCTCTTCTAGTTCCGGCGACGCCACAGGAGACACCTTCGTGTCGGTCGAGCGGATCATCGGCACAAACTTCGCCGATACGATCACAGGTACCTTCGTCACAAATGATACGATATTCGCTGGCGGCGGGAACGATCTGCTTGATGGCGACGATGGGAACGATTTCCTGAACGGAGACGCCGGTGACGACCTGATAGTTGGTGGTAGCGGAGATGATCTCCTAACCGGAGGATCCGGCGCTGATACGTTCAGGTACTACCTCAGTGCCGGAAGTGATACGATCACAGACTTTGATCCTTCCAGCGATCTGATCGACATTCGGTATACATATGTGCACTATGACGATCTCCTGATCAGCGCTAGCGGTCCCGATACGGTGATCGTCTTCGACACTGCCGTGCCGAGCAACGGTCAGATCACTCTCAGCAATGTCGCACCTTCATCCCTTGACGCAACGAACTTTCTTATTCGCCAGGTTGGAACCAGTGGAGATGACACTCTATTCGGCACCGAGGGCGATGATGAGTTGTTTGGCGGAGACGGCGACGACTACCTTTCTAGCTTCGCTGGCAACGATTTGATCGTGGGTGGATCAGGCAGCGATACAATGATCGGCGGTCTGGGCAATGATCGGTACTTCTTCGACGATCCAGGCGATCACGCATACGAGTCCGCGGGAGAGGGAACAGATTATGCTTACGGGATAACGTCGATCGTACTTACGCCAAACATCGAGTATGTTGCGGCTCAAGGAGGCATCGGCACGGAGTTTGAGTTTAATGTTACTGGAAACGACAGTGATAACTGGATCACTGGCAACGCCGCCGGCAATACGCTTGCGGGTGGTGGCGGGAGAGATCGGCTCATTGGCTATGAGGGCGATGACACCATTGTGGGTGGCAAAGGCCGTGACTATCTCGAAGGAGATTTCGGCACTGGCGGCGGCGGTTCGGATACGTTCTCTTTTGCTTCCGGAGACGATCAGGACGTTATCTTAGACTTTGAGGTTGCCCGTGATGTTATCGACATCTCGTCGGTTGAGATCGCTTTCGTCGACGTGGTAATCGGAAGTTACTCTGGGGGCGCATCGATTAGTTACGATCCAGGAACGGTCGATCCTGGTATAATCTGGATGCCTGGTATTGATCACGCTTCTCTAACGTTTGCGAACTTTCTGACATCTGCGAATGCACATCCGGTCATCCAAGGCACTGACGGGAACGATAATCTCCTGGGCTCTATCGCCGATGACGAAATCGACGGCGGCCTTGGAAACGATAGTATCTGGGGCGGTGCCGGTATCGACACGATGCTCGGTGGTCAGGGCAATGATCGTTTCTTTGTCGAGCATGTCGACGACGTTGTGATCGAGTTCGCAAATGAAGGCAGCGATGACTTAATCACAACGTCGGTCAGTTACACGCTCCCTGATCATGTTGAAGACATCGGCACTGACACCTACGAAGCAGTCGATCTGACGGGCAACGCGCTTGCAAACTGGATGACCGGAAATAACGCATCAAATGTGTTGCACGGCCAAGATGGAGCGGATCGGCTCCAAGGCCTCGAAGACAGTGATTTCTTGGTCGGTGGTCTCGGTAACGACATCTTGGAAGGTGGGGTGAATGATGGTGCGGTTGATACATTTGTGTTCACGCTCGGTGATGGCATCGACACCATTCTGGACTTCGAGTTTGGCGTCGATCGTATCGACTTGAGCGGTACGGGCTTGAGCTTTGCTGACATCGCACTTGTAGATGCGGGCTCGACCATGCAGGTGCGTTACGACTTAGTGGACTTTTCAGACATGATCGTGATCAACGGCGCGGATTCTGATAGCCTTTCTGAAGATCACTTTATCTTTGCCTGAGCCCGTGTGATGACTTTGGCCAAACGTAGGGCCGAGTTCGCGCAGAAATCCTTATAGCGCCACCGTCGCGAATGCCCGAAGTTCCCTCAGCTACGGCTGCACCTTTGCGTTTGCGAAACCGCGCACGTCGCCGCCCGGTTCTGGAACGTGGTACGGCCCGTTGCTGACGTTCACACGAGCACCCGATTTTTGCGGTCGCTTCCTCAACACCAGACGTTCGCGGCAAGTGCGAAGAGCCGAGCCAAGCAAAGTCCACAGTCCGAACAAACCGTGTACTTTCGACGGACACACTACTGCATACTTCGCCAGTTTTGTGCTTCGAACTGCCCCACGAGCCATGCCATCATTGCGGTGATCGCGGGAGTTGGCACCGTGTCTCTGGGTCTGACAAACCAATAGGCGTAGCTGGCTTCGAGCGATACTTTGAACGGTGCAACCAGCCGTCCTGTCGCAATGTCATCTGCGATGAGCAAAGACCGCCCGAGCGCGACGCCCTGTCCGTCGAGCGCTGCTTGCAAGATCGCTCCATCATCGCCAAGGCGTGGTCCGGTGGACGGGGAGTCCTTGTAACCGGCGGCTTGAAACCATGCAGGCCAGTCTTCTGGAATATCCCCGCAAAGAAGGGTGGCGCGATGCAAGTCTTCTGGCCCTCTAATGCGATGGTCTTCCGCGTATCGAGGAGAGCACACTGGCGTAACCGTTTCGGTGCCCAGCTTGACGCTCTGGAGGTTGCCTGGAGACGAAGGGCCATAGCGGATGGCTGCGTCAACGCCTTCCGAAGTGAAATCCACCAGATGTCGAGACGCTGTAATTCGCAGATCGATATCTGGGTTTGCACGCATGAAATGACTAAGTCGCGGTGCGAACCAGCGCGCAGCGACCGATGGCAACATCGAGAGTGTGAGGATCTGATCAGATCGCCTGGCATCTGCAACGGCGGACCATATGCGCGAGAATGCGTCGGCCAACTGCCGCGCCAGGCGATCGCCTGCAGACGTCAAGGTCAGTCTTGCGCCCTTACGCACAAACAGGGCCACACCGAGTGATGCCTCCAAGTCCGATACCTGACGCGATACACCGCTTTGGGTGATGCCAAGCTCTGCTCCGGCGGCGGTTAAGCTTCCACATCGGGCCGCAGCCTCGAAAACCTGAAGGGATCGCAGGGGTGGCTTTGCATGAGGTGAACACATGTTAACCCCCGTAATTTGTCATTTTGTGAGCCTCTGTAAACCTTCTAACATGAGCTTAAGTCAGATCAAAGATAGGACGTTTCTTGGCAGATGCTGCTTCCCCGATCGTCGTGAACTCAGGCTGGAGGAACTACATGCCGGATTTGCCTTTGGTGATCTGGATGGTTGTTCTGTTCCTGATAATCAGCCTCGCTTCAGGGAAGGGAGCAGATGAGGTTATCGGGCAATTCAATGCGGGTTTTGGACGGGCATTGGGTGAGTTCGCTTTGATCCTTTTGCCATCGTTCACTTTGGCGGCAGCACTTTCGCGGCAGAACATTGCGTCAAATGCAGCAGGTCGGACAGTCGCTTTGGCCTCACCTGTCGCAGGCGCTGGCATGATCTGCCCGGACACAGCATATGCAGCGCTTTCTCCAGCGGCAGGACACTATAAGATAGATTCGGCCTTTGGGGCCTATGCCGGGTTCAAGCTTCTGTATCCCGCTGGCCCATTGATAGTGGCAGCGGGCTTGGGTGTCACTGATGCGACAGGAGCTGATCCTGCCTTTCTCTTACTTTGTGGCGCTCTTTTGATGCTGCCCGTTTGGGCGACAGGCGTGGTTTGGGGGCGCTTTGCGACCAGGGGCAACATTGCAGAAACCAAGATGGCGACAGGCGAGACGGAAACCGAGGCCGAGAACAGTCAGTTGTTACGGGCTTTCGTGCCGTTTCTGGTAATGGCCAGCCTGTTGATCCTTGGCGGTGCCGTCGGCCCGACCGGCATTGGTGTTCTGGACTTTCTCCTACTGCCCAAGGGCGCGCTGATCACTGCCGCCCTGATTGCCTTGCTCCAAACACCGTCTGATCTGCGGCGCGAATGCCTGGACACGGCAGTGCGCCGAACTGGATCGCTTCTCTTGGTCATCGGTGCAGCAAGTGCATTCGGCGCGGTATTGACCGGTTTGGTGGCGCTGGATCGTTTGGTTCCACAGGGTGGCGGGGCGCTGACGTTGATCGCGCTGTTTGCTTTGACTGTGCTGTTTAAGCTGGCTCAAGGGTCGTCTATGGCAACGTTTGCTGCGATCTCGCCTGTTGCGGCCCCGATTGTCCTGTCCAGCGGCGTTAACGAGATTGCGGCGGTCTTTGCGATCTGCCTTGGCTCGTTCATCGCAATCCTGCCCAATGACAGCTACTATTGGCTGGTCCGGCGAGACGCCCTGGAACACGAGCCGAGCGAGGGGCGCGTCATCCGTGTTCTGACTGGCGGTGCTGTGGTGCAGGCATTGGTTGGTATGGCGGTTCTTCTTGGCG
>JBCAXQ010000230.1:0-4862 GCA_038534015.1 Pseudomonadota bacterium | reverse complement strand
GGTGGAGTGCAGCGTTGGTTGATCCGCCTACCGGCGATGGCGAGTGAATGCGGGATCGAGTTCGATCTGTTCGACGTGGCAGAGATATTCAAATCGACGCCTTACATCGCGGATCTCAAACCTGGTGGTCAATATGTGGCCAAGGATATGCACGAGGCTGGCGGCGTATACATGTCGATGAAGACCCTGCTCGATGGGGGCTTCCTCGATCCCGAGCCGATCACGGTAACCGGTAAGACCATTGGCGAGAATCTCGAAGAGATCACCTGGAACCCCGATCAGAAGGTGTTCTATGATGTGAAGAACCCGATCACACCGACCGGCGGCGTGGTTGGCCTCAAGGGGTCGCTGGCGCCGGAAGGTGCGATTGTGAAGGTCGCAGGCATGGAACGGCTTCAATTCACCGGAACAGCGCGTGTGTTCGATTGCGAGGAAGACGCCTTCAGCGCGGTTGAGGCGCGCGACATTACCGAAGGCAGCGTGATTATCATCCGCTACGAAGGGCCCAAGGGCGGACCTGGGATGCGTGAGATGCTTTCCACTACGGCTGCGTTGTATGGCCAGGGCATGGGCGAGAAGGTGGCGCTGATCACCGATGGGCGTTTCTCCGGCGCGACGCGTGGCTTCTGCATCGGCCATGTAGGGCCCGAAGCGGCGGATTGTGGTCCGATTGCCTTGGTGGAAGATGGCGACACGATCAGCATCGATGCCGAAGCTGGCACTATCGACCTGGAGGTGGACGCGGCGGTACTCGAACAACGCCGCCAGGCCTGGCAACCGCGTACCAACGACTACCAGTCAGGGACCCTGTGGCGTTACGCTCAAAATGTCGGACCGGCGGTAAAGGGCGCGCTCACTCATCCCGGAGCAAAGGCTGAAACTCATGTCTATGCGGACATTTAGCCTGGCGTTGGCCTCGATCGCTCTCGCTTCATGCGGGCCGGAAAGCCAAACACCGGAAGGAACGGACATCGACTGTGCGATCGGAGCAGGCGTGCAGTACGCCCGTGTCTGCACGCTGGAAAAACTTGATACAGCTGGGGGCGAAATTGGAAACGAGTTCCTGATCCACCATCCTGACGGTGGATTCCGCCGCATCCGCTTTGATGTGCACAGCGGCGAGGTGGTTGAGCTGGACGGCGCCGAAAAAGTAGAAACGGTCGATGTCCTTCCGGGCGGCACCTACGAATTCTCCATTGCTGGCGACCGCTACATCATCCCGCTCGATATGCTCTGGGATGAGGCCGGTGAATGATGCGCAAGTCCTGACCGTCGCGCAAATGCAAGCCGCTGAACAGGCGGTTTTCAACAGTGGTGTCAGTGTAGACGAGCTGATGGCTGTCGCCGCAGGCGGCGCAGCAGAGTGGGTTCGACGACTGGCTGCTGGACGATCCGTGACAGTGTTGTGTGGGCCAGGGAATAATGGCGGTGATGGTTATGTGATTGCGCGGCTGCTGCGCGAATTTGGCAATCAAGTGACTGTTGTCGCTCCGATCGAGCCCGCGACCAACGCAGCCCAGAATGCGCGGAAGGCATGGGGCGCAGAGGTTCTCACATCCGGGGGAAGCTCGATGGGTGGACTGTTCGTCGATTGCCTGTTCGGGTCCGGCTTGTCCCGCTCTCTCTCTGGAGAGCATGTGCTGTTGTTGCGCGATCTCGCCGGCCGCCATGACGTTTGCGTCGCGATTGACTTACCTTCGGGGGTGGAAAGCAACACCGGCGCGGTGCTCAATGATCGATTGCCGACATACGATGTAACGTTTGCTCTTGGGGCCTGGAAATATGCGCATTGGAGGCTTCCGGCGCGCGGCTTGATGGGGACCAAGCGTTTGGTTCCCATTGGAATAGACAAAGTCGATGGAGCCGCGCAGCTGGTTGGCAAACCCGATTTCTCAGCGCCTGCCGTAGGAAGCCACAAGTACACGCGTGGGCTTTGCGCGATTATTGGAGGAAGCATGCCCGGAGCATCTGTGCTTGCAGGCATAGCGGCTCAGGGTGCTGGAGCAGGCTATGTAAAGTTGCTGTGGGACGGCAATTCCGGGATCGCACCACCCAGCATTCCAATTTGGCGCGCATCCCTGGATGATGTGTTGCAGGATTCGCGCATCGGCTCGGTCTTGATCGGTCCCGGTTTGGGCAATACGCATCCTGCCCCAGAGCGGCTAGAGTTTGCCCTCAATCAGGGGCTGCCGATTGTGCTGGATGCCGATGCGTTGAGATTGATCAAGCATGCGGACCACAAGCGCGATGCACCTTGTCTGTTGACACCCCACGATGGTGAGTTGGAAGCCTTGTGCCAAGCATTCTCTGCCATTGCTGAGGGCCGCCAGGCAAAAGCGCAGGCAGTCGCAAAGGCGAGCGGGATGACTGTCCTTGCGAAAGGTCCCGACACTATCATTGCCGATCCTGATGGCAGACTGGCTTTGGCTCCACCTGCGACGCCATGGCTGTCCACCGCGGGCAGTGGAGATGTGCTCGCCGGGATCGCAGCGAGTCGGATGGCAACAGGGAAAGAACCATTTGATGCCGCTTGCGAGGCCGTTTGGTTGCATGGAAAAGCGGCCAGCCTTTGTGGTCCTGCATTTTCGGCGGATGATCTCGCGATGAAAGTGTCGGAAGCCTACGCGGCGGGCTTATGACCGATCCCGAATTGGTTGTCAGGATTGCCGCGAAGGGTGATGGGGTAACCGCAGATGGAAGGTTTCTCGCTGGCGCAGTGCCGGGCGACCGCGTTGATCGCGATGGCTCCATCATCCGAGGCCCCAACCACATCGATGCTGCATGCAGGCATTTTGGGAAGTGCGGCGGATGCCAGTTGCAGCAGGCTGATGATTATGTCCTTGCGCAGTTTGTGCGCGACCGTGTCCTTAACGCCGCAGAGGGTCAGGATGTCGTGCCGGAACATATACTGCCGGTTCACCAGTCACCACCTGGAAGCCGCAGGCGCGCAGCCCTGCATGCGATAAAGACACAGAATGGTTCGGTTCTCGGATATCGCGAAGAAGGTTCGCACAAGATTGTTGATCTCAAGGAATGCCCAGTCCTCTTGCCACAGCTGGTTCAATTGGTGGCTCCGCTGCGCAGTTTCGTGGCGCAGTATGGGGGGAAGGGCGCGATCGAGATCGCGCTGACAGCGGTGGATCAAGGGGTTGATTGTGCGATTACCAATGTCGAGCTTGAGGGATTGGAAGCGACCGAGGCGGCGCTGGAATTTGCACGCGAGAACTCGATCGCGCGGCTTTCAATCGATCAGGGTTACGGGCCTGACACGGTTTGGGAGCCTGATCCGGTAACGGTCACGCTAGGCGGAGTGCCAGTTGGCTTTCCTCCGGGCGCATTCCTGCAAGCGACAAGGGATGCGCAGCAAATCATGGTAGCAGACGCTGTCAATTGGATTGGTGACGCGAAACTGGTGGCGGATTTGTTCGCTGGGCTGGGTACGTTTGCCTTCGCCTTGGCAAAGGGACGCAGGATACTTGCGGCCGAGGCAGAAGGAGCATCCCATCTGGCATGCAAAAGCGCTGCTGGACACGCGGTCGGTTTGATTCACGCCATGCATCGCGACCTCTTCCGTAACCCTCTGACGAGCGAAGAAATTGACAGGTTTGATGCTGTTTTGCTCGATCCGCCCCGAGCCGGTGCAAAGGATCAAGTGATGCAGATTGCCGAAAGCGCCTTGGCCAAAGTGATCTATATCAGCTGCAATCCTTCAAGCTGGGCGCGTGATGCAAAGCGGCTGTGCGATGCCGGTTTCAAGCTCAAGGAAGTGCGCCCGGTTGGTCAGTTTCGCTGGTCTACCCATGTCGAGCTTACGAGCTTGTTCGAGCGCTAGGGGCCGGCCTTAGATTCGGAGTGCGTCGAGCAATTGTTCGCGCAGCCAAATCTGCGCGTGCGGCTCGACATAGGCATGGCCAGCCCCTTCGCAACGCAGGATTCGTGGGTCGGAGACATCCCAGTTCGCTTCGAACATCTGGGCGGTCCGATCGCTGCTGGCGAGCAGAAACCTTACTTCGCCATCGTATTCTGCCAGACCCACCCGAACTTCGTCGGCGAGCGTGGACTGCGGCGGATCAGGTCGCACCGCTTTTAACAAACCTCTCGCGAGTTTGCCTAAATCGACACCACCGCGCAGCAATCGCCGGATTTCTTTCGGGTCTTTCAACTTGTCAGCGTAGCGAGACCTGATCGCATCTGGCGTCGGGGTATCGTCATTGTCATCGCCGTCGATCGTCCACGGGTTCGATAGGACCAGAGCATCACAGCCTTCTCCTCTGGTGAGCATCAATGCAGAAGCAGCGTCACAATTGCCAAACGCAACAATTCGCTCAATCTGGGGCGCAATCGCCCGAAAGGCTTCCAACGCTGCTCTGATATCGCCTCCCGCCTTGCGGAAACCGCGATTCTCCCCCTCGCTATCTCCTATTCCGCGACGATCAAACCGGAATACGGGAAATCCCGATTTCGCGATCTCAGCCGCCAATCTGGCGTGACCGGAAAACGCCCCGGATCGAATTTCATTCCCTCCGTTGACGATCAGCAGTCCGCTGGAACCGGGAGCTGTATCAAGAGCCCCAGCCAGCTTCAGGCTTCCGCATCCGAAATCTAGATGCAATCGGCTCATGGCGTCGCCAGCTCTTCAGCAATCAGTGTTGCCAGTGCATCAGCCTGTTTGCTGTCTTCGTCAGGCTCCGCCCTAAGCCAAGGGCTTGTCCCACCGATCATGTCCTGGGAGATTTCCGATTGCAGTTCTGATTGAATCGGCTGCGCGCATTCAACCTCAGATCAGTTGCACGAGACCGGTCGGTCTGAAGGATTGACCTTGGCGGGATGGACACTCGGCGCGGAGCTGTTCCGTGAGCTTG
>JBCAXQ010000229.1:0-4863 GCA_038534015.1 Pseudomonadota bacterium | reverse complement strand
TCGGCGCCGTCGCTGGCAGATTTCACTAACTCCCAAAGATACATACTGAAAATTAAGTACACAGTTAGTGTTCAATACTACATGCACCAGCATGCTCCAGCATTCACCAGCATGCACAAGCATGCACAGTGCGTCCGACCGGACAAGAGTGAACTAGGTGCAGGGCAGTCGAGATGCAGTTTAAATGCTGAAGCGATGTTGAGAGTTGTTCTTTTATTCAGGTTTTACGTAAAGTACATTTGCTCAACACCTCGCTGCGTTCGTTGATCATGCGCTCGAGGGCGTTGCGGGCGTGTGCGTGAGCATCGCTAATACCCTCAAGCATTCCACGAGCAGATACTAAGGCGCTGTCACCGTCCTCGGACGTCGATGCTTGGAGGACTCGTTCCACCACTCCGCGTATCACCGCCGTAACTGGCAGGTCCGAGTGCGCCGTAGTGTAATGCGAGGCGACGTTCAGCATCCAGAACGCCTTCTTGCTCCTCCTGCACTCGTCCTCGTTGCAGAGTATCGGCATGTTCGAGCAGGGGGAACGAACACTTGGCTTGATGGCCGAGTTGTAGCGCATCTTATCGCCAGGAAAGTACGGGCAATTCGAACACACCTTCGGTGTTGCTTTTTCTCCTCTTATATTTGACACCGTCGTGTAACACGCGTCGCCCTGGATCGTCGCACCACAGAACCCGCAGAAAGGGTTGTCGATCCCGCAGAAATCATCCTTGTAGAAGTGGCCCGCGACGTGCCAGCGGAATTGGTCGCGAAAATTCAGGGACACGCCGCAAATCCCGCATGACAGAGCGACCTGAGGAGGAGATGGCGCAGAATTTTCGAACACAAGCTTCGCGTGCTGTAGCCGGCGGTCGAACTTATATCCTTCGCTGTTGGGCTCACTTGTTGCTTTGAAGTCCACGAGCAACTCCAGGCTGAAGTGCTGGCGGCCTTCTTCGTCCACTTTCGAGTGGTGAAGTGGCGTGAAGTCCTTGCCTTTGACCTTCAGCGACCCGGGTTCCACATCATTTGAGCTCAAGACCAGCGCCTCCTCGCATTCGGCTAGCTTCGCCAATCGCACGTGCACCCAAGTTGGGGTCTCCATCAGCTTCGCACACTCAATGTGGTCCAAGTCAGTTGTTTCCCCGTAGTCCAACCGCTGTACGATGACGAGGCACAACGCGATCACGCGTCCTTCGCACTCGGCTGTGATCGTGCCGACGTCGCCTGGCATGACGACACTCGCCATGTCGCCTTCTTCGTTGGCGTCACTGCCTAGGCCTCCGGCATCTTTCCGGACGCAGCACCCCATGCCGCGGACACGTCTAAGGCGGTCGTTGGAACTGGAGGTCCCGTTGCCGAATATCATCTTGATGACTGAAGCCTTGTTGACCGCGTGGCCGTCCACGATGAGAACGTTCGAGTTGTCATCCGCAGCTCCAAAGTTCCCCGTGTCGTCCCCTTGGAGCGCAAGGAGATTCTCCAGCAGACTGCTCCCGCCAATGTCCGTCGCGTTGTCATCGCCGGTGCCGACGTCCGATGCGCTCTCATCGCCGGTGCCGACTTCCGATGCGTCGCAATCGCCTGCGGCACCCTCTCCGTTGCCGCTGTCGTCAAGATCGTCAGTGTCGGCGATAGCTGCTGCAGGGGCCGGATCCCCGCCTCTGCCGGCGGCATCCTCGCCCTTGTTGTTGCATTCGCCACCGCCGGTGCCGGTGTTCGCGTTGGCGGTACTCACCCCGACGTGGTTGCCGTGCGGCTTGAGCAGATTGATCCCTATGGTATCGTCGAACCCAAAGTCTTCGAGGGAAAGATGACGATAATGGGGGTGCGCATTCAGCGCAGAGAGCGCGTCCCTCATGGCGCCGTCGTAGCAGTGGTCGAGATTGACGCACCGCACGTCGCGATCTCCTTTAATCGATTTGACGTTGATCTTGTCATCGGTCTCGGTCCCGAGCCGGCGCGAGCCGCGGTCCCACTCGGGATGCGCCTCGAGCGCGTCAGAAATTTGCATAACCGCGCTGAGGCGGTCAGGCAATGTGGCTGCATCAACGTTGCGGTTGTGCGTCAGTGTGCGCACGAGGCGAAACTGGTTCTCCTGGCGGTCCGTGCCGATTTGGAACGGGTGAAAGTCGCAGTTAACGTTTTCGTTGTCGAAGACGCCATCGTTTCTGGCGGCGACCTGCATCTTCGCTATCAGAATGACTAGCTCCTTGACAATTCGCTGCCAGTCGTGATAAAGCTGCGCCGGCATCAGACGGATCCGGTGGCGCCGATAGAGATGAAAGAGCACGAAACCTGACTTGAGGACCGACCGGGTGATAACGTCCAAGTTGTGATCGAGATCGAGCGGGAGCAGGAGCATGCCCTCGATGACATGGCCCAACAGCACGAAATCGGGGAGAGCCGCGCGAGCCGCTTGGTCTCCGCAATTCGTCGGGGGAAACGACCGAATATCGAGGATCGCGCGCAGGAGCTGGACGGCCTCGGGGACGTTCTGGTCGTCCGACGGTGTTAGCATCCTTTTTACATCTTTTTCTGTTGTCCCAGTAGCAAGGAGCACTCTCTTCACCATTGGCTTCGCATGGAAATAGCCGCCTGCTTCACCGATGACGAAGCCGCGTTTTGACTTCAAGAGGCCGCGGACACGTTTGAGTACGTGCTTTGCGTCCATTGCGTGCGTTTCGTCATCGGGTCCGACGGCGTCATCGATCAGAGGCATGCCGGCTAGAAGCTTGCCGAGGTCCGAGTCCGTTTCGATCTTTTTATTTTCGCTGTCAGCCCACGTCTGTCGGCGCGTCGCATCGCCGTCGGAGTACACCGACACAATGGGTCCAACAATCTTGTCCAATTTGAGCGATTTGTATACGAGTTTGATCATATCAAGAATCTCCTTCTGCATCTCACGAGTCCCGGATTTGCACGTCGGTAAGATTGCGACCGGCTTGGCTGTGTATCCTTCGTTCGAGAACGGCGCGATCGAGACCACGAGTGCCTCTTTAGTCTGTCGATCGCCGGTGGTGGCGTGCACATCGCCATTTTGCATCCGGCACTGAAGCAGCCGCAGAGATTCAAGCGAGGAGGCCGTGATCTTAAACTTGTTGCTGTGCTCATAGCAGACGCCGCAGGCCACGTCGAATGTCTTCTCGTACACGACGTTCGCGTTTATCGCGATCTCGTCGACCATCAGCGCACATGGTTTCAACCGTCGGTAAGCCTTTTCCTCCGGGAAGATCGCACGCAGATTACGACGGACGGAAAGCTCGAGGTAGTTGAGGTTTGGCGCCGGGACGATGCGGACTATCCTGTGGAAGTACTTGCGATACCAGTCGGAGCGCGACGGAAGCCCATAGCCCGCGAGCAGGCGAAGAGAAGTTTGGAGCCGCCGATGCGCAGGATCAGTGTGGTGAGCTTGTAATCTTCCTCGCTGTTTCCTTGCGGCCTGTACTCGTTGCCGCAAGCCTCGAGGACGCGCTCGATTACGCGTGACACGGACGCACCGTTCCGAAGTGCGACGTCGAGTACAAGTCGCAGTTTCGGGACGTCTTTGGTCCTTAGCAGAGTGACGAGCCGGTCGCGCAGCGATAGCTTCCTTACGAGAGAATCGGTCTTTCGATAGAGGTTCTGCAGAACAAACCAATGCCTATCAGCTTTCTCCTTGTAACGATCGCGTCGAACGCAGAGAGTCTCGTGCGAGCAGAACGCGTCGATCGTGTGGGACATCGCCGTCGCCGTTGGGTCCGATGCCTAGAGATGCAATGGCTACGCTAACAAAGATTTCATGGAACGAGATGGAGCACACACCTTTTGGAGGACTTCTTTCAACTTCATGTTGTGCTCGAGGCGAGCGCAGTTAGAGCAGGAAACTTGGGATCTTTCCGCGAAAGACGTACATGTGTGAGCGTAGAGAGTCACGGACTTGTACTTTGCCAACAGAGACCACGGATAATCCGCGACGGCATAGGCCGCGAGCGGGTATCGCGACAGATACTCGACTGGTAGTCGAAACCCACTGCACGATCTCCGCTGTCCCGTCACATCAGTGGCAGGCGTAAGATTCATGCTGTCATCATCTCTGTCGGAATCAGTGGTGAGATCGACAACCTGCCCCGGAGGACGCGCACGAACCGAAGCCGATTCAGAATCATCGGTGGACGGCGCATCGGGTCGCACGTTGGTCGCCGGCACATCCGTCCGTGCCCTTTTTGTAGGAAAGAAGAAACTTTCAATCGGTTCCACACTTCGCTTCGTCGCCTCGAGCACCGCCAACTCGTGTTTCGACGCTTGTTGAGGGTTTTCCGCAGTCACGTGCGTCCAAATCTGTTTTTCCCCTGCGCTGCACCCGAATTCGTGTGTACATCCCTGCGAGCATCGTAAACCCGAGAGCGAGGTCGTTCCTGGACTCCACCCAGCAACGTAGTTTTCTCGGAAGTAGGTTGATTCTGCGCCGCTGTGCGGCAAGTTGCGAAGATGCTTCCGAATTTTCCATAGTGCCTGGAATCTGTCTTGCCCGCCCTCCAACACGTTGGTCTCATACCACTCGTCGCCCGGTTCCCCGTGTGCGCCGAAAGCCGTTCGTGACATCTCGCTGTGGATTTTGAAAAGGCGCGCTGTCCACGCAGTCCGTTGGGAGCTCGAATACGTCCGTTAGAGCCGGAATACGTCCGTTAGGAGTCCGTTCAATGGTGGGTCGGTGCTTTTGACCCCCGATCCACACTAATCCATGAGTAGGTCAAAAATACTTAGTGTGGACGCCCCCTGCAATACTTATCATCAAATCCATCCGACACCGCCGCGATTGTCTTCTGAACTGTGTCAAAATAAGGTGTTCGGGAATTAGGGTATGAGGCTAGTTCTGTGCTCCTCGGCGTGATT
>JBCAXQ010000228.1:0-4866 GCA_038534015.1 Pseudomonadota bacterium | reverse complement strand
AGCTGAGTCCGGCACCCACACATCCTTGACCGATAGGCGCGGGTGATCGGTGGGCATGTTGAAGGTCCACATCCACTCCTCGATCTTTAGGCCTGCCGTGGGATTGGGGACGAGGAAACAGGTGATCCCGCTTGCCTGCCCCGCATCGCCGCTGGTGCGAGCGAACATCGCGCAATGGGTCGCGACATGCATGCCGGTGATCCACATCTTCTCGCCATTGATCAGCCAGCCATCGACCCGGTCGCGGGTCTCGCGCACGGCGGTGGTTTCCATGTGCGTGGCGTCGGAGCCATGATGCGGTTCGGTCAGGCCAAAGGCGACGCGGCGTGTGCGTTCAAAGCCGCCGGTGATGAATTCCTGTTTCTGCTCTTCGGTCCCCCACTGATCGAACATGGCGACGAAGGGGAAGTTGCCGACGATCGAGTGTTCGTTCTGGAGATCGTTGTGCAGGCCAAGGCCTTTGCGCGCGAAATGCTCGCGGATCACCGCCATCCAGAGGTTCGATCCGTCCTTGCCGCCATATTGCCTGGGCGCGGAGAAGCGCCAATGTCCTGCTTTGTCCGCGCGCGCGGTGGCCTCGCGCAGCAGTGCCTCCCACTCTTCGCGCGGCAGGCCGCCCTTGTCCCAATCGGTGCGCGCGTGCTCGCGGCGATGGTCAAAGAAGCGGATATTGTCGTCGGCGTTCTCGAGCGGCTTGATCTCGGCCTCGATGAATGCGTCGAGTTCGTCGAGATACGCCTGCAAGTCTGCGGGAATTGCGAAGTCCATTTAGTCTTCTCCAGTCCACTTTTGGCGGGCAACTGCGAGGGCGGGGTATTTGGGGGAATCGATTTCCACTTTTGCTAGCGCGCGCATCTTGAGGGTTGCGAGATACTCAGGCTCGTCAAGCCAGATATCTCCTTTCAAAATCTGCGATGGTCGCCGCTCATGGAAAAACAGGTCAGAAGCTCCATGCATCACCTCTCGGCGAGCGATCCCAAGAGCATTCCGCGCAACTGCGGCTTGAAATCTGTCGTGCGGAGGGAGTTTATCCTTTACCGAGGCAATCCATTCGGAAACCGCCGTCAAGGTTTCCTGATCGCTTGCTTCACCGGACTCTTGCTCATCGCCAACAGTCCACGATGACACCATCAGTTTCCGCTCTTCCTGCGGCGCATCCTCCTCCAGCAGCATCAGCAGGTCGAGCTCCTGCTCACTGGTGCGACGCGAGATCACCACGCGTTCGAGCATGCGGTCCGCACCTGAGCGCCATTGTGCCGCCATTTTCAGACACCCGAGCGCCCACCAAACCGTCCGATGGATCAGCCAGTAACGGAAGCGCTCGCGGTCGATGCGCACCCCCGCCTCGGCCTCGTAGGCGGCGAAGTAGTCTTCGAGGCTCCCCAGCCCCAGCGCGGGCCGGTCGTATCGGTGGAACCGCCACACGGCCATGCAGCCGAACGCCAGATCCTCGTGCCGGTCGCTGAAATGCGCCAACTCCCAATCGAGCACGCCGGTCAGGCGCGAGTTCTCCGCCAGCAGATTGCCCATGCGATAATCGCCGTGGTTGAGAACCGGCTCGACCGGGTCCGGACAATTGTCCTCCATCCATTTGAGGCCCAGCGAGATGATCGGGCGATCGCCACCGGATTCTTCGAATTGCAGTTTCAGATCGGCAATTGCCTGTCGGTAATCCATCACTGGCACCGCGTCGGGCAAGCCCTCGCGCTTCAGCGAATGGATGCGGGCGAGATCGCGCGCAGCCTGTTTCAGAAGCGAGTCCGGATCGTCCATTTCCAATATCTGTCTGGGGTCTGGCGTCCCGGGAAGCGCTCCCATCACAAAGCCCGACCCGATCCCGTCTGCTGGCTCCAGCTCGACGATCACTTCGGGAGCGGTCACACCTGCGGATCTTGCCGCGCGGATCACAGCGACTTCGACATCGTGCCCGAATGGGCGGTCTTTCATGAATTCCAGGCTTGGCGCGCGGCGCAGCACATAAGGCTCGCCGTCTGAATCAAACCGCCAGCTTTCCATCGTCGCGCCGCCGGTCAGCCGATGCAGCCCCTGAGGAGATGGAAGCCCGACGCGAGCGCAAGCCCGCGTCAGCCCATCTTTCAGCTCGTCAGGTGTCGCATCGCCCATCAGGGGTCAGCGCGGCTCAATCGAGCTTCTTGCGCATCCGCTTGGCTCGGCTAGCCGGGCTGGGATGGGTCTGCAGCCAGGGCAAGCCACCCCCGCCTCCTCCCATGCCATTGAGCTTTTCAAGCGCAGTCACGCAAGCTTGCGGATCATAACTGTTCGCCTGCATGAAATCGAAGGCGTAGTCGTCCGCCTGCCGTTCGTGCTTTTGCGAATGCTGAGCCGAAATCACATCTCCGAACAGCTTACCCAGTTCTGACGAAGCAAGCCGCCGGACATCGCCGCTGGCATTCCCCGCAACACTGAGTGCAGCATCCCGTTGTAGCGCACCCTGCATGCGCTTTTTCGTATGCTCGCGCTTAACATGGCCGATTTCGTGCCCGATCACATAGCGCACTTCATCGTCGGTGAACTCGTCCATCAATCCGGCAAATACGCGGATAGTACCGTTTGCCATGGCGAATGCGTTCACATCGCTGACCAGGTAGGCTTTGATGTCCAGATCGAGGCCATCATAGGTCTCAAGTCCCTGCGAAAGCGCGGCGATGCGGCTGCCATATGGATCATCCATACCCGCGACGGGATTCTGGCTGTCCATTTCTTCGGACATCTGGTCAAAATAGACCTTCATCTCCTCATCGGAATAGCTGACCGCCTTCGCGACCTTTTTGGCCGAACCAATGAGACCGCCAAGGCTTTGGGCGCTGGCAGGTGCGGCGACGCTCATTCCGCCAAGGATCATACCCATTGCAACGATCTCCCTGCGGGAAACCGTTCCTTCAGAATCACTCATCTTTGCACTCCCCTTTTCGCACAGGTGATTTTACGCAGGCACATTGTCCTTCTTGACCGTAATCACTTGAGGATAGGTGAATTCCTTGAGTCCATCGAGTCCATATTCCGCGCCAAAACCGGACTGCTTGTGCCCGCCGAACGGAGTGAATGGCGAGAGGTGGAGATATTCATTGATCCACACCGTGCCGGTTTCAAGTTGTTCAGCGATTTCCACGCCCTTGTCCGGGTCAGCGGTCCAAACTGCGCCGGCCAAACCGTATTCGGAATTGTTGGCGCGTTCGATGACCTCCTCTTCGCTCGAAAACTTCATCAGCGGCATGACCGGACCGAACTGTTCCTCAGCCACGATCCGCGCATCCTCAGGCGGGTTGTCGAGAATCGAAATCGGCACATAGTAGCCCGTGCCGGATGGATCGACATCGCCCCCGGTCAGGAAATCGTAGCCCTTATCCTTCGCATCCTGGATCAGTTCCAGAACGCGATCATACTGCTTCTTGTTCTGGATCGGGCCGACACCGGTACCCTGTTGCGATCCATCGCCAACCTTCACGTTCTTGGCATATTCCGCAATCGCAGCGCTCAGTTCGTCATAGATATCCTCATGGATGTAGACGCGCTTGGCTGCGACACAGATCTGACCTGCATTGGAGAAGCTCGCCCAGAAGAGCTGCTCAGCAATCTTTTCGACATTGGCATCGGGCAGGACAATCGAGGCGTCATTGCCGCCCAATTCCAGCGTGATCCGTTTAAGATCCGCGCTGGCCCCTTCCATAATCTTCTTGCCTGTGGCTGTCGAACCAGTGAACGTGATCTTGTCGATATCCGGGTGGCTGGTGATCAGCGGGCCGAGGCTATCTTCACCTGTGATAATGTTGACGGTGCCAGCGGGCACCTTGTCTGCGATCAGCTCGGCAATGCGGAGCGTGGTCAACGGTGTGAACGGTGACGGCTTGAGCACGATCGTACATCCGCTCATCAGCGCCGGAATAATCTTCTGGACCGCCATCATGACCGGGAAGTTCCACGGCACAATCCCGCCGACCACACCAACCGGAACGCGACGGGTCCGGCTGAGCCGGGTATCGCTGTCCTCATTGATGACATCTTCAAGCTTCAGCGTCGCTTGCGCAGCGGACATCCCGGCAGCGCCGTAGATTTCGCCCTTGGCCTGCTCGTGTGGCTTGCCCTGCTCGCTGGTGAGCAGGCGATACAGTTCTTCGGCGTTCTCCTTGATCGCGCCGGAAATTGCCATGCATGCAGCTTGGCGCTCTTCGAAAGAGGTCGCCTTCCATGTCTTGAATGCGGCACGTGCGGCAGCAACCGCGGTATCAAGTTCGCCAGCTCCTACTGCCGGGACTTGCCCGATCACTTCCTCATTCGCGGGGTTGACGACATCGAGCCATTCGCCGGTCTCAATCATCTCGCCATTGATCAGGTTCTTATATTGGGTGACCATCGTTTCGCCTCTCTCGAATCTTTGGTGGAAAAGTGTTGCAACGAAAGTGGGCCTTTGCGCTGCAAACTTCAATCACGATTATGCAGTGAATTGTAGGACAAGCGACCGAATGACGCTCCTATCAGTTGCGTCATATCCGTTGCATTGAAAAACTGGACGCGTATTGCCGGGTGCGAAGAGGAGCCCCCGATGAGTGATACGAAACCCAACCTTGTAATCTATGGCACCCCTGTTTCTCCGTTTGTGCGCAAGGTCGCGGCTGTGTGCCTGATAAAGCAGGCCGATTTCGAGATTGAAGCTGTCAATGTCTTCGACCCGCCAGAATGGTTTGTTGAGATTTCCCCGATGAAACGCATTCCGGTTTTGCGGGATCGCTCTATCGCGACTGAAGGTGTCGACGGGACGATAGCGGACAGTTCGGCGATTTGCGCCTACGTCGAGAAGAAGCATCCCGAAACTGCGTTATATCCGAGAGATGCGTTTGCGCTTGGCCG
>JBCAXQ010000227.1:0-4877 GCA_038534015.1 Pseudomonadota bacterium | reverse complement strand
ATCACCAGCGGCTGGAGCCGGTACTGATCGCCCAGCGATCTCTTGCCCGGTGGTCCATCCTTGAGGGCCTCGTATGCTTCATGCCAATGGTGCGCCTGATCAGACAAAGCCTTGACGCAGTCGATATCGGCGGCGCGCTGCCCTATCGAACGGGCATGCCAGCTTGCGGCTGCCAGTTCGGCCTCTTCGCGCCATCCGAAATACCGGACCGCAATGCGCACGGCGTTGTCCGAATTGGGCGCCGTTTCGATCAACAAGTTGCCAAGCCAAACGCCTATGCGCTCGGCGAAGTCCAACTCTTCCATCCGCTCGCTGGCGAGTATCGACTTGAGAGCTCGGCAAGCCCGCTCATCCGCGGCCGGTGTAAAGGGGCTGGCGTAAAGGTTTTGTTCGACCGTCTGCATATGCTTGCGGTGGGCGTTGTCCTGCGAAGCCTTGCTGGGCGCTTCCGATGCCAAGCCGGAATCATGCCAATATGGTCCCGATCTGTCTTCGGGATCGCTGGCCGCCACCGGTTCCGGGACGCCAAGCGCTTCGTTTTGCTCAGCCCAACAGCGCTCAACTTCGTCAAGTTCGTCAAGTTCGTCATCGTCGGAGGTGGTCTCATCCTCGGCGGTTCCTCGACCTCGACTTTTCCGAAGTTCAGCATCGCTGATAGCCAGCGCCCGCGCTCGTCGAAGATTCTCGAAGACCGCAATCTCGCTGTCAGGGTCGATCTGCTTGAGCCGGGCGGCATAGGCGCGACGCACGGCCTGCACATCATCACACGGATTGATCCCAAGCTGTTTCCAGGCATCGCGCGTGCGCATTCAAAAAGCCTAGCTCGTCATTTGCCCCAAACTCAAAAAGCATGTCCGGGCTAGCATCCAATTGCAATGCGAAATACACACTGCAACCAGTGGTATGCCGCGCCGAAGGAGGACAAACGATGCGATCAGGCGGACAACGCATTGGTTGGATTACGTCAGGCTTGATCGCATTCGCACTCGCCGGATGCGGCACCTCCGATGAAGAAACCGGAGACGCTCAAAGGCTATCGGACAGGACCAAGGTCGAGATGATCCTCGCAACACTGGACCAAACCACTTTGCCTGCTGAACAACTGGCAGACCTTTACCATGAAGACGCAGTGATCCTGCAACCTGGTCAACCGGAGGTGCGCGGCCGCAATGCCATAATCGATTTGATGAACGCCCAGGCAGCTGGTCCGGCTCTGGATATGGAACACCGGATCGATGACTATTCCGCCTTTGCCGAGATCATTGTAGTACAGGGAGGGGTCACGGGCACTGGGCAGCCCGAAACCGGTGAGCCATTTGAGTTCGCAACGAAGAATGTGATCATTTTCAAACGCGACGGTGATGAAGAACCGAAGATCTGGAAGGTGATTTTCAACAACGCCCCTGCCTAGGGGAGCGCAGGCAGACGCTTGGGACCGAGAACTTTGAATCTGCAGCCTCAACCCAACTTACTATTTAAACAATAAGTCGCGATGCAATTGACGTGTAAGTTAACCGGTATTTTCGTACTCGAATTCTCATTTCATCGCTCGATAAGTTCAATACAACGAACACAGTATAAGACGTCGCATTTCCGCCCCATTTCAATGTCCTTTTCGAATTCTCTGTTGCGCAATTGGCGCCAGAGAAACCAAAGGAGTGTCGCAATGAAGAGTATCAAGAAACGCCTCGCCGCTGTCTCAGCAGGACTGTTCGCAATAGCAATGCCCACCGCAGCTGCTGCAGATACAACCTACACCTACTCGTATTACGAATGCTCGTTTGGTGTGTGTCAGCTGGTTACTTGCATCGTTTTCGAAGATGAATGGACCCAGACGACTCAAGAGATCTGCGGCCCCGGGGGCATTGGAGGCTTCTAGACTGTTCGATCTTCGGTGGGGCTTGCTCTCCACCGAAGATCCCTACTCGCAGCCAATCCCTAGCTCCAAGTCGCCCTTGGCGGCAGGCTCATCAGGATTGCGTCTATGTTCCCACCAGTTTTGAGCCCGAACAGAGTACCGCGATCATAGACAAGATTGAATTCGGCGTAGAGGCCGCGATATTCGAGCTGTTGCGCAACATCTTCGTCAGAAAAGTCTGATCCCATCCGCTTGCGCACGAGCTTGGGGTAGATGTCGAGAAATGCCTTTCCGACATCTTGCGTGAAGGCGAAATTGCGCTGCCAGCTGTCATCATCCTCGCATTCAAGGTGATCGTAGAAAATGCCACCCACGCCGCGATGAAGATTGCGATGCGGGATGAAGAAATACTCGTCCGCCCACTTCTTGTATCGATCATAATATGTCGGATTGTGCGCCATGCACGCAGCGCGCATGCTCGCATGAAACTCCTCCGTATCCTCCGCTTGCGGGATAGGCGGATTGAGATCGGCACCGCCCCCAAACCAAGCCTTCCCCGTCGTCAGGAACCGGGTGTTCATATGCACGGCGGGAACATGCGGATTTTGCATATGCGCGACCAGTGAAATGCCCGTCGCCGAGAAGCCAGGATTGTCCGGATCCGCGCCATTGACTGAGGCGGCAAACTCCTTTGGGAAATTGCCCGACACAGTCGAGACATTGACGCCGACCTTTTCGAACACCTTGCCTTTCATAAGGCCCTGCACCCCGCCACCGGGGTTATCATTGCCGTCTTCTTCGCGGCGCCATGGGGTGTATTCAAAGGACGCATCTGACCCTGCTTCGCGCTCAATCGCTTCGAAGGCTGCACAAATCTGGTCCCGCAGGCTTTCAAACCAGGCGCGTGCCTCTGCCGTTTTCGGCTGCCAATCGCTCATCCCACATCCTCGTCCAATCAAGTCATCCCAACTGGCGATGACAGTCACTCTGTCCATCCGCTTTGACACAAATCAAGTCAACCGTGCGGTTGCATGATTGAGACCTTGCCAAAGCCTCGAACACGCGCCAGATGGCGGTGATGGTTCCCGTTTCGTTCGCGCCCTTGCCCTTTGCGGGAGAAGAGTTGCTCCTGACCAGGAGCGCCGGGTGGTCTTGGGCGCTCTACTGGCCACGAGAGCGGGCATTGCTGGTGGCGGATCTCCATTTGGAGAAAGGCAGCTGGTACGCCAAACAAGGGCAGATGCTGCCCCCATACGACAGCCGGGAAACGCTGGAGCGGCTCGCCGATGCCGTAAAAGCAACCGGCGCACGACGGGTGATCACCCTTGGCGACAACTTCCATGACGATGAAGGGACGAACAGGCTGGACCCTTTTGCAGCAGGAATGCTCGAATCGCTGATCCGGTCGCTTGACTGGGTCTGGATCACTGGCAACCACGATGAGAGCATGCATCGGTCTTTTGGCGCGCAAATCACCGATGAATTGGAGATCGCTGGCATTGTTCTGCGGCATGAGGCCAAGCGCGGTGAGACGAGGCCTGAACTGTCCGGGCATTATCACCCCAAGATGCGCGTGCATGTGCGCAACAGGCATATAGCGAGGCCATGCGGTGTGATCAGCCGCAGCGCAGACCGCGGAGATCGGATGATCCTTCCTGCGTTTGGAGCCTATACCGGCGGAATGGATGCAGGTGCTCCGGAGATTCTGGGGGCGCTTCAACCGGCTGATCGGATCGATGCTGTGCTGCCTGCGAAGGGCAAGTTGGCAACTTTTCCGATCTACAGGCAAGCCGCCTAGTCTCGAAAACCAAAACACCCAAGACTCTGCTGGCGTTTCGATGCGGCAATCACTACATAGCCGCCAGAAACCAAAGGCTGTAACAGGAGAAAACACATAGCCCGTCCACCTCGGCGTTCGATGGCCCCGCCCGTTAAAAGCGGCCCTCGCTACGATCAATTTATCCAAGTTCCCAAAGTTCGCGTTATCGATGAAAGCGGCGAAAACATTGGGCTCATGAACACACGCGATGCGGTTGAACAGGCCAATGAAGTTGGTCTGAATCTGGTTGAGGTTTCACCCAACGCAGACCCGCCCGTGTGCAAGTTCCTTGATGTCGGCAAGTACCGCTACGAAGCCCAGAAAAAGGCGAATGCGGCGCGCAAGACGCAGAAGACGCAGGATATCAAGGAAGTGAAGATGCGTCCCAATATCGACACGCATGATTATGATGTGAAGATGCGGAACGTGAACAAATTCATCGAAAATGGCGACAAGGTGAAGGTCACGCTGCGGTTCCGCGGGCGTGAAATGGCTCACCAGCATCTTGGCATGGATCTGCTCAAGCGAGTCCAGGCCGATGTCGAGGAAATCGCCAAGGTCGAAGCCTTCCCGCGGCTCGAAGGGCGCCAGATGCTGATGGTGCTGGCGCCGAAATAGGTACCCTGTGCAATTCGGGCGGATGCCCTTCCGCACTCTTACTGTTTCCACCTCTCGGTTGGCGCCTTGTCGTTCGGGCGGAGGGAGCACGTGGCATGCATGCAACACTCGGGATTTAGGTGTATTCGATGAATAACACACTGAAACCGATTGGCGTCATCGCACGTATCATTGTTTGAGGTATGTCAGTGGTTGAGGATATGCGCAGATCTTATCCATAGTCTGCATGTAGACTTTGCGTCGGCGTCCCCTCCCGACGCGCCTTGATACCCCCTCTCGCATCTACCCGGATGCGCCCCGAACCACAGGCTCCGCGAGAAGAGCCGAGATGCAGGAAGGACCTAGATTATGCCAAATACTTTCCGCACTGCCGCTAACGCGCTTTTCCTTTCCGTCAGCGCA
The DNA here is from genome assembly GCA_038534015.1 of Pseudomonadota bacterium. GTDB lineage: Bacteria > Pseudomonadota > Alphaproteobacteria > Sphingomonadales > Sphingomonadaceae > Erythrobacter. The sequence continues at coordinate 180 of JBCAXQ010000227.1, read as the reverse complement.
GCCGCTGTAACACTTCCGGCTACTGCCGTGGCCCAGACCCTGAGCGCTGATCCCCAATTCGCGCAATTTGCGCCGAGCAATGAACTAGCTGCAGGTCGCATCGACTATTCGATCTGGTCAGAAGCGATGCGCAGCGTCGTCGTGCCGATGGGACCGTCACTGCGCGAAACGCCTGGGACT
>JBCAXQ010000226.1:0-4901 GCA_038534015.1 Pseudomonadota bacterium | reverse complement strand
CAGCGAACCTTCCACCTCGTTTTCCAGGGCGCGCTTGGCGTCCGATGTCTCACCGCTGCACCGAAATGCTGCGGGTGTTGCCACCGGCGCTCGCGCCGGCATCCGACTTCCACTTGCGAACAGTCTCTGCTCAATCTGGCCGAAGCCATCCTTCACATCCTCTGCCCCTCGGATGGAGCCGAGGCCAACATCCTCTGTCGCCGTTCTCAAACGGCCGATCCGGGCCGAAACCCCTCTCGTCCTCGATCGTCGACTAGCCTGCTAGCCATCCGGTGGATCAGCTTCGCGATCTCCTCAAACGATCCAACATATTCCGAGCCGAAACTCTTTACATGTCTTCTCTCAAAGTTCGCGTGGACAATCACCACCGCGTCAAACTCTTTCGAAAACTATTGAAAACCAAAACCTTGCGGCTTCACATTCAATCTTTTTCTCCGTCGTTCGATGATTAGAGATTGCGCCTCGACTCGCGTTTTCGCAAGTCATGCAACCCCGACTTTTCCACTTTTGCCCAGATCACTTGTGGACGGCAGTGGATAAGTCATCGCTTTGTCGCAATTGCAAACAAAGCTTCACGATCAGAGCCGGATTTTCCTCTCAAAATGCAAATCCATGCCCATTGGGAGCGCGCGAATCGTACGACACAGAGCTGCAAGGGTTAAGAGGATCGGCGCCGATCTCGCTTGGCCAGAAGTTTGAGCCGTAGGGCGTTCAGCTTGATGAACCCTTCTGCATCATGTTGATCATACGCTCCAGCATCGTCCTCAAAGGTAACATGCGCTTCCGAATAGAGGGAGTGAGGCGACTTTCGACCTACGACGCTCGCGAGACCCTTATAGAGTTTGAGTCGCACGGTCCCGCTCACCTTTTCCTGGCTGTGATCGATAGCCGCTTGCAGCATTTCGCGTTCGGGGCTGAACCAGAAGCCGTTATAGACAAGCTCTGCATAGCGCGGCATCAGCTCGTCTTTCAGGTGCGCAGCTCCGCCATCAAGCGTGATCTGCTCTATGCCTCGATGAGCGCGGGCATAGATCTCGCCTCCTGGCGTCTCGTACATTCCACGCGATTTCATACCGACAAAGCGGTTTTCGACCAGGTCGAGCCGTCCAATGCCATGCTTGCGCCCCAGATCATTGAGAGCGGTCAGAAGCGCAGCAGGCGACATCTCTTCACCATTCAGCGCCACGCCATCGCCATGCTCAAAGTCGATCGTGATGTATTCGGGGGTATCGGGCGCATTCTCAGGGTGATCGGTGCGGGAATACACATAATCGGGCGTCTCTTCCCAAGGATCCTCCAGAACCTTTCCTTCCGAAGAGGTGTGCAGGAGGTTCGCATCTGTGGAGAAAGGGCTTTCGCCGCGCTTGTCGGTCGGCACCTTGATTTGGTGGGCCTCTGCCCATGCGATCAATGCGGTACGGCTGGTCAGGTCCCATTCTCGCCATGGAGCAATCACCTGAATGTCCGGATCGAGCGCATATGCGGACAATTCGAACCGTACTTGGTCATTGCCTTTTCCCGTAGCGCCATGCGCAATAGCATCCGCTCCGGTCTCATGCGCGATCTCGACTAGCCGCTTCGAAATGAGCGGCCGCGCAATTGACGTACCGAGCAGATAATCACCTTCATACCGAGCATTGGCCCGCATCATCGGGAAAACAAAGTCCCGCACAAACTCTTCGCGCAGATCTTCGATAAAGATGTGCTCATCTGGAATGCCCATGGCCCGCGCCTTCTCTCGAGCCGGCTCGATCTCTTCACCCTGACCTAGGTCAGCGGTAAAGGTAACCACCTCAAGCCCGCGCTCAACGCTGAGCCATTTGGCGATGACCGAGGTGTCGAGCCCTCCGGAATAGGCGAGGACCACCCTTTTGGCTTCGGGGCGCTTAATGCTGGACATTCAGAAATACCTTCGATTGATCGCTGGCGCGGCTAACAGCGCTTTGCCAACAGTTCAATTAGGTTTGCGCGGCGATGAGCCGCTTCTCTTCCTCGGCTATGTAATCGCGGGTGAGGGGAAGGGCATAGCGGTTGCGGGCGAACTGGATCTGGTAATTGCACATGCTGCCGTGCTCGAAGACCGTAGCCGCGCCGGAAAGGTAGAATGTCCACATCCGGAAGAAGCGCTCATCATACATTTCCACGATGGCATCTTTGTTGGCGAGGCAATTGGCGTACCATTCGAGGATCGTCTTGGCGTAGTGAACCCGCAGCGTTTCAACGTCTGTCGCGATCAAGCGGAATTTCTCACTCGCTGCGACTGTTTCTGACAATGCGGGAATATAGCCGCCCGGGAAAATGTACTTGCGGGTAAACGCGTCGGTCGATCCGGGCATCCCCATGCGCCCGATGGTATGCAACAGCATCACCCCATCATCGGTCAGGAGGTTCGCGCAGGCCTGGAAGAAATCCTCGAACTGCGGCTGGCCAACATGTTCAAACATGCCGACCGAGACGATCCTGTCGAACTTGCGTCCGGCCGCGGCAAAGTCGCGATAATCGACGAGTTCGATGCTGACCCGATCAGCTACTCCGGCGGCTTCGACGCGCTCTTTGGCCAGAGCTATCTGCTCTTCGGACAGGGTAATGCCGGTAACTTCGACCTCGTAGTTTTTGGCGAGGAATATCGCCATGCCGCCCCAACCACACCCGATGTCGAGCACTTTCTGGCCCGGCTGGATCGCCAGCTTGGCGGCGATATGGGCGAGCTTTGCGGTTTGCGCCTGACCGAGTGTCATGTCGTCTGACGGCCAATAGGCGCAGCTATATTGCCAGTGATCTTCATCGAGCATCAGGCGGTAGAAATCGTTCCCGATGTCGTAGTGGTGCGCGACATTGTCCTTGGAACTAACGCGGTTGTTGACCTTCTCGGCGGCCCAGGTTGCCTTGTTGATCATTCGCCGCAACAATTTGGGAGGGCCGATATCGCCGCCCTTGTCCCACTGATTGTTCATCCTCAGCAGCGTGACGAGGCCCATGATGTCGCCTTCTTCGACGATCAGACGTCCATCCATAAACGCCTCGGCGGCTCCAAGGCGCGGATCCATGATGATATCTCGCGGGACCCGACTATCAGTAAAGCGCAAAACGATCTCGGGATATCCCTGTGCCTCAGAGCCGAATGTGGAGGTTGAGCCGTCGGCAAAGACCACACCCAGACGTCCGTTCTTGACGCCTTTGGATAGAAACTTGTCGAGGAGTGCCTTGCTCATGAGATCCTGAAACCCTGATTTATAACTGATCGGGTGTTCGTGCTGTGATACAACTCGGTTACGGATGACAGGCTTGTGGCGAGTGTCAACGGCCAGATGAGGGGAATGAGATGGCTGACAACAAGATCGCGCCGACTGAAGTGTCGGTTGAGGAATTCTTCACTGGGGTGGAACCGGAATCAAAGCGCGAGGATGCCAAGGTGCTTGATGCGTTGTTTCGCAAGGTGACGGGAGAGACACCGAAGATGTGGGGCCCATCGATCGTTGGATATGGCAGCTACCACTACAAATACGATAGTGGACGGGAAGGCGACAGCATGAGGTCAGGCTTCAGCCCTCGCAAGGCAAAGCACTCACTCTACCTGATGGGCCGGTATTGCGATGAGGAAACCGGCAGGAAGGTCGATGCGATGCTAGAGCAGATGGGCAAGCACAAGACCGGCGCAAGCTGCGTCTATGTCAACAAGCTCGCGGATATCGACCTCAACGTGCTTGAGGAGATTGTGGGGATCTGTTGGGACGCGATGAACCGCAAATATCCTGAATAGTCGGAATCAAATACCGGCATACCACTGGTAATTGCCGAAATCCTCCCAAAACCCGCCTTTGCCGCCGCGAAGGTCTTCGAAGCTGGCAACTGCTTCGATACCCGTAAGGTATTTGGGGTGCTTATAGCCGAGTTGCCGTTCGATCCGCATTCGCAGCGGAGCGCCGTTTTTCTCCGGCAAAGGTTCGCCGTTGAGTTGGTGCGCGATTATGGTTTGGGGGTGATAGGCATCGACCATATCCACGCTCTCATAATAATCGTGTCCGTATAGGTTATCCGCGCAATAGAAGACGATGAAGTTGGCTTCCGGCTGCACCTTGGCTTCGTCGAGCAGCACCGACAGCTGCGGGCCTGTCCATTCTCCGATCGCGCTCCACCCTTCGACGCAATCATGCCGTGTAATCTGCGTGCGCTGGGGCAGGGCGCGAAGATTGTCCATGGTGAGCGACATCGGGTTTTCGACCAAACCACCTATGGTCAATCGCCAGTTGGCAAAGCCATTGGCAAGTTCGTCGCGATATTCGACAGTGTCGACTGTCAGCGAGCCATTGCCTCGAAAGGTAGGAGAGCGCGCTTCGGGAGGGTATTCCCGCGCCAGCGCCTGGCGGTTTGCCAACATGCGTTGGGCCACGCGGTGCCAGTCCTCAGCCGAGTCGAAGAAGGACTGACCAGCATCGGTGCTCGCGATCTGCGCGCAGCCTCCTGCGCTCATGGCAGCGGCACCGGTCAGGAATGTTCTACGTTTCATCGGATGCTCCCACCTTGCCGCCGGCGACCATGTCCCACACCTGTTTGATCGGGCCAGTGAGCAAAACAAGCGCCACGTGCAGGATAAGAAACGCGCACAACGCCCAAGCGAATAAGAAGTGCAAGCTGCGGGCGCTTTGTCGTCCTCCAAGCAAGTCGACAAGCCATGGAGCGGCAGGTTCGAAGCCCGGGCTGATCGCAAGGCCGGTGAACACCATCATTGGCAGGAACACGCCATAGACAACGCCGTAGGCAAGCTTTTGCAAGAAATTGTACTTGGTGCCTTTGTGCGTGAAATCGAGCTTAAGGTGCTTGGTGACATCTGCCCTGATTGCTGACCAACGCCATTCTTCCCGGCCGGTCGCGATGTTGCGCCAGAAATGGCGGTTCGCCAG
>JBCAXQ010000225.1:0-4903 GCA_038534015.1 Pseudomonadota bacterium | reverse complement strand
GTGAAGAAGCGGGTCTAAATCACGAGACTGTTGCGACAGCTGCGCAGTCGCCGGGCAACCGCCATCCCTTCGGGAAGGTGCCCGTGATCGAGATCGACGGGCTCGAACTGATCGAGAGCGTCGCGATCACGCAGTACATCGATAACGCTCACAATGCATCGGCGCTGCAACCATCCGATCCCGCAGCGCGTGCGGTGATGGACAAGTGGATTGCGGTCGCCAACAACTACCTCTTCCCCTTGTTCGAAAACGGGTTGGTGATGCCGTGGATCATGCATCGCGTCGCTGGCTTTCCACTTGATCGCGACACAATCGACAGAGCGCTTCCCAATATCAGCCGCGCCCTCGGCTATCTGGAAGCGGAGATCGCCAGAGATGGAGCATGGACCATCGGCGATTTCGATCTGGCAGACGTGTTTCTCTATCCGATCCTGCGCGGGCTGCAGCTGACACCGCAGGGCGAAGTTGGAATAGCGCAATGCGATGCTCTTTCCGCGTGGTTGGCGGTCATGGAAAATCGCCCTTCCGTTGCGTCAACCCGGTGGGAAAGCGAGCCGTGATCGGTTAGGGGGCTAAGGAAAGAGGAGAGACCCCGATGACGCATTCCGATACCCTGGCTCAAGTCCATGTCCGCAAAGATGAACTCACCAACACCGCGCTGGTCGAAGCCGAATGCGGTGAGCTCGCAGATGGTGCGGTGCGGCTGGAAGTGGAAAGTTTCTCGGTAACCGCAAACAACATCACCTATGCAGTCGTCGGCGACGGGTTTGGATACTGGAACTTCTTCCCGCCGAAAGCAGACAACCCCGAAGGACTGGGCATCGTGCCGATGTGGGGGCACGCCAAGGTGATCGAGAGCAAGAGCGATGAGATTGCTGTCGGGGAGCGAGTCTATGGCTATCTGCCGATGGGCACGCATCTGGATGTGGTGCCGGGCAAGGTTTCGGCGATGAGCTTCACCGACATGACCGAGTATCGGCAGCCGATGAGCCCGGTCTACAACCAGTATTCTCGCCTTGCTGCCGATCCCGAGCACGATCCCGCGCGCGAGAAAGAACGGATGATTTTCGGCCCGCTGTTCAAAACCGGCTTTGTCATCGATTACTTCATGCGAAGCGAGGAATGGTTCGGAGCCGGGCAAGTGATCCTGACCAGTTCTTCATCCAAGACGGCGATGGGGCTCGCAAGCGTCGCCAAGCAGAACTCACCGCAAATCAAGCGGATCGGGCTCACCTCTGCGGGCAATGTCGACTTTGTGAAAGGCACAGGTCTGTACGATGAGGTGCTCGCCTATGACGATCTCGATAGTCTTCTGAAAGTCCCCACTGTGACGGTGGATTTTGCGGGCAATGCGACACTGCTCGCCAGTCTTCACAACCATTTTGGCGATGACCTCAAATATTCCTGCCTGGTGGGTGCGACCCATATCGAAGAGCGAGGCGGGGGACTGGGCGGTGCGGCGGACCTTCCGGGTCCAAAACCAACCCTGTTCTTCGCACCGGATCATTTCGTATCCTTTTTCAAGGAACATGGCCCGGTCGAAGGCGGCAAAATGGCTGCAGCGGCATGGAGCGGCTTCCTCGAAGCGGTTGGGTCCTCGGTTGAGATGGTAACGCTCACGGGGCTGGATGCGGCGCGCGAAACCTATCTGGAGATGGTCGGCGGCAAGGTCGACCCCGCCAAGGGAATCGTGATCGAGCCTTAGGGCTCAATCGATCGGCACCGCATAATCATAGAAACCGTCGCGCTGCGCGGCATGGCGCGCTTCCATCGCTTCGGTCGTGCTGGTTTCTGTCGGGATGATGCACCATCCGCCACCTCTGGCGAGCGTTGTGTCAACGCCGCGTTCAAGCACTTCGGGGCCGGGCTGCGCGCGCCAGTGATCGCCGATCTCATCCGGCGCCTGTCGCGCCCCGCCGAACCGTTCGGGGCGCGCTTGCGCTGCGTTCCATATTTGCGTGTTGAGAATGCCCGGGCACAGGATCGTCACGCCAATGCCCTCTTCGGCGAGTTCGGCAGTCAGGGCTTCTCCCACTGCTGCGGTCATCTGTTTGGTGGTTGCGTAGAGTGTGAAGGGGCCGCTGACCGGTACGACCGAGGCGGAGCTTGCCGTCAGCCCAACATGCTTTGTGCCCTCGTGCGCCTTGAGTGTCGGCAGCCATGCCTGCGCGGTGTTGATCGGGCCCATCACATTCACGCCTATTAGCCAGTCCAGTGTGCGTTCATTTGCATCCGAAACGGTGTCGGCGCTGCCAACGCCGGCATTGATCCACAGGAGCGTAGGCTCGATCCCCTGCGCGATCAGCTTTTCTGCGACGCGGTGAGTCTCCTCGCGATCCGAGACATCGCAACCATGCGCGCGTGAGCTTTCTCCGCATAATCTCGCGGTCTCTTCCGCTTCATAGGCATCGATATCCAGCGCGCAGATCCGCATCCCCTTGGCCGCAAAGTGTTGCGCCAACCACCGTCCGATACCGCGACCCGCTCCGGTGATGACGGCCCAGTCGCCGGATTTCGGTTCGAATGCTGTCACTCCGCTGCCTCGGCGAGTTCCGCACGCTGCGGTCCACGGATCAGGCCGCCCGGGGTCTCTCCCGTCCATTTGCCGTTCTGGAACGTGACGATGCCGTTCTTGATCGTGCAAACATAGCCATCGGCCTTTTGCAGCAGGCGCTTGCCACCGGCGGGCAGGTCAAAAGCAAGCCATGGGCGGCCAAGTTTCAGCGCGTCCATGTCGATAATGTTCAAGTCTGCCAGGTACCCTGGAGCGATCACACCGCGATCCTCCAGGCCATAGAGGACCGCTGTGTCGCGGCATTGCCGCTTGATTGCGTTTTCCAGCGTGATCCGGTCGCCGCGCTTGCGGTCTCTACCCAGTGTTCGAGCATGAATGTCGGCGAGGCCGCGTCGCAGATCGTGCCGCAATGCGCGCCGCCATCGGATAGCGAGTTGACGGTGTCGTCAGCGTGCTGGAGCGGGTGAAGGAAGTCGAGATTGCCCTCGGCATAGTTCAGGATCGGCAGATAGATAAAGCCTGTCGCATTATCCCGGCACAGCATGTCATAGGCGTATTCCTGCGGATCGACGCCAGCTGCAGCGGCACGCGCATTGACGCTTGCCGTCTCATCCGGCTCATAATCGAAGTCCGGGTCCATTTCGTATTGCAGCGCCCAGCCCTGGGTGATGACCATCACGACGCCAAGCATATCCTGAGGCGCTTCGGAATAGTCATTGGCCTCGCTCAAGAGCCGCTGCTTGAACTCCGGATCGAGCAATTTCGCCTTTTGCTCCTCCCAGGGCAGGTCCTTGATGTCCTGCCAGCTCGGGCGGAATAGAAAGGGGTTCACCGTGCCTTGCCAGGCCATGATGATCCCGTTCCCACGCAGTGCGATCTGGGCAACTATGTTCGCGCCGTTATCATTTTCGGCGCGCATGGTTTCGATCTGCTCGGCCAGTGGCATTTCCTTGGCGATGCTTTCGAGCGCGGCGAAGGTGACCGGCAGGCCGGTTTCCCGGCTGAGATTGCCCATCCATTCAAACTCATTCCAGTCGCGCTGCAGATCGCTCGCCATTTCGAACACACCATTGCCGACCCGGCCCATAGCGCGCCCGATTGCGATCAGCTCTTCGGGTGTCGCGGTCGTGCCCGGCACCAGCTCGCCATCGACGGATTTGTGCAGCACCGTGCGAGATGTGGAGAAGCCCAAAGCGCCTGCGCGTACGCCTTCCTCAACGATGTCCGACATAGCTTTGATGTCGTCTTCGGTCGGAACAGCGCCGGGCTGTTCGCGGTCCCCGAGAACATAGGCGCGAACCGCGCCATGCGGCACATGGGTACCGACATCGACCGCGCGCGGCATTTTCTCAAGCGCGTCGAGATATTCGGGGAAGGTCTCCCAATCCCAGGTGATCCCTTCTGCAAGCGCGGTGCCGGGAATATCCTCCACGCCTTCCATCAGGCTGATCAGCCATTCGTGGCGATCAGGCTTGGCAGGCGCAAAGCCTACACCGCAATTGCCCATCACGACGGTGGTTACGCCGTGCCAGCTGGAAGGGGCCATTTCCTGATCCCAGGTTGCCTGGCCATCATAGTGGGTGTGGATGTCGACGAAGCCGGGCGCGACAACCTTGCCGCTCGCATCAATCTCGTCGGCCGCATCACCAGCGATTTCTCCAACTTGTGCAATCAATCCGTCCTTGATGGCGATGTCACCCGTAAAGCGCTCCGCTCCGGTTCCGTCGACAATGGTTCCGCCCCTGATGATCAGGTCGAATGCTGGCATGATTGATCTCCTCTCTCCGACAAAGAAGGTCTCACAACGCAACCGGCCTGTCCAGTGGATCAATATGTCATTGCAGTGCGATCAAACCGAACTAAGCACTCGATCAACAACGGCTAATGAGATGAAAATGATCAGACAGATTACCTCCGCGATTGGCGTGATCGCATGTGTCGCAGCACCTGCCCACGCACAAATTGGCATAGGGCCTTTCGAGCTCAAGCCAGATGGCGATCTGTCTGCGATGCTCGATTGCCTCGAGGCTGACGAAAAGACGCTCATCTCTGCGCATCGCGGTGGGCCATCGCCAGGTCTGCCCGAGAATGGCATTGAGACAATGGATGCTGTGCTTGCCGCGATACCGGCGGTGATGGAGGTTGATGTCGCGCAAAGCCAAGATGGCGTGCACTACCTGATGCACGATCGCACTTTGGACCGGACGACTACGGGCAGCGGCGCAGTTGATGCGATGGACTGGAGCGAAATCAGTCGGCTTAACCTTGTCGATGAAGCGGGCTGGGTCACTCCTTACAAGGTGCCGAGCCTCGAAGCAGCGCTGGAATGGGCCAAAGGCAAGACCGTTCTGCAGATTGATTTCAAGCGGACGGCCGATTTCGAAGTTG
>JBCAXQ010000224.1:0-4904 GCA_038534015.1 Pseudomonadota bacterium | reverse complement strand
GCAATGGCCGGCGGGCTAGTGCCGGCCCGGATTGGCCAGGGCCTGCGGGCAACTGCAGCGCATTCGACGCTGGTACTCGATGATGCAAACTCGACCGCCATCGCCATTGCCGCACCCCCACAGTTTACGATCAAACGGTGAGCGCCATCGGACATCTCAAACGCCAGAGTTGAGGCGCATCCGCAATGGGCATGGCGCGCATGCGGTGGCGGTGCGGCATCAAACTGGATCACCGTGCGATCACCGCGAAGCCGTTGAAAGCCCCACTGCTGGACATCTTTCAGCGGCCGCATGCGCACTCCGGTTGCATCGATCAGAGCAGCCACTCGATCAGCTCCGACAGCGCCCTGACCCTGCCAGCTTCCCAGCGCACCATCGCCATGACGCAAGGCGAGCAAGGGCGGGACCAGCAGCTCCCTCATCACCTCGAGAGCCGCGGGCGCGGCGCATTGGGCGGCCTCGTAACAGGCGAGCAAATCGGTCAAAAGCGCGATCGCATCCATCTGGTCAGCGGCACATCGCGAGAGGACGCCTCCATCTTCTGCCACCAGATCACCCAAAGCGTGGATCAGTCCCGCTTCCGCAAAGAGCCGTCTGGGTTTGCCCTGCGGAAGCAACAAACCTGCCGCTGTGAGCGCACACCAGCCAGCGACAGCATCGGCGGCGCTGGCGCCGTTCACCTTCTTGTCGAGCCAGCGAGCAGTCTTATCGATGGCTTCGAGCAGACGCGGCTTTAGCTTTCCATCACTGCCATCCAGCAAGACCGGAGCGTGAATGATCCAGGACAGCAATCGATGGCCAGTCATCCCGACATTCCAGGCGACACCCTTTGCCGGAGCCCCATTCGCACCCAGCCACAGGGATGTGATCCGTTGGGCAGTAGACGCACAATCAGCCCGGGGGGCGCTGGCCACCAGATCGCGCAACCAGGAGAACCGATGAATGGCCTGCTCCAAGCCCGGGCTAAGCCGCGCGCCCGAATCGAATTCGACCTGAGCGATCGGCGTTTTGACGCCATGGATCAGGAAGTGCCCTGCCCTGAGTGAAACTCCGACCGTGCGATCGCCGATCAACGGGCTCTCGACCGTCGCCAGAATTCGTGTCTTGGCCGGCCTTCGCAAGGGAGAGGCAATGGCATGGCCGGGCATCCCCAGCCGATAGGCCAACCGGATGAGAGCCTCGCCTGCGCTGCTGCGGGGCGCAATGACATCGGACAGCGCTAGCGCGCGATCCGTCGGTAAAGGAACAGCACCTGCCTCTGTAGCGGGTCCAGCCAAGGGCTGATGATCGACAACGGCAAGCGGGATGGCCGATTCCGAATGTTCCGGATGGCTTTCGTCACCAAGGCCAGGTTTTTCCAGCTGATCTTCATGCTCTTCGAACAGCGCGCTCATCAGGCCAGCCCTTTAAGCGCGGCGATATTGGCCGCGTATTGCTCTGGCCCGCCTTTGAACGTTGCAGAGCCAGCAACCAGAACATCTGCGCCAGCTTCAACACACAGTTTCGCGGTTTCTGGATTAACCCCGCCGTCGACCTCAAGGTGGATGGCGCGCCCGGTGGCATCGATCATCGCCCGGATCCTAGCTATCTTTTTGAGCTGCGAGTGAATGAAAGTCTGCCCGCCAAAGCCAGGGTTGACACTCATCACGAGGATCAGATCAACAAGATCAATCACGTTTTCAAGCGCTTCAACTGGCGTGCCTGGGTTAAGCACAACACCGGCCTTCTTGCCGAGAGACCGGATCGCTTGCAGCGTCCGATGGACATGCGGACCCGCTTCTGGATGAACTGTAATGATGTCCGCGCCTGCATCAGCGAAGGCTTCGAGGTAGGGGTCGATCGGTGCAATCATCAGATGCACATCAAAAACTTTGTCAGTGTGAGGCCTCAGTGCCTTCACCACGTCGGGGCCGATGGTAATGTTCGGGACATAATGCCCGTCCATCACATCGACGTGAATCCAATCCGCGCCTGCGCTGTCGATCGCGCGCACTTCCTCACCCAACTTGGCAAAGTCGGCGGACAGGATTGATGGCGAAATGAGCGGTGGCGACATGATCCAGAATTAAAGCTGCGCGAATCGGCCCACAAGCAGGGTCTGCGTCCTTATCCACCACAGTCGCCGACTTTTGGGAGCTGAACGGACATACATTTGTGAATTCAGCGACAATTCAGCGCAACACCGCCATAACGCCCGCATATTTGCGCGAAATACGGCGCATGTTCAGGGCAAAAACCGAAAAGAGCACACACGATCATGAAGACAGCAATCGCAAGCGGCATAGGCGCGCTTTCCTTGATGGCCGGATTGGCCACATTTGTCGCAACACCCGTGGCGGCGCAATCCTATCGCCAGAGCATCGGGAACGACATGCGAAAGTGTGCACCCGGCAAGGGTCCGGCTGTTCGCGTCACTGTTAGCGGGATCAAGAGCGCGACCGGCAAGGTTCGCATCCAGAGCTATCGCGCGACCAAGGCCGAGTGGCTGGAAAAGGGCAAATGGCTCAACCGGATCGAACTGCCAGCGCGAAAAGGCACGATGACATTCTGTATGCCTGTTCCCGCCAGCGGTAGTTATGCCTTCGCCGCGCGCCATGATGCCAATGGCAATGGTGAAACGGACATTTCGCAAGATGGCGGCGCGATGTCGAACAATCCGTCGATCAACATTTTCAACCTTGGCAAACCCGGTGTCGACAAAACCCGGTTCAGCGTTGGTTCGGGTGTGAAGTCGATTTCAATCCGGATGAAATATATCAGCTAACTTGGACGACTACCGTTTGCGGCGGTGCCGCCAAAGGGCGAACAACACCCCTGGGGCAGCCAGTATCGGAAAATGTTCGCGGAACGGCGTCACCTCGACTGGCATCCCGGTGTGCCGCTCAATCTTCCAGGCGGCATAGCGTGTTGCACCATCGAAGGTGATGCTGGCCTTGAGCAGACGGAGAAGGTTTAGCGGCTTTCCCATCCGTTTCCTGCGCCTCCACCATTTGAGCACCCGGGTTCGATCCGCTGCGTGCATTTCAGGCGCCAGAGCGCGTCCTTTTTGGTCGTAGGCGACACCAGCTGCATCAAGCGCAAGCGGCAAAAGTCCTTCAAAGTGTTCGGCATTAACCGCAAGGATGTCGTTCTCCCTCCCGGCTTTCTCGACGCGAAACTCGGCTTCGTAGGTCGAGCGAAACAACGCGCGCCAATACGCATCTGGCGACCCTTCGACGGGCCCCAGAGCAACAGCAAGTCTTGCGGCTGTCTGGGCCGCAACTGCAATCGCATCCACCACCAAAGCGCGAGATTCCTTCCCTGACTCCCATGCAAGAGCACTCGGTTGGACAAAGCGGGCCCAGATCGTCGTGTCGGTCAATTCTCCTGCCGCAGCTTTCGCGAATGTCTCAAGCGACATGGTGGCCACTTTCGCTCGCAAATCCACATCACCGTGCGGCCGTTCGTGATAGCTGACCCGTGGCCAGATCCGATCGCGCGGCGGCCCGGGGGTCAAAACATAGAAATCCAGCACCCCTTCAAGCGATCCTGTGCGAAGATTTGATCCATAGAACAGGACTGCACTCGCTTGCGCCTCTGCGGCCAGTGCACACGCAAAATCTCGGATGGCGGGATCGAGCGGACGATCAAGCTGTGTCGCAATGCGCTCTCGCAACGCGCCGGCTGGCCGGTGCGTCACTTGCACCCCATTCACGGCGTGACGAATTCGAGTTCAGGACCTTGCCCGATGCGGTACTTCCCGGCCGGGAACGCTTCGCCATCAAGAATGAACTGACCGTCGATTTCGAGTGTGAAGCTAGAAACAGCGACCTGATGATACCCGCTTTTTCTAAGCCCTTTTGGTGTCCAACCCCGGGCAATTGCGGGCATCAGAGTGGTTGTAAGCCGAGACACCTGGTCCATCGCGACAAGCTTCAAACCTTTGCGCAACGTGCCAAACGGCTTCAGACCAGCAGGCAGCCGTTCAAGAGTGGACGCGAACAGCAATTGCCGCCGCTCCGGATCACCTTTGCCGCTGTGCTCAAGCCTGGCCCCGCTTTGATCAAGCCGGATGTCCATACGTGTACCGCGGCGCCATTTGTTCATTCGCGAGCCGAAGATCGACTGAATGATTGCCCATGTGATCGTAACGCCAACCACCATACTGTTGAAAGCGCCTAGTTTATGCGCGCTCTGGCCCGCCTGCGTCGCGTGAGTGAACGATCCGGCCCCCAGGATAAAACCGTAGACTTCCGAAGATTGAACGGAAAGCGCCTCTATCTCCATTGGTCGCCGACGAACGCTCCCGCCTTCATCCAGAGCATCAATGGCGTCCTGCAAAGTCCAGTCCAGCGGCACGCCAAGATCGACAGTAAGCGCGTTGGTCTTACCTTTGGGCAGCACGGCAACCGGCGGCCAGTCATCCCCAAAAACCGCCTGACCACAGGTCAAGACATCGCGGACGGTGCCGTCGCCACCGTTAATTACAAGCAAGTCTATGCCTTTGGCAGCGAGCCGCTCTAGCGCTTTGGGAAGCTGCGAACGATCTCCGGGTTGGGCGATAAACACGTCAGGGCAGACACCACAATCGAAGTCTTTGCCTTTGTTGCGATGGCTGCGCGGATTGTAGATCACGCCAACTGTAGGCGCCTCGCCAGCACGACGCGCATGACGATCGGAGCGCGCATGAATCTGCTCGCCAGATGCTTGCGGCAATTGCGCAAATTCGTAGATCGGCGTCGCCATAGACATCGTTAATAGCCGGAATTCGGGCAATTCTTCCACAAAAATTTCTTTCGAGTGTAACAATTTGTCGCGCGCCGACACCATTCCAGACCAGAAACGGGGCATAGGAAGCCTGCAGGTTCGCGATATTAGGGCTGGAACGCGGCCCAGGACGAACTTAGACTGGGCCAATGCGCACC
>JBCAXQ010000223.1:0-4953 GCA_038534015.1 Pseudomonadota bacterium | reverse complement strand
CACTCCCGCCTGTCAATGTGCCGGGATTGAATCACAAACCTCTGTCAAACAGAAGAAATTTATGGGTGTGCTGCCTAATACTGGCGTGCGCCGAGTTGCCTCTTGATACCTGTCTTCCCGATCCTCCAATTGGCGAGCTGTTTGCTGATTCCATAGTGGCGCGCAACGCCATCAGCATCCAACCTATTGCAGTAATGGTGCAACAAGCCGTCACGCGGTGCGAGCATGCAACCAGAAAGCCAGTCAGCCTCGTCCTCGAGTTCAGCTGGATAGTCACTCAAGAGCAGTAGCCCGCCTATCGACCGATCCGCGCGGCTAGGCTTGTGCCGCAGCTCAATGTGGGACCATTCGTGCATCAGAGTATTGGCTTGGCGTTGGGGAGGACGCTCTGAGTTGACGATATCAGCATTTTCTTTCCCTCTTTGATTCCACAGTCCTCTCAGAATACCGAACGTGCTCTGCACGTACTTCCCCCGAGGATGGCACCGTCAAAGGTTTCCGCCCGTCGGTCAGCGTATTCGGTTGGCCGGAGAGAACGGGGTGAACTGAATGACAACCAGCAACTTGCCGGTCGCGTTGCTCGTGGACGACGCACCTGTGACCAGGTTTCTTCTTGAAGAGCTTTTCGTGGATCAGATCGCACATGTGCACGTCGCGACGAGTATGGCCGAGGCAGAAATGACGATCCGCGGGGTGGAGCCAGATCTGATCATTGTGAATCTGGCGTCCAAACAGATCGCTCAGAGCTTCAATCCAGAACGGCTTCGCTCAGATCTCTCTGACTATTTCAAGATCATGATCGCACTTCACGACGCGCGGCAGACACCGCAACCAATGCTCCTGCCTGAAGGCTGCTTCGACTATGTGCTGCCGCCACTCCTGGAATTTCGCACATTGATGGACATTGTGAAAAGTCTCGAGGATAAACTGTAGCCTCTGCCTGAGGTTATCTGAATTCGATCCTCCCGATCTCCTCGATGAGTTTCCGCTCCAGCGCCGGTGTGAACCGGCGGCCACGAACATAGGAGACTGCGCTGCCGCGGGCATCTATGTCATTGGCCTTCAGGTAGGCGAGACTCTCATCAAGTGCGGCAATGTCGCCTTGTTTGCGCGCGCTAATGGCCCGCAAGAGCTCGACCGCCGCCGACCCGCGTGCTGTGAGCAGCGCCGTCGCTCTCGCCAGATCGCGGTCGGTTCCGAACAAAAGCTCTTCATAGGCCGGGGCAAAGAACATCCACCCTGGAGGTGACTTGTCAAGTTCGAGCGCCCGCGCATGGAGCAGCATCCCCTGCTTCCAGTCACCCGCGTTGAGCGCCAACTTCCCGCCAAAGTTAGCGAGCGTGTAAGCGCTATTCGGGCGCATCTTCAGCTCCCGTTCTCCGTACTCTCGGAATTCCCGCAAGTCTGGCTCGGGTCGCGCAACCGCAAACGTCATCGCTGCATTCAGAACGAGCGAACTCAGTGGTTCCAGTTCCAACGCCCGCTTCACCGCTTGCTCGGCTGCCTGCCATGGATCGGTTTCCGGGCGTCGGTTAAAGCCTTCGCGCCCTTCGTCCATGTGAATGAAGGACAGCGCCGCCCAAGCCTCCGCATAATCGGCACTCCTTTCGACCGTCTCCGTGAGGCATTCACGGAGGCGTGTGTGTTCGGCTTCGGTCGGATCCTCCCAATACGCATGGATGCTCATGAAACAGGAAAAGTTCTCAACCGCTACCGCGTCCAAAGGCGTGCGGTGGGACAGGAGCAAACTCGGCACGACGCCTTGGCGTTCCGCCAGTTGTTCAGATAACGCAAGCGCGAAGTCTCTTTGAACCGCCGCAATGTCCTTAGAGTTGAAGCCGCGTTCTTGCCGATGGGTCCAGATAACTTGGCTCTCCGCAGCCGTGGAAAGACTGGCTGTGAGCACCAACACATCGTTCACAATCGACATCTCGCCCTCCAAGACGAAGTCCGCTTCGACCGTTGGATTCGCGTCGTGTGTCAAACGCGAGATCGCGATCCACGAATACTGCGTGAGGTCTGTGATCAGTTCGAAGGTGAAACCGCTCGCGATCGCGTCGAGAACTCCACCTGGGGGCCGAGCCTCGAATGGTCTCACCTGAAGCACCGGCCCAGAGAACGGCTCGACGCTGGCTGTCTGGGTCTCTCGGTTTATGGCCCAACCAGCGATCCCGAGGAGTGTGACAACCAAGCCGGCTGCAGCTACGAGGACCAGATGTTTTCTCGTGCTTCGCGGTGCGTGTGTGGCTTGGAGCCGATACGTACCCTTCGGTATGTCGAGGCGGATGGGGTCTTCAGTACCGTCCGAACTGTAGTAGAGTTCAAGGGCCTTTCTAAGCCGGGCCATCTCCGTTCGGACAATGCTGTCCGTACCCGGATCAAAGTCCTGGGGGCGATCCAGGACGTCGACCCCGATACTGTATCCAGAAATTCGGTCTCCGCGGCCGGCGATTTCCTCCTCAACGATATAACGTAGGATCGTGGTCGCCCTCGCCTTTGCGCCCAGACGACCGCTGGTTTCGACACGCGACACCGCATCCAGTAGTTTGTTCGGCGAAAGAGCAGGACCCATGCTCAAGACAATAGAGAAAGCGCTTGCAGCCGCAATCTCGGAGATCCTGCTTCCGGCGGCTTTACCTCGATCATCTGCCGAGCCACCACTGGGCATATGTGTCTAGGCGTCGAGAACGTCTTTGATCCTCCTTCAGTTCACTGGCTCTCGCAAGTGAGCTTTCGGCCCAATCGATCAGAGTAATGGAGCCTCCGACAAGCGCTCGAAATTGATCCATAAACTCAACCAATTGGCGTTGGGCGACATCGGTGAGTGCGGCGCTTGAACATTTTGCGTGAAAGGGGCGAAGCTGCTCCCCATTCCAACCAACAAACCGGAACCAGTCTGATTGGATCGGGAAGCCCTTTTCCGGGTCCTTCCTAACACCGCCGAAACCCGCCTTTTTCAACAAAATCGGCTCGAAACTGACCTTCGCTGCCGCATGAACGAACATCCAAAGATGGCGCACTCTTCCAGAAGGCCACACAGCCGTAGTTGGGGGAACTTTGGGTGCAGCCAAGCCTACTCAGCCGGATAGGCCAGCACGTTGTATGTGGCCTCGCCAGTGAACTCCGTGTTACCGTCTGTGCCTCGATCTGTATGCATGTAGACTTCGACATCCAGTACGACAAACAAGAAATCTCCCTCGACTTTAGTCTGAACCTTCGGGTTACGGAAACTTACAGAACTAATATTCGTATGTTGTGATGTATTGTATCTCCACGAAGCCAAGCATGGCATCAAATCAAGCCCTGCCAATGAGTATTTTGAGAGGGGTTTGGATTTTCCAGTGAGTTTGAGTACTATATTTGTTTGCTGCTTCCCTGACACGGAAACTTGTATCATACGCATTGAATTAAATCTCCATTCTATAAACACGGCCAAACCTCACGCCTAAATCTCTGCAAGGTTGATTGATCCGTGTTAGATTCTCCAAATCATACACAGATCATGTGCTTTCAAGGAGTCTTATCATGTCCATCGGTGGTATCCCGTTCTCGCTCTCTGACATTGAGGAGGCTGTAAAGAAACCTGTCGAGCGGGTCGAGCGTCGGGCCGACATCATCAGAGACAAAGTCGAGTCCATGGTGGGCGACGTCAAAGATTCGCTCGAAAAGCTCGAGAACTTGAAGGACTCCGTGCATGGGTTTGGTGAAGGGCTTGGCCAACAGGTCCTGGAGACAGGCGAGTCGCTGGGCCAAGGAGTCCTCGACTTGGGCGAAAGCCTTGGGGGCAAGCTCCCCAACCCCCATGACCTGGGTCAGTTGGGGGAGTTCCGCGATCTGATTGACACATGCACGGCATTCGTCTCGGGCACCCAAGGAACCATCAAGAACGTCGCGCGCACCAACTTCGCGGAAGTTGAGCACTTGCTCAAGAAACCGCGCGGATCCAGTTCGGGGGAATCGCGGTTCTTGAGGGACCTCGGTGGCGTGACGGAAGCATTCTCCGGCAAGCTGTCTGATCTGGCGCAATCTGTCGATTGGATCGACCAGCTGAAAGACGACCCGGAACTGGGCAGCATTGCGGAAACGCTTTCAGAGGTTCGCAGTTCCGTTCTGGATCATGGACCATTCGGAAGGCTGGGAAAGGACTCGATACCTTTCAGCTTACCTGATCCCGTCATCAACGCCTTTGAGAACATTGGGGCAGCGGGTCAGTTGGATCAGGTTCTGGATCGGATCGTTCCCGCTGATGCCGGTAAGAAGGGCCTGATAGACCAAGCTGTCGAAAAGCTGAAACCCTTGGGCGAAAAGATCCCTGAGTTCCTGAACCAGAAGACGTTCATTCAGGAACTGATTTCAAACCCGCCCGACTCTCTGTTTCCCGAACGGAAAAGCCTCAGCGCCGCCGCCGACCCGAACGCTGTCAAAATCGCGGCTGGGGTGGCGGCTGCCACGGCTGGTGGGATCAAACTGGTTGCCGATGCCACGATAGGCATCTGCGATATCCTCGTGCAGAGCGTGGACTACCTGTTCGCGGCGTTGAACTACATCGTCTCGTCCATCCCGTTCAACATTTCTGCCGGGGGCTGCGCAGGTCCCGAACTGTCGGTCGGATTGGTGTCGCTTGTCCCGGCCTGCTGGAGCATAATTTACTCTCTAGCAATGATACTGAACTGGCTGATGGTGCTGATCCGCGAGATTGTCTCCATTATCGCGAACATGTGCCTCAGCGTCCTGAACATTGCGATTGCAGTCTTGGGAATCTGGAACTGACTGCATGATGCGACGTCGTGAATAGCGGGGCAGCCCACTCGGTTCCCTACGTGTCCCCGTTTCTCCCTGCATCTA
This sequence comes from Pseudomonadota bacterium, assembly GCA_038534015.1. GTDB lineage: Bacteria > Pseudomonadota > Alphaproteobacteria > Sphingomonadales > Sphingomonadaceae > Erythrobacter. The sequence continues at coordinate 108 of JBCAXQ010000223.1, read as the reverse complement.
CGAAGCACCATCCGGCAAAACGAAGTGAATAATACCAAACGGTGTGGTGTCTGACTCATTTTGAGGATTCCCAATCGGCTGATCTTCTGAATCAATGTCTGTGAATAT
>JBCAXQ010000222.1:0-4964 GCA_038534015.1 Pseudomonadota bacterium | reverse complement strand
ATCTCCCGACGCACCGCTGGAGACCTTGTCGTGGCCGAAGATAATATCTTCGGCGACCCGGCCACCCATCGCAACGGCAAGGTTCGCATGCATCTTGTCCCGATGATAGGAATAGCTGTCCCGTTCGGGCAGCCGCATCACCATGCCGAGCGCGCGGCCACGCGGAATGATCGTCGCCTTGTGGATCGGATCGGACGCCTGCTCGTTAAGGCTGACCAAAGCGTGGCCTGCCTCATGATAGGCGGTCATCTTCTTCTCGTCCTCGGTCATGACCATGCTGCGACGCTCCGCGCCCATCATGACCTTGTCCTTGGCGTCTTCAAATTCCTGCATCGCGACCAAGCGTTTGTTGCGACGTGCAGCCAGCAAGGCCGCCTCGTTGACCAAATTGGCCAAGTCGGCACCTGAGAAACCCGGGGTGCCGCGCGCAATAGTGCGCGGATTGACGTCGGGCGCCAGGGGCACCTTCTTCATGTGCACGCCGAGAATCTTCTCGCGGCCGTCAATGTCGGGAATCGGCACCACAACCTGGCGATCAAAGCGGCCCGGACGCAACAGCGCAGGGTCAAGCACGTCTGGGCGGTTGGTCGCCGCAACGATGATGATGCCTTCATTGGCCTCAAATCCGTCCATTTCGACCAGCAACTGGTTGAGCGTCTGTTCGCGCTCATCGTTCGAATTGCCGAGGCCATGGCCACGCGAACGACCCACGGCATCAATCTCGTCGATGAATACGATGCATGGAGCGTTTTTCTTTGCCTGTTCGAACATGTCACGCACACGGCTGGCACCGACACCGACGAACATTTCGACGAAGTCAGAGCCTGATATCGTAAAGAAGGGAACACCGGCTTCGCCCGCGATTGCACGCGCAAGCAACGTCTTACCAGTGCCGGGAGAACCGACCAGGAGCGCGCCCTTGGGGATTTGGCCGCCAAGCTTTGAAAAACGCTGCGGATCCTTCAAAAATTCGACGACCTCTTCGAGCTCTTCGCGTGCTTCATCGATTCCGGCGACATCTTCAAATGTCACGCGACCCGATCGCTCGGTCAGCATCTTCGCCTTGGACTTACCGAAGCCCATGGCGCCGCCACCTCCGCCTTTCTGCACCTGGCGCAGTGCGAAGAAAGCGATGCCCAGGATCAACAGGAATGGCAGGGATTGCAGCAAGATGTAGAGCAGGACGTTTGGCTCTTCCGGGGCTTGGCCGGAATAATTCACGCCCGCTTCGTCAAGCATCCCGGTGAGTTCACTGTCGTTGGGCACCGGAACGGTCGAGAACTGGGATTCGTTCTTGTAAGTCCCCGTAATCAGGTCGGGCGCGAGCTGAACCTCTTCGACCCGACCTTCCTCAACCGCGGCGCGGAAATCGGAATAGCTGATCTGAGTACCGGGCTGTTGTCCGGAGTTTCCGAACATCGAAACCACAAGCAGCAGAGCCAGGAACACACCGCCCCAGATCATCAGCTGTTTCACCCAGGGGTTTTGGCCCTCGGGTGGGGGGTTCTGTTGCGGGTCATTCTGGTCGCTCATGCGAGAATCCTTTCCTCGAACACCAATGTAGGAGAGGCGAAGTGAATGGCAAGATAATGCGCACTTTCACCAATCATGCTAATTTTCGAACAGTATAGTGCGCGCTATCGATGACAGGGTGAAGCGTATGCCAGCAGGAAGACATCGACAGCGCCTGCGATTCGTCTTTCACTGGCGACTTTATCCATCGGTTCACCAAATCGGCGCTCTAAATCCCCCATCCCTTTGCACATAGAGACGAACTGCTCGCCTGCGAGTTCCGGGTTGGCCATCTTGAGCTCGCCCTGCTCCTGCGCAAAGGCGAGATAGGCGGTGAAGGAATCCATCATCCTCCAGGGACCTGCTTCGAGAAAGGCCCGTCCGATAGCCGGTTCGTGTTCGGTCTCAGCCGCGATTCGCCGCTCGAATTGAGTCATCTCTGGCCGTGAAAGAAATGCGACCATTGCGCGCCCGATCAGATTGAGCCGATCCCGGATTGAGCCCGTCGGCATTTCATCAAGCGAGAAGTAGCCGCGCATCTTTTCACACTCGAGCCCGACAGCTGCCGCGAACAGACCGCTCTTATCCTTGAAATGGTTGTAGATTGTGACTTTTGATACGCCAGCATCGGCAGCGATCTTCTCGATCGAGGTTGCAGCGAATCCCACATTGAAAAAGCTGCTGGCAGCCGCATCCAGGATCGCCTCTTTCTTGGCGATATCGGAAGGTCGACCGAGTTTTTTTTCGACTTGGGTTGACAATTTGAACGGTCCCGTACATTTAAACGCTACCGTTCAATAATGGTAGAAGCCAGACGGTCTTGCAACCCCCTCCTGTCGCAAAGGTTCCCTCCCTGTGCTTTGGATCGCCATCCGGATGCTGACCGGAGACAAGCAGAAATTCTATGGTTTGCTGTTCGGCATTGCGTTTTCGACGCTGCTGATCACTCAACAGCTGACAATTTTCGTGAACCTGATCGAACGTGGAGCAAGCGGTGTTTATAACGTCGCCGAAGCTGAAATATGGGTTATGGACCCCGTCAGCCGCACAACCGATGTCAAATACGAAATGCCCGCGACCGCGCTGGATCAGGTGCGATCGGTACGGGGGGTTGAATGGGCAGTGCCGCATTTACGTTCCGCTGCATCGGTTCGGACCAGCACCGGCGATCTTGAACAGGTCGCGATTATCGGGGTGGACGATGCCACGTTGATCGGCCTGCCGAAGAACATGCTCGAAGGCTCGAAAGAAACACTCTCGCGCCCCGACACAGTGATCATCGATGATCTGGGTGTGGTGAACATGTTCGAAGACGGCACCGACCCCATCGGCCAGCGGCTCGAACTCAACGATCAGCGAGCCGTAATTAGGGGCGTTGCAGACTCGATCCCAAGTTTTACCAGTCAGGTAACGCTCTACACAAAGTACAGCCAGGCGCTGAATTACGTGCCCGGAACGCGCAACAGGCTGAGCTTTGTACTGGCTGGCGCAAGCGACGGTGTCGATCCCGGTGAAGTCGCCGCCCGCATTGAAGAGCAAACCGGGCTGAAAGCTGAAACCCGCGATGAACTGGCCGATGCGGGTGTCAACTTTATCATTGAGAACACCGGCATCCCGACCAATTTCGGCATCACGGTCGTGCTCGGCTTCATTGTCGGTGTCGCGATCGTAGGCCTGACGTTCAGTCTGTTCATCCGTGACAACATCAAACAGTTCGGGGCTCTAAAAGCTATCGGCGTTACCAATTGGAAGATAGTCAAGATGGTCGGCGCGCAAGCCGCGCTGGTCGGATCAGTCGGCTATGCGCTCGGCGTCATCGGCACGGCCCTGTTCATGTATGGTTTCAGCGGCGTTCCCGAGTTTAAGGGCTTCTACATTCCGTTGGCGATCCCGCTTGCCAGCCTGGTGGCCGTAATCGTGATCCTCGCCCTGACTGGCTGGATTGCCATTCGCAGCGTGCTGCGCACCGAACCCGCAGCGGTGTTCCGGTGAGCGAGGTGGAGATCATGAATACGAGTGATATTGGCGGATGCGCTCCCGAAGCGGCAATATGCGCGCGTGGAATAACCCGTGATTTCAAGGCCGGCCAAACAACGATCCGCGTGCTCCACGGAATCGATACCGATATCAAGGCTGGTGAGATGACCTATGTCGTCGGCGAAAGCGGGTCGGGCAAAACCACACTGATCTCAATCATGTGCGGCATCCTGTGGCCGACCGAAGGCGACGTGAAAGTCTTCGGCACGGACATTTACGGCCTGTCGGATACCGAGTTGGTGAACTTTCGACTCGAGAACATCGGCTTCATTTTCCAACAGTACAATCTGATCCCATCGATCGATGCGGCGGCAAATGCAGCTGTCCCGCTGATCGCAAAGGGGATGGCAGTCGAGCCGGCACGCGAGAAAGCCAAGGAACTGCTGGAAGCACTCAACATCGGCGACCAGGCCGAAAAACTTCCCAATCAACTATCAGGTGGCCAGCAGCAGCGCGTTGCGATCGCCCGTGCCCTTGTACACGAACCGCGCCTGGTGGTTTGCGACGAACCGACAGCTGCTCTCGACGCAAGCTCGGGTCGGCGCGTGATGGACCTGTTGCGCGAAGTCGCCGTGGCTCCAGACCGTGCCTGCATCATCGTGACCCACGACAACCGCATTTTCGATCTCGCCGACCGCATCCTCGTACTCGAGGATGGCCGCGTGACGCATGACGGCACCGAAATGCCGGATGACCACTGATTTTGTCTGTTTTCCTTTCACACTGACCGAGCAAGCGAGCCATGGCCTTTCTCAATAACATCAGCTTCTCCCGCCAGATCCTTCCCGTGATCGCGGTTATCGGCATCATTGGAGCTGTGCTCTTTATCTTTCGCGAGCTTCCCGACCGGGAAATCTCCGAACCGGAACAAGAGCCGCCCAAAGCATCAGGTGAGCTTGCCAATGCGTCGCGCGTGGCGGGATCTGGAGTGGTTGAGCCATCGAGCGAAGTGATCGACATTGGCACTGCGATCTCTGGTCTGATTACCGACCTTCGCGTTCAACCAGGCGACATTGTCGAAAAAGGCCAGCCCCTATTTCTGGTCGATGATCGTGCGATCCGCGCCCGTTTGCAGGAAGCCAACGCCGCAATCGGTGAAGCCCGCGCTTCCATAAGCGAAGCGCAAACCGCGCGAGGCACGGCCCAGCAACAGTTGGCACTGTATCGCGAAATCGACGATCCTGCCGCCGTCAGCCGGTCCGAAGTGATCCGGGCCGAGGGTGAGGCCAGCGCTGCATCGAGCCGATTGCAGGTTGCACGAGCGCGCCTTGCCGCAGCTCAGGCATCAGCCTCGAGCGCCCGCACAGAGCTTGGTCGGCTAACTGTCCGCGCTCCGATCGCGGGCTGACGATTGCCTTTGCTCCCATTTCGACGCGAACAGCTTCGTTTTCATCGACATCAATCCTGATGTGCAG
>JBCAXQ010000221.1:0-4986 GCA_038534015.1 Pseudomonadota bacterium | reverse complement strand
GTCGATCATCCACTCCCCTGCCCGGTCCGAGGGATTGATAACGCGCATCATAACCCAGACGCTTCCGTCCTGGTCGCCGAAATCAATCCAGGGCGATGTAACCTGTTGAAATTCATCCTTCCGCGCGAGGACTGTTTCAGCATCCAGCGGGCCGGGCTCCACCAACAGGTAGCGCATCTTCTGAAAGTCTTGCGCGTGTGTATTGCCGCGCGGCAATTCTATCGGGTCAAGATCCTGCGCATGAGCGGGCCCTCCCATCAGCAGCAAGACAGCAACCAGCGTTGCGACAAGTCGGATCATAGAAGTTTGCATGTCTTGCAGGTTAACGCGCACGCGCGAGCCGGGGCATGGGGTCGATTCCCCATTGGCGCGGCGAAAGCCGGTCACAATTGCGAATGCTCATCCAGCAGCCCTTCGCGCAGGGCGTGAACAAGCAATGCGGACACCGAGTTCACCCCGAGCTTGGACATCAGGCTCGCCCGATGTTTCTCAACCGTCTTCGGGCTGATGAAGAGTTTTTCTCCGATTGCCACATTTTGATGGCCCGCCGCAATCAAGGCGAGCACCTCGCGTTCACGCGCAGTCAGCTCTTCACGGTCAGGTTCCGAAGCAAGTTTTTCTGCCACCTCTTGCGAGACGAACTTTCCGCCGGCCAGTATCTCGGTGAAGCCCTGCTGCATCTCATCTGGCGTTCCGCTCTTCAGGAACAAACCATCGACGCCCGCGGCAAGCCAGTCGGCAAGCATGCCCGTTGCGGTAAACCCGGTCACGACGGCAACCTTCGTATCAGGCGACCATCGCCGCGCTTCCCCATAGACTTGCACGCCGCGGGCAAGAGGCATGGCAGCGTCGAGCAATAGCAGGTCGGGCTTATGCTCTTTCACCAGCGCAATCGTCTCTAACCCATTCTCAGCTTCAGCGACGACTTGGACGGTGCCGATCGCATCAAGGATCGAGGCGAGCGATTGCCTTACGATCGCATGGTCATCAGCAATGATGGCCGTTTTTTCGGTCATTCAGCTTCCCCTACCCGAACATGAACAAAAGCCTGCATTGGGGTATTAAGCCCATACATGTTAGTTTTGCGAGAAAGCAAACCGGTCGCTGAGAGCCGGAAAGGGATTCGGCTGATTCGAAGGGGACGAATGATGCAAAAGACTGCGATTATGATGAGCGCCGCGCTTCTCGGAGGTGCTATGGCTATGGCTGCGACACCTGCTGAGGCTGCGAAAGGCCCGAAGTCCACCAAGGCATCGGCGAGCACAAAGGCACCGAAAGCGAGTGGCAAGAAGGGCGGAGTTTACATCTCAGCCAACACGACACGAAAGCCTTCTTCGAAGATGAGGTTAAAGCCGTCTTCACGAGCACCCAAGATTGCTCCAGCCCGGCAAGTGACATTTAACACCCGGATCATCGACAAGTCGGTCGCATCGGCGACACGTACACTTGGCGCAAAGCGCATCGCGAATCCTTCCACTAGGCGGTCGGCTAGCCGCACACGACCCGACTCATCAGGGCCGAGCTTCGCTTCTCGCTTCATGGGCGGCCTCCGCTCATTCGTGGGACTAACGCCCAAGGCCTACAAGCAGACCGCCGGTTCGACCCTGCTTGCCCGTGCACGTCGTGACACCACAAGCAAGATCACATACCTGGCAAAGTAAGTCACAGCGCCGGATACACATAGACGCCAACGAAGAAGGGCGGATCCAATCGGACCCGCCCTTCTTCGTTTGTGCTTGCTATTGAATCGCTTTGATCACTCGTTGAAAACGATGGTCTTGTTGCTGAAGTCGCTGATCAGCTTGAGCTCGTCCAGATCAGGATGGGGCGTGTCGCCAAGTGCATCACGGCGCGCATACTGCGCCAGAACTTCTGGCTCTACCGCCACATCCCAGATTCTGAGCCCTCCGATCTTGCCCTCAAAAGCATCATCGCCCCCACTGCCGGTGCCAACAAAGAATCCGTTCGAAGGGTAGTTTTCGAAGGTCAAAGGCAGTTCGGCGACCAGGTCCAGGTCGATCCAAACGCTTACTGTGTCGCCATAATCGATCAGCGCAACATGGTGCAGCTGGCCGTCCGTAAAATCGAACGGCACGCCTTCAACAACCTCCCCTGAAACCCCAACAAGACCATCGCGTTCTGCGGTGACAGCGACTGCATAGCTCGTGCCATCGTCCCCCGTGTTGGACAGCACAATCGGATCATAGCCCGGATCGGTGCTCCATTCGGGTTGGACCCAGAATTCGATCGTCGATTGTTCTGTCGGGGCCAGGCGGTCATCGGGATCGAAGGCCAGCGTTTCGCTGCCATCAAGCGCGAGAATATCGATGATATAGCCATCTTCGGCTTCCACCGTTTCGCTGTCCAGCCCGGCGCTGCATCCAGCAAGGCCAATCGCTGCAATCCCGATTAGCGCGCTGGCGATCATTGATCTTGCATGCTTCATTGTCAGTTCCCCCTAACGATCACGTCGCACATCAATCCTCACACGGATCTCTGGTGTGTCGTCGTCACGACGAATTATCGTTTCCAGTCTTTCAGTCTCACCGACCTCCATACCCTTCGGCAGGCTGAAGCCCCAGCGCGTCCCCTTGGCATATGTAATCCTGTTCCTGATCAGGGTTACACGTTCGGAATACAGATCCATGACCCAATCAAAGCTGGCATTTCGCGCTTCGCCAAGTGGTCCGGTGATCCGGATCGGCTGAGCAGGCAAAGCCGATGTACGCGCACGATCAGTCCAGCAATTGATCGTCTTGTCGCTCCACCTGCCATAGCTGCGCGAGCTTACATTTGCGAATTCCGAACCGGCTCTCACCCGGATGGTCATGCCGCCATCAATCAGATGTTGCGGGTTGGTTTCAAACCCTGCGGGAAGTCCTTTACTTGGCTTGGCGCAATAGAGTTCGCGCGGTGTAACCGTATATTGCTCCGTCAAGACCGGGGCGACATCGGTCAACTCTTGACCGAACTGAGCCAAATAGCTCGCGATCTCCTGTTGGAGCCTCTCTCGTACTTCTGTGTAAACCTCAACTTCGCCAGGGAAGTTGAGTGGATTGAGCAGTTCGTGCAAGGGGCGCAGATCAGCAAGGATGGGATAGGGCGTCGGCCCTGTGGAATGCCCTTCTTCGCTGAAACTGCCTGTTCCGCCGACAGCTTTGAAGTATTTATCCGTATGGCTTTCAAAGCGCTCATTGCTTTCATTGCTCTCGGTGTAGCGCCCGCCATTGACGGAAACCCCAAAACCACCAATCGCTACCCCTGCCTGGGCGTTCACCTCCTGCATGTTCGATCCCCATTGGGACACCGTCTGTTCGCTGAATTCGAGGCTCATCGTGGCTCCAGAGCCGTAAGTCACCGCATAAGGATAGTGGGTGCCAAACCGTTCGATCAATTCATCATAGCGCCCATATCGGCGCGCGTCTTCGACCGCATCGACAAACTCGTCCGAAAGGCGCGCAAAGGGCCGATCCAGTACCAAGGCATAAAGCTTGTGCCGTGCAAATCCGCTGGCGTGGGAATAGGCTTCCCCTTCCGCCATGCCATCAGTGCGGGATTCCGTATAATCTGCGCCAATTCCGCCAGCGGCATTTTCGCCCTCGAACCCAACCTTCATGCCAAAACTGGTTCGAACCGTGTCCTGATACTCGCGCTGTGTGCGGATCAATGAAGATTTAAACACGGTCCCCTGCGCGCCTTCTGGAACGAGCTTAAGCCCGAGCGGCACTGTGCGTTTTTCGACCACGGCAAAGTCTTCCGCATTGGCTGCATCAAAAACCCTGCCTTTCGGATTCTCGTTCAGTTGCGAGGCATCTTGCGCGTAGGCATCATACCCTTTCAGACTGGCATCGAGATTGTCGAGATTGCGCTCGATCATCCAGGGATCATTGATATCAACATCATTTCCAAACGCTGTGGCCTGTGGCCGATAGTAATTGGTATCGCCAATCCTGATACGAACCCTGCCCGTCCGGGTGACATCAAGCGACATTTCTCCGCTCTCTCCCGCAATTTCGCCAGACAGTTCAAATCGTTTGCGTTCTCCACCAGGGCGAAACACTTCATTCAAGGAGACGTCGTCGGCTGACCGAGCTGCCACCGCGTTGCCCTCTTCATCGGCCCGACGGATCGAAACCTCGGTTCCGTCGTCACTGGTCTCCATCAGCAGTATCTGCGGAGTTACAAATGTTCCGTGGAGCAAACTCTTGTCGAGATTGCCGCCGGATTCTTCTTCAAACCCCTCAATTGTAACGGATTGGTCAAGCGCGAGCGGCAAGTCTTCAATCCACACCCCATCAAGGCGGAAGCGGCAGTCTCCAGATTCGATAGCAGCAGCGATGTCATCGCCGCTCTCAACGCTCTGTGAGGCTGTTACCCGCGCTCTGGTCACGCTCGCGCTGACGACGCCTGCCTTGGCCGTGTTGTCGTCGGTGGCGTTGGAGAGGCCGCAATCCGTGTTGATCGCTTCCTGGGCCAACTCAGTCGTCAAGGATGCCAGCTTGACCGGCTCTTCCTCGCCAATTCCCTGTGAAAATCCGAAATACTGATCTGCGGCAAATACCGATGCCCCGACAACCATCGCGGCACCTACGCCCAGTCCAACACGCTTCCAGCTCATCGCCCCACTCCTTGACCCGGAACATGGGACTATTGTCCTCATTGCCCCCTGATTGATCAGACTAACAGCAACCCATCAATTCGTCGATGTTCATTTAAATAGCCTTTAACATGAATAAATGATGTCTGTCGCATCAAAGAGCAGACGAAAGCTCAATCGCCCGCACCTCAACACCAAAGGTTTATGGTGCAAATTTCGAGGTTATCTCAATAGCATTCCTGGATCAGGCAGGCAAGCTAGGAATGCTATTGAGATAACTTCGAAATTTGCGCCATAGTCCTTTGCATTGAAGTGCCGGCGAATGGGCGCTCGTCTGCTCCTCAATGCGACAGACATCATTTATTCATGTTAAAGGCTATTTAAATGAA
>JBCAXQ010000220.1:0-5060 GCA_038534015.1 Pseudomonadota bacterium | reverse complement strand
CCTGATGTGGCGCGAATATGGCTCCGACGGGTTCCTGGTGAACAGCTTTATCGACACAGTCGATGCACTCGGTCCGATGTACTTGATGCGCGCATCTGGTGGTGCCCTGTACCTTATCGGCGCGATCATCATGGCATACAATATCGGGATGACGATCGCCGGCAGGCTTCGCGACGAAGCACCCATGGGCGAGACCCGCCACGATGAGATCGCGGACCGTCCGCTCCAGCCCGAACCGGCCGAATAGGATCTGAAACCATGAGCACGACCAAGAAAGAACCGTTCGCCGGCCACAAGAAGCTGGAGAAAAACGTCACGCTGCTGGCTGCGGCCACATTGGTGACCGTCGCCATCGGCGGGATCGTGGAGATCGCACCCCTGTTCTGGATCGATAACACGATTGAGGAGGTCGAAGGGATGCGACCCTACACCCCGCTCGAACAGGCTGGCCGAGACATATACATCCGCGAAGGCTGCTATACCTGCCATAGTCAGATGATCCGTCCTTTCCGAGACGAGGTTGAGCGCTATGGCCATTACAGTCTGGCGGCAGAAAGTATGTACGATCACCCATTCCAATGGGGATCAAAGCGGACGGGGCCAGATTTGGCGCGAGTGGGTGGGCGTTATTCGGACGAATGGCACGTCCAACATCTGAAGAATCCGCAAAGCCTGGTCCCCCAGAGCATCATGCCGCAATACAGCTTCCTGAGTGAAACGCCGCTCAAGGTTGCCGACCCGGAAGGCATGCTGTCGGCTCTCAGCACGGTCGGCGTTCCCTATACCGAGGCTGATCTCGCCGCAGCTGAGAACGATCTCTACGCGCAAGCCAATCCTGACATAGACGCGGGTGATCTCGAAGAGCGGTATCCCAAAGCGCAGGTGCGTGATTATGATGGGGATCCATCGCGCGTTACCGAAATGGATGCGTTGGTCGCCTATCTTCAAATGCTCGGCACCCTGGTCGATGTGAACAGCGTCGCCGCACAGGAAGAGCTTGCCGCGGAGTCGGGACGATGAGCTTCTACGAAATCCTACGCCACTTTGCCGACAGTTATGGCTTGGCGATCATTTTCGGACTCTATCTGCTGCTGTGTACCTGGCATTTCCGCCCAGGCGCGCGAAAGCACGTGGAGGACGCCAAGCACTCGATCTTCAAGGACGACCACGATGGCTGATTCTGAAAACAAAAGCCCGGAAACCCGGATTGACCAACCTACTGGGACTGAATTTGTTGGCCACGAATGGGATGGCATTGAAGAGCTGAATACTCCGCTGCCCCGATGGTGGCTCTGGACATTCTACGCCACGGTTGCATGGAGTCTTGTATACGTGGTGCTTTATCCGGCATGGCCCCTCGTCACGCAGGCCACTGAAGGCACGCTGGGCTGGTCGAGCCGTGGCGACTTGGCACAGGAAATCGCCAATGCCGAAGCAGGCAAGGCGGAGATGCTTGCGCAGATAGAGAACACGCCGATTGCAGAACTTCCCGATAACGCCGCGCTGATGCAGCAAGCGGTGAACGGCGGTGCAGCTGCTTTCAAGGTCAATTGCGTCCAGTGCCACGGCGCGGGAGCTGCGGGGTTCGAGGAATATGGCTATCCGAACCTAAACGACGATGACTGGCTATGGGGCGGGAATCTTGAAGAGATCGAATACACATTGGTCCATGGTATCCGCTGGGATGGTTCGCGCGAGACACGTCTGAGCTACATGCCAGCCTTCGATGGGATGTTCGAGGACGAACAGCTTTCCGCTCTCGTCCAGCATGTGATGTCTTTGAGCGGTAACGCAGAGCCCAATGCAACCGGTGCCGCAGTCTATGCGCAAAACTGTGCGGCATGCCACCAACCCGCAGGTCAGGGCGACCCCATCCAGGGCGCACCCGCGCTAAACGATGCGATCTGGCTTTACGGTGGTGATGAAGCAAAAATTCGCCGACAGATTCTAGCCCCGCAGCATGGCGTTATGCCAGGCTGGTCCGACAAGCTGGACTCAGCAACGATCAAGATGCTGGCTGCCTATGTTCACTCGCGTGGCGGCGGTGAAGAGATTGAAGCGGAAACCCTTGCCGACGAACTCGAGGTCGCAGAAGGCGGTGATGAGCAGCCTTAACGGAACCTCGACTATGTCCCAGGAGAGAGACTGGGAGGGCGCGCTGTCGCAGGCCGATGCGCGCCCGAAATCTTCTGCCAAAGCAGGCAAGTCCGGCGGGCCTACACCGCCGCCGGAAAAACTCTACGAAGCGCGCAAGGCCGTTCACAACCAGCGCATTGACGGTCCTTTCCGACGTTTCAAATGGCTGGTGATGCTTGTCACTCTCGGCGTATATTACATTACCCCTTGGATCCGCTGGGATCGCGGCCCGTTTGCGCCGGATCAGGCGGTGCTGGTCGACCTGGCTAACCGTCGCTTCTACATGTTCGATATCGAGATTTGGCCACACGAATTCTATTTCGTCGCTGGCATGCTTATCATGGCGGGGATCGGTCTGTTCCTCGTTACCAGCGCAGTGGGCCGCGCCTGGTGTGGTTACTCCTGCCCGCAAACGGTCTGGACAGATGTATTCCAGCACGTTGATCGCTTGTTCGACGGTGACCGCAACGCGCGCATGCGCCTGGACAAAGCACCTTGGGGGCCTGGGAAAATTGCCCGCCGCGGATCAAAGTGGTCGGTGTACTTGATGATCAGCTTCCTGACTGGCGGTGCATGGATACTCTATTTCGCCGACGCGCCAACGCTGTTTCAAGAGTTCTTTGCCGGTGAAGCGTCGACGATTGCCTATGCCACGGTCGGCATCTTGACCTTCACTACTTTCTGGCTTGGCGGCTTTATGCGCGAACAGGTATGCATCTACATGTGCCCCTGGCCCCGCATTCAGGCGGCAATGATTGATGAGAAATCACTGATCGTAACGTACAAGGACTGGCGCGGAGAACAGCGCGGCAGTCTCAAGAAAGCCAAGAAGAACCCAGATGCGTACGGCGACTGCATTGACTGCTTGCAATGCGTAGCGGTGTGTCCGACCGGGATCGACATCCGCGAAGGCCAGCAAGTTGGCTGCATCACCTGTGCGTTGTGCATTGATGCCTGCGACAGGGTGATGGATGATATCGGTCGCCCGCGGGGCTTGATCGACTACGCGACGCTCGAGCAATGCGAGAAAGAAGCGGCTGGCGAGGCACCTCAACCGGCATGGAAGGCGCTGCTGCGCCCACGCACGCTGGTCTATTCCGTCATCTGGGGAGGGATCGGCGTCGCAATGTTGTTTGCCCTTGGCACGCGGACCCATACCGACCTTACCGTATCGCCCGATCGCAATCCGCCCTTCATGCTGATGAAGGACGGCTCAGTGCGCAACGCCTACACCTTGCGCCTGCGCAATATGGAAGCGCGCCCGCGCGAAATGGAAATCGCGGTGGTCGGCTTGCCCGGTGCAATCATGTGGTCCGACACGATTGGACGGGAAGAGGCTGCGCCAGCCCAGACCGTCTCGGTCCCAGCTGATGAAACACGGACTTTGCGGGCCTATATTGTTGCGCCACCGGGCACCGATTCCAGCGAGTTCCAGTTCCAGTTGACCTCGCTGGATGAACAACGCGAGCAGGATATAGAGGCCGCGCGCTACACCACTCCTGGAGACTTCGAATGAACCGCGAATTCACCGGTCGGCATATGGCCATGGTACTGATCATCGGCTTCGGCATTGTGGCTATTGTCAATTTCTACATGGCCAGTCTCGCTACGGGTGGATTCCATGGTGTGGTGGTCGAAAACACCTACGTCGCAAGCCAAAAGTTCAACGACTGGATCGACGAAGCCAAGAAGGATGAGGCGCTTGGATGGACGGCGGAGATGTTTCGCGACGACGCAGGGCACGTGATCGCCACAACCATCGGCGTGCCGGAGGGGGCAACTGTCACAGCCGAGTTGCGCCGACCGCTCGGAACAAAAGAATTCGCCAGCCTAACCTTTGCAAGAGGGGAAGATGGAGTTTTCCGTTCGACCGAAAGCGTGAAACCCGGACGCTGGACAGCACGTCTCAATATCACTTCTGGCGATCTGAGCTGGGACAGTGAAAGCGAGATTCGGTGAACGCACCCGCCACCCTTGCTGCCGTAGAACCAGGAGGGCTGACCGACACACGCTTTACCGTGCCGGGTATGCGCTGCGCTGGCTGCATCGCAAAGCTTGAACGTGAGCTTCCCGCAATAGAGGGCGTAGAAAGTGCCAGGGTGAATTTCTCCGCCAAAAGAGTGGCCATCCGTCATGTCCCATCGCTGGATGAAAGCGCACTGAGTGAGGCGCTGCTGCGCCTTGGCTTTGAAGCGCAAGCGATAGCCGAGAATCCGCTCGCGAGCGATGAAACTGAAACCAAGAAGCTCAATCGCGCTCTCGGTGTTGCCGGCTTCGGCATGATGAACATCATGCTGCTTTCGGTCAGCATATGGGCGGGGGCAGAGGGTGCAACACGCGAGCTGTTTCACTGGCTTTCGCTGATTATCGCGCTGCCAGTGATCGCCTATTCGGGCCAGCCATTCTTCTCTTCTGCATTGATGGCGTTGAAGTACCGGCGCACCAACATGGATGTGCCGATTTCAATCGGAGTAATTCTCGCCACAGCGCTCAGCATTTACGAAACGATGACCGGCGGGGAACACGCATATTTTGAAAGCGCGGTGATGCTGCTGTTTTTCCTGCTGTGCGGGCGGGCTCTGGACGCTGCAATGCGCACCCGCACGCGTGCGGGGATAGGCGCACTGCTTAGCCGGATGGGCAAAAGTGCCAGCGTCATCGCACCGGACGGATCGACTGCGCGTGTGGCGGCGGACAAGCTTGAGCCGGGAATGCTAGTGCTGGTTGCGGCAGGCGAAGCCTTGGCCGCAGACGGTGAGATCGAGGACGGACAGAGCGCGCTCGACAATTCCATGCTGACCGGGGAGAGCGCGCCGGTACCAGTTGGCTCAGGCAGCTTCGCCCATGCTGGCGCAATCAACCTAACCGCTCCTTTGCGGGTCCGGTTGACGGCGGTCGCGAATGACACAGCCATAGCCGAGATT
>JBCAXQ010000219.1:0-5120 GCA_038534015.1 Pseudomonadota bacterium | reverse complement strand
GGAAAATCCCACGGGAAGACACTGCAACGACCGTGGTCGAAGCGATCCGTGCGGGGTATCGCCATTTCGATAGCGCTGCGGACTACGGCAATGAGATCGAGACTGGCCAAGGTATCGCGCGGGCCATTGAGGAAGGTCTGGTGACGCGTGACGAGCTGTGGATCACGTCCAAGCTCTGGAACACGTTCCATGCTCCGGAGCATGTCGAAGAGGCTTGTCGCAAGTCGCTCGAAGACCTGCAACTCGACACTCTCGACCTTTACCTGATCCACTTTCCGATCGCGCTCGAATATGTGCCCATCGAGACCCGCTATCCACCCGAATGGGTGCATGACCCTGACGCGAATTCAGGCATGAAGCTGGCGAAAATCCCGCTGCATCAGACCTGGTCGGCGATGGAGGCGCTGGTCGATAAGGGCCTCGTGAAACGGATCGGTGTCTGCAACTACAACAGCGGACTGATCCATGATCTGATGACGTATTCCCGGATCAAGCCCGCCATGCTTCAGATCGAAAGCCATCCGTACCTGACACAGGGAAAACTGATCCGCCTGGCTGGTGACTACGGTATCGAGGTGACGGCGTTTTCGCCGCTCGGCGCGCAAAGCTATTTCGAATTGGATATGGCGCGGCAGGAGGAAAGCCTTCTTGAGACCGCACCGGTGATGGTTGCGGCTCAGGCGCATGGTAAAACGCCCGCACAGGTGCTGCTGCGTTGGGGGGTGCAACGCGGTACTGCCGTCATTCCCAAAACCACCAAGCCTGAGCGAATGCGTGAGAATCTCGACATCGATGACTTCGAGCTGAGCCAGGTCGAGATGGCAGCTATCGGGGCGCTCAATCAGGATCGGCGCTTCAACGATCCCGGCGTGTTTGCCGAGGCCGCTTTTGGCAGCTTCCATCCGATCTATGACTGATATGGCTGAAACCGAGTTTCCCGGTGTGATTACGGGCGGCGGCGATCTTGCAGCCTTTATCAGCGCCAACAAGACGGGCGTTGATGCGGCGCTTGCCCATGCTGGCGCGTTGCTGTTTCGCGGCTTCGATGTGCCAGACGCGCAGGCTTTCGATGCAGCGATCGAAGCCTATGGTGAGCCTGGCTTCACCTATGAGGACTCGCTTTCCAACGCGGTGCGCACCAACGTGACCGAGCGTGTTTTCACCGCCAATGAAGCGCCACCGACGACCGAGATTTTCCTGCACCATGAGATGGCGCAGACCCCGCTCTATCCATCCAGGCTGTTCTTCTATTGCGAGATCGCTGCCGACAATGGCGGAGCAACGCCGCTGTGTCGTTCGGATTGGGTGCTCGATCGTCTGAGGGAAGAGACCCCCGATTTCGTGGAACGGGTCGAGCGCGAGGGTGTGCGCTACACCAATGTCATGCCGGGCAGCGATGATGCGGGATCGGGTCAAGGGCGCAGCTGGCGCAGCACGCTGAGTGTGAACGACAAGGCAGAAGCGGAAGCGCGCCTCAGTGAACTCGGCTATTCATGGGAGTGGCTTGAGGATGGGAGCCTGCGTGTGACCACAACCAACCTGCCAGCAGTGCGCGCGCTGGTCGGTGGCGGAACCAGCTTCTTCAACCAGTTGATCGCTGCGTTTCGTGGCTGGGCCGACAGCCGCAACGATCCAAACCGCGCGATCACATTTGGCGAAGGTGAGCCGATCACAGCCGAGGACATGGCCCCCGCGATCCGCATCGCCGATGAGCTAACCGAGGATCTCGCATGGCAAGCTGGCGACGTGGCGTTGGTCGACAATTTTCAGGTGATGCATGGGCGCAGGCCGTTTGAGGGGGAGCGCCGGGTGCTGGCAAGCCTGGTCGCCTGACTCGTCAGTTCATCGTCATTGATCCGTTGGCGTCACGCCCTCGCGTGCCGCTTCCGCCGGTGAGGTTGCGGACCGATCCATAGGTGGTCAGCGTCGGTCGCGAGTATCGACATTTCTTGAAAGGGTAAGGCATGGGCGCATCCCGTGGTTCGAATCACCCCTGTCGTCCCTAGTGTAGATGTCAATTCCGGCCCGCGCGCGCGCAAATGCATTGGCCGAGCGCGGCTCATCCTCTAAACATGCTCATCCTGTCGTAAGCTCAATGCCCATAACGACAGATTGCCGAAGGCCAGCAGACCCATCAGAGCACCAAACAGCAGCCCTGGCCCGCTTGCCGATGCAACACCCAATGGCGAAAACAGCAAATACGTCGCCACCACGCAGCTGAACAGGGTGACCGCAAGCGGTTTGGCGAAACGCCACGGGGCCATATCGACCTGTTCATTGCGGGTGAATTTCCACGCGATCTCGCGTGGGCGCAGCCAGCCGCACACCAGCATTATCCCCACCTCGATCCAGAACAACACCGCGTAGAGATGGATGAAATGAAGCGTGATCACATCGTCGAACACAAAACGGATCAGACCATAGGCGACGACATGAAAGACAATCACGATCTTGGCTCCCAGCGCCGGGACGCGCGCTGTGAAAAGCCCGACGATCACGATCACAATGGTCGGGATGTTGTAGAAGCCGGTGAATATGCGGATGATCTGCCACAACCCTTCGGGCGCGAGGCTCAGCAGCGGGGCGACCACGAAGGAAAACAACGCGATCACAAGGCTGGCGATCTTGGCCACGCGCACCAGCTCGGCATCGCTCGCCTTCCCCTTGCGAGCAGGGGCGTAGATATCGAGGCTGAAAAGAGTCGCTGCTGAGTTAAGCAGCGAATTGAACGAGCTGAACACAGCGCCGAGCAGCACCGCCAGGAAGAACCCCGAAAGCCAGATCGGCAGGACATCGCGGATCAGCCGCGGATAGGCTTCATCAATGCTTCCAAGGCCCGGCCCATAAAGATGAAACGCGATCACGCCCGGGATCATCATCATGAACGGGACCATGATCTTGAAGAAGCCTGAGAACAGGACGCCTTTCTGCCCTTCGGCGAGACTCTGCGCGCCGAGCGTCCGCTGGATCACATACTGGTTCGTGCACCAGTAAAACAGGTTGGCAAAGATCATACCGGTGAAGATCGTCCCGAACGGGGTGGGATCGGTCGACGATCCAATCGCGTTGAGCTTTTCCGGGTTCTCCGCCGTGAGATGCGCCAATCCTGCGCTGAAGCTCCCCTCGCCCAGAGCGATCAGACCGAGCACCGGCACAAGGATTCCGATGATGAGAAGGCCGACGCCGTTGAGCGTGTCGGACACTGCGACCGCGCGCAGACCGCCAAACACCGCGTAGATCGAACCGATCACGCCGATAAGGACGACCGTAAATATCAGCGCGTTGAAATCGTCGAGCCCAGTCAATGTCGGGATGTCGAAGAAGGCGATGACGGCAAGCGAGCCGGAATAGAGCACGCTCGGGATCGTCACCAATCCGTATCCGAGCATGAACAACAGCACCGACAGCCGCCGCACATCGGCATCGAAACGGTCGTTGAGGAATTGCGGGAGTGTGGTGAATGCCCCCGCCAGGTATTTGGGCAGGAATACCAGAGCCATCGCGATGGTCGCGACTGCCGCAGTGACCTCCCATCCCATGCTCGACAGATTATAGCCATAAGCTGACCCGTTCAGCCCTATCAGCTGCTCGGCAGACAAATTGGTGAGCAGTAGA
The DNA here is from genome assembly GCA_038534015.1 of Pseudomonadota bacterium. GTDB lineage: Bacteria > Pseudomonadota > Alphaproteobacteria > Sphingomonadales > Sphingomonadaceae > Erythrobacter. Next base: position 1,505 of record JBCAXQ010000219.1, on the reverse strand, counting down.
GATCCGGCGATGAAGGTCGCACCCAACCCGCGCCCGGCAAGGAAGTATCCTTCCTTCGTTTCGGCCTGCCCGCGCGTCTTAAGCCAGCTGATCCAGCCGACCAACGCCATGAAGAAGACGCAGCTGCCCAGCGTGAATATCAGCGAAGTGTCTATGGCGCGTTCCCCAGGTCCGCCTGCTCGGTAGCGGGCGAATTCAGTCCGAGCAATTCGGCGTAGTGATCACGCAAACTGTCGCGACCAAATTCCGGCGTCGCCTCCGCTTCGTATTGGCCGGTCTCAGCATTGAATACGAGCATGCTCTCTGTCGCGTAATATCTTGCGATGCGGGCATACTCCGCTTTTTCTGCGAACCAGCTCGAGAACGGTGCGCCCAGCGAAAGCAGGCGCGCGGCGGCGCTGAACATGCTGACAGGAACGGAGCGATAGCACGGCTCCTTCCCCGTAAGCTCGAACAGCATCTCTCCCTGTTCATGTGGCGATATGGCGGGTCCCGGCCCGCCTATGGGCAAGACCCGGTTATGCCGCGTCCGGTCATCGATGCAGCCCGTGATGAAACGGGCCAGATCGGCATCACTTATCGGCTTGCAACGGGTCAATTCGCCATCGCCAAAAAGCATGAAAGGCTTCCCGTCCCGCACGCGCTCTACCTGCCCCGAAAGCGATTTGAAGAAGGCAGTCGGTCGAACAATCGACCAGGTCAGGCCGGACGTTGTCAGCTCTCTTTCGAAAGCGAGCTTGGCATGCTGGAAGGCGAGCAACGGCCTCTGCACGCAGATGGCCGAAAGAAGGATAAAGTGCCGCACGCCCGCCGCTTTCGCGACTTCCAGCACATTCAGGTTCGCCTGGTAATCGATCGCCTGCGCATCCCGGGGGGCACCCGTGCGCGAGGCCAGGCATGAGATCACCGCGTCGTAAGAAGCTCCCGCAAATGCACTCGAGACCGAGGCCGGGTCAGTGACGTCGCCCGTTATCAGACTGGCAGGGGCCAGTTCGGGCAACCCGCCCGAGCCATCCCGAACAAAGCACACAGTCTCGTAGCCATCGGCGGCGAGTTGGCTTGCGACTGCACGGCCAATCGTGCCGGACGCCCCGAATACCAGCACTCGCTTCTTGCCGCCCATACGGCATCTCTATCAGCGACAGGCGGACCGTCAAAACGTCCGCGCCAAATCCAGTTCAATCAGGCAGTCCAAGGCCCCTTGATCGCAAAGGTTCGCGTCGGGGCATAGGCATTGACGAAAAACCATTGCCCATCCGGAGAAAAGCAGCCGCCAGCAAGCTCGGTCTGCATCCGCAGCCTCGCGAAAGCGTATGGCTCACCATCAGACGTGATTCCGCGCAGGTGATTGTCGACGACATCGGTATACTGGTCTTCGCAAACGATCAGATGGCCGTTCGGCGCGGCGCGGGACCTGACAAGGTCGAGCTGTTTTTTGAAAGCGAGAGCAAGGACCAGTTCGACTATGGCGATAATCTCTGCGTGGCGCCGAACGGAAGTAGAGG
>JBCAXQ010000218.1:0-5162 GCA_038534015.1 Pseudomonadota bacterium | reverse complement strand
GTGCCGATCGAGTGGGATGAAGACGAACACTTCGAAGCACCGTCATCCGACGAGCAGACCCCGGGTGCCGAGGCGTCTCTCGCTCACTAAACCGATCCTGCTTTCGGAGGGCTCGCGGCGTTGACGCGCGGGTCCCACTTCCGTAAGACGCGGTCGTCCGGGCGGTTAGCTCAGCTGGTAGAGCGCTTCGTTTACACCGAAGATGTCGGGGGTTCGAATCCCTCACCGCCCACCACTACCTCATTGTAATGCGTTGTTCTAAATGCAAATAATTTTCGCTTCCAGCACGCGTTGTACCAAAAAGTGGTGCAAAAAGTATCTCCAAAGATCTGCTCCATCCGTTGCGATCGGCTTACATCAGAGATCATGACCTGCACAGATCGTTGCTGAATGTCACTATCGCAACACAAGCGTACGAAGTCCCGCAATGTAAGGAAGAATCTGATGCTTCCAATACACCATTTTGTCCTCTCCTATTCCACGGCAACCGATCTCAGATCACCTCGCTGGCATCCTTGCAGACACGTCCGCCAAGCTGATCCGGTATCCACCCGAAAACTAGAGCACGCGTTGACCTGATTGCATCAGATCACGTGCTCTAAGTCCCTGTTTTTCGAATTTCCGCGACGCCAATCTGAGTCAGATTGACTGGAAAATGCTCTAGCGGTGCGTGCGAGTAGGATTTTCTCGAAAGTAACAGAGGAGATTCTGATGAAGAAATCAAAGTACAGCCATGCGCAGATCATGGCGATCCTCAACGCGCGGGCGCCGAAACCGAACCGCCCGAAGTCGTAAAAAAAGAAGATTCAAACTGAGACACTACCTGAACCTTCACTGGTTTCGATCCCTGCGCCATGCGCGCGAAAAAATCAGCCGACGGCGCAACACAGCCGCGACAGGACCCGCACATGTAGGAAGAAGCCCGGCTTGTAGGCGACCCATCCTGTGCCGTCGGGTGACATGCCGCCGCCCGGAACGATCATGTGGACATGGGGATGATGGGTGAGCGCTGATCCCCACGTGTGCAGCACGCTGGTCATGCCGACGCGGGCGCCGAGGCGCTTGGGATCGGCGGCCAGCGTCATCACCGTTTCCGCCGATGCCTTGAATAGCAGTCCATAGAGCTCGCGCTTGTTCCAATACGCGATCCGCGCGATCTCCGCCGGCAGGGTGAAGACGACGTGGAAGTATTCCACGGGCAAGAGATCCTCCGCCCGCGCCGCCATCCAGTCGCGCGCCGCTGGCGCTTGGCATTTTGGACAATGGCGGTTCTTGCAGCTGTTGTAGGCGACATGCTGATGGCCACACTTCGCGCATGCCGCCACATGCCCGCCGAGCGCATCCGTTCGGCAGGCTTCGATCGCTGACATCACCTTGAGTTGGGGGAGGCTGACATGCCCGGCATTGGCCTGCCGCCACGCGGGGCTATGCTCACGGAAGATATCTGCGATCTCCAGCTTCGACCGGGGCACCCCGGCTTCGGTTATTCCCGTTTGCGCTTGCGGGTCCGCAGGTTCAGCTGTTTGAGAGCCTCAAACGGGCTGGGCGTGTCCCGGATCGTCTTGGTGGCGACCTGGGTGTAGCGCGCCGTTGTGCTCAGCTTGGCATGCCCGAGCAAGACCTGGATTACCCGGACATCCGTTCCGGCCTCCATAAGATGAGTGGCAAAGCTGTGCCGCAGGGTATGCAGGGTCGCGGGCTTGCTGATCCCCACCAGATGCTTGGCCGAGTTGAACGCCCGGTTCAATTGCCGCGAGGAGACGGGATTGATCTTCGGCTTGCCGGGAAACAGCCATCCGGCAGGCCGTGCCTCGCGCCAGTACTCCCGCAGCAGGTCCAGCAGATCGGGCGACAGCATGACCTTTCGGTCCTTGCGCCCCTTGCCCTCGTCGACATGGATCAGCATCCGATCACTGTCGATATCGCTGATCTTGAGGTTGCAAACCTCTGACGCTCGCAGACCCGCGCCATAGGAAATGCTGAGCGCCGCGCGGTATTTGAGGCCCGAGCCGGGCGCCGCGGCAAGAATCTCCGACACGTCTTCGAGACTCAGCACAGTCGGCAGCTTCCGAGGCTGGGTACGGAACTGCATGTACTTCTTCATCTCTTCGCGCCCGCAGGTCTTCCCGAACAGGAACCTCAGCGCCATGATCCGGGCGTTGTACGTTGTCGGGCTCACACCTGTGTCGGTCATGTGCAGCTGGTAGGCGCGAAGATCATCCGGTGTCGCGGTATCAGGCGAGCGCTTCAGGAAACCGGCAAAATCCTTGATCGCCCGGATGTGCGCCTTCTGGGCTTTGTCGCCCATCCCGTGGATCCGCATATCCTCGATCATACGCTCGCGTAGCGGGGTCGTTCTCTCCTCTGTTATGAGAGCCTCCTGTCATCAGATTGAGAAGGCCCCAATCGTCAGACAGGTCACGAAGATCGCAAAACGAGCACGCTCGCAGGATCGTTCAATACCTCAGCCACAAGCGCCCCTGCCGCGGTAGCGGCTTCGTCCTTGTCCCGTCTGCTGACTTTGGTGCGCAATGCGGAGAATGTCGGCAAAGCGCCCTTATCACCGGATGCCGCGTCGCGGAAGATTGGAAGTTCCAGGGGTAGACCGGACCTTCGCCTGTGGCGGGCTACAGGGAACTCTGCGCGAAGGCGGACATTCCTGCACAGCTTTGATTACTCGCTGAGATCGCTGAAAAAACAACACCGACGACGATCACCTAGCGTAAACTCACTATTATCGATAGGCTCCCACTATTGTTGTCGGCTGTGAGATTGCGGAGGGGCCACCGGTGATAGATGTTCATCAGGTCGAGAAGATTGATTGCCAAGCTGATGTACTCCTCCTGACCGCAGTCCCCGATGAACTAGAAGTGATCCTCGCATTAGGTGACCATTGGATAGCTGGAAAAGACACCAGCGGTTATCCAGTGCACAGGTGGACTGACCAAGACGATCGCATCTGGATCCTAGCGCGGGCTACTGCAATGGGTGGAGATGCAGCGGCAAACGTCGCGACCCGTCTAGCCACACAGTACCGACCAAAGTGTTTGGCGATGGTCGGTGTTTGCGCCGGGTGGCGTGGAAAAGTAGCACTCGGCGATGTGATCGTTGCTGACCGGTGTTTTAGGTACGATGCGGGCAAACTCAAGGTCAACATCAACGATGGCAGGCGCGAAAGTGTTCTGCTGAACGACATAACGACCTTCAACTTGACCCCGCAGTGGAAGCAGTACGCGGAAGATATGGCGACTGGCTGGGGGCCGACAGACTGGTACTACGAGAAACCGCTTGGATACGAGTTTCAGGAGAATTGGCTACTTGCGAACCTTATGCGGGAAAACGATGGAGCCTTAGGATCGGTCGTCGCGCATCCTGAAAGATCTACAGAATGCCCAGACTGGGCAAAGGTAATTGAGCGCCTCGAAACGAACGGTTTGATCACCATAGGCGGCAAGCTTGCGCTCACAGCCAAAGGGCGTAAGGCCGCTACTGAAGCTGCAGTTCGGTATCCCGACGGTTTGCAACAGCAGCGCCCATCATCGAAAGCACACGTAGCCCCAATCGGGTCGGGCACCGCGGTTGTCGAAGATCCGGATGTGTTTCCTCAGATAGCTCAGTCAGTGCGCAAAGTGCTTGGCGTTGAGATGGAGGGATCCGCTGTTGCAGCTGTGGCCAAGATTGAAGAAGTGCCGCATTGCGTTGTCGCAAAGGGCGTGTCCGATCACGCGGATGCAGACAAGGATGATCGTTTTCGTCCCTTTGCCATCGAAGGCGCATATCGGTTCCTCAAAGAACTGCTGAGCACAACCCTTGAGCCAACCCCAAAGAAAACACCATTCATCGTTCCTCAGAAAGACAGTGACGCCTTTTCAGGCAGAACAGAGGAGCTCAAACAGCTGAAGGACAGTCTGCTCGGCGAGGGCAGCGCAAACATTAGTTCAATTGCCGGGCTCAGCGGCACCGGCGGCATCGGCAAAAGTGGCCTCGCGGTGCGGTTTGCGACCCTGAATCGCGACTATTTTCCGGACGGTGTCATCGGCCTTCGGGTGGATGGACGGCGGCCTGACGAGTTGGCCAGATCGTTTGCGAAGGACGTCGGTATTGAAATTGCCATCGACGATGAGCGCGGCGCCTCAGAGATCATGCAATCGGTCTTCCAAACGAAGAAAGCTCTGCTGATCTTCGACAATGCAGAAAGTGCCGACGTGCGCGCGTTGATCCCGGGTGGGTCCTGCAAAGTCATCCTGACGACACGAGATCGAGCGTTGCCCGGGGCGATTGGCGTGTCTTCCGCAGCCCGGGTTGACGTGCCTGCGCTGCCACTGGATGATGCGCTAGATCTATTGCGCGCGGAACACCAAGATCTCATCGATCAGAATCTGGAGCATGCGGAACGGATCGTTGAACTCGTCGGCGGCCTTCCGCTGGCCTTGCAAGTCGTGTCAGCACTGATTTCTCACGATAGCTGGCGAGAGGACGTGCTGGCATTCTTGGCTGATGAGTTGGAGGCAGAACGCAACAGGCTGAACGCGCTAATCGTTGACGATTTTGAACATCTCGATGTCCGGGCGTCGTTCAATCTCAGCTTGGGTCGAATGGAGGAGCCGGAAGTCGCTCTGTTTGGTTCAGCGAGCGTGTGCGATCCCTCCGGATTCTCGGTCATGGCCGCCGCTGCGGCTTCAGGTGAAAGTGAAACCGATGTCGCAAGGACCCTTAGCCGATTGAGAAGGCTTTCGGTGTTGAACAGTGTCGACGGAACAAGCCCGCCTCGGTTTGTGTTTCATCCGTTAATGCTAGAGTTTGCAAAGGAAACCGCCGTGGAGCACGGATCGGCGGCTGCATCGGCAGAGCGCCATGCGGGCTTCTATTCAGACCTGTTCGCGAAAACATCGGTCGAGCAAGGTGCGGATTCGCCTGTCGCAGCAGAACTGGGCGAGGCAGTCTCCGCAGCGAATTGGGCTGCGAACAACAATGTATTTGAGCAGAGCTTTATAATCAGCCTACAACGATGGCTTGATAGATCCGGGCGTTGGGAAAACGCGATTGATCTGTTGCAGTTTTATGCCGAATGGCCCGACGGTCGTCTGGGCGATTTTGCACGACTCAACATTCTCAACCAACTTTCTAAGTTTCAGATCAGAAAGGGAGATTTCGTTTCGGCC
>JBCAXQ010000217.1:0-5169 GCA_038534015.1 Pseudomonadota bacterium | reverse complement strand
CACGTCCGATCTCGCCTGCAGCGTATTTCTGGCGGGTTTCCTGCTTCTGCTTGTTCGAAATCCCCGACGGCATTGGGCCTGATGGAACGAAAATCGCGGGCAAATGCCCAAAGCGAAGCGCGCCAATCATCAGGCCGGGCACGATCTTGTCGCATATGCCAAGGCAGGCAATGCCCTCATACATCTGGTGGCTGAGCGCTACTCCAGTAGAAAGCGCGATGATGTCTCGACTGAATAGGGACAGCTCCATGCCGTCCTCGCCTTGGGTAACGCCGTCGCACATGGCCGGTGTTCCGCCGGCCACTTGTGCCGTCGCACCGACTTCACGGGCATAGATCTTTAGCCGTTCCGGATACCTACCGTAAGGCTGATGGGCGGAGAGCATGTCATTATAGGCAGTAACGATCCCGATGTTCGGTCCGCTGCCCGCTTTCATCGCGTTCTGGTCTTCCAGCGCGCCCGCGAATGCGTGGGCAAGGTTGGAGCAGGCCACGTCCTTATGCTCGGGCTTGCGATCACCCTCGCGCTTCATCAATTCCAGATAGGCCTCACGCGAAGCTCGTGAGTTCTCCATGACGCGCTGCGTAACGCGATGAATTGTGTCGTTCAGACTATTCATGCCAACTCACTCCATCGCGTTCGGTCAGGGCAATGGCAGAACTCGGCCCCCAGGACCCGGCGGTGTAGCTTTGGGGAGTTTTCCCTTCGGCTTCCCAAGCCGCGCGGATCGCGTCGACCCATTGCCATTGGGCCTCCACTTCGTCGCGGCGGACGAACAGGGTCTGCTGGCCGCCAATCAGATCAAGCAAAAGGCGTTCATAAGCAATCCGACGGTGCTGGCCGACAAACGCATCGGGCATGGCGATATCCAGCGGAACTTCGCGCAGACGAATGCCGTCTTGACCCAACCCAGGGACTTTGGACATCAGCGACAGCGAAATGTTTTCTTCGGGCTGGATTCCTATCACCAGCCGGTTGGGCTGCATTGTCGCGCCCATTTCGGCAAAGATGGAGTGAGGAACACAGCGAAACTGCACGACAATCTCGGTCACACGGCGCGGCAGGCGCTTCCCTGTGCGGAGGTAAAACGGAACTCCCTTCCAGCGCCAGTTATCGACATGCCCTTTGATCGCGACGAAGGTTTCGGTCCCCGAGTCCTTGCCAAGCTCTTCATCGTAACCGGGCACCGCTTCTCCGGTGATCGCACCCGCGCGATATTGACCGGTAACCGTTTCTGCCGCCTCGACTTCGCGCAATGCCCGCAACACCTTGACCTTTTCATCACGAACAGCGGTTGCATCGAAGCTCGTCGGTGGTTCCATCGCGACAAGGGCAAGCAGTTGGAGCATGTGATTCTGCACCATGTCGCGCAAGGCGCCGGCATCGTCATAGAATGCGACGCGGCCTTCTAGGCCGACCGTTTCAGCAACCGTAATCTGAACATGTTCGATATAGTTCGAATTCCAGATCGGTTCGAACAGGATGTTGGCGAAGCGCAGCGCGAGCAGGTTTTGCACGGTCTCCTTGCCCAGATAGTGATCGATCCGGAAAATCCGGTCTTCGGGGAAAGCGCCCGCGACAGCGTCATTGATCTCGCAACTGGTCGCAAGGTCTGTGCCCAGCGGCTTTTCCAGGCACATTCTTACGTCATCGCCGGTGAGTCCGGCATGTTCGAGACCCGCTATGGTTGGACCGAACAGGCTCGGCGCGGTCGAGAGGAAGATTGCCGTCCCGCCATCGCTTTGGCCGACTTCTTTCACTTTGGCGGCGAGTTTCTTGAACCCGTCGAGCGTCGTCGCGTCTAACGCTTGATAACTCAGCCGATTGAGGAAGTCGGCCATTCCGCCGCGGCGTTCATCTGGCAGGTGTTTCTCGAGCGCTTCGCGCGCCATTTGCCGGAATTCCTGATCGTTCAATTCACTGCGCGCTGTGCCGATGATACGCAGGTTTTCTGGCAGCAATCCATCTGCATCCAGGGCGCAAAGCGAAGGCAGCAGCATCCGGCGCGCCAGATCGCCAGTTGCTCCAAACAGCAGCAATCGGTCAGCAGTAATCGGGGCCTCAGCCATCAAGCAGTTCTCCAACAGGCACAGCTCTGCACACTCTCGGACATGTTCTAGCCTGATGCGCAAAACTGGGCCATAGCGTTGCATAGCTATTCAATTTCCGGTTTGCCGGATGGAGCGCCGTTAGTCGGCGATGGAGAGGGATCACCATGGACACGCCGCGCAAGCCCGTGCGGGTCACCAGTTTTGACGTAGCCGAGCGGGCTGGCGTTAGCCAGTCGACCGTTTCGCGCGCGCTGTCAGGTTCGGCCGTGATTAGTGAAGCGACACGGGACCGGGTGCTGGGAGCAGCGCAAGAACTGGGGTATTTCGTTGATGAGCGTGCGGCGAGGTTGCGCAGAGGGCACACCGGCACGCTGGCAACAGTAGTCATCTGCAAGCCTGGCGGCGGTGCGCGCGATGTTAACCCGTTTTCCTACGCGCTGCTTGGTGGAATATGCGCGGCAGCTGCGGAAAGAGAGCTTGAGGTGCTGGTCTCGCTCCAATCAGAAGAGGGAAAACTGTTTGGGCACTATGTCGAACGTGGCCAGGCCGAAGGACTGATCGTGATCGGTACCACCGCTAACCGGGTCGCATGGGAGTATTTTCGCGGGATTGGCGAAACGACCGAGCCGGTTGCATATTGGGGATCGCCATTGGGTGATCTCGACTGGGTCTCTTCCGACAATGATATTGGCGCGTCGCTCGCGGCAGAACACCTGGTGGAGCGTGGGTGCAAGAAACTGGTCTGCATAGGGTCCACAGGATCGCCCCAGAGACAGTTTGCAGAGCGGGTCGAGGCGTTCCTGTCGCGCGCCAGGGAACTCGGCGTAGAGGCCGAACTGAGCGCCATCGAGCCAGGCGGTGCACGCCGTGAACAAGGCCGAATGGCAACCGAAGCTCTGCTGGAAAGCGGTACTGAATTCGATGGCATTTTTGCTGTCTGTGATGCCTTGGCTTTCGGTGTCATGGAGGCATTGCAGAATGCCGGCCGCACTATCCCCGGCGACATCAAGCTTGTCGGCTTTGACGGGATTCCGGCCAGCGAGTTGACCAATCCACCGCTTACAACAATCGAACCTGACCTTGATCAGGCCGGGCGCTTGCTGGTGGAAGCGGTTACCGGCGATGGTCCGCACCCCAGCATTCGCCGCGTGCCGGTGAAGCTGAAAGTGAGAGGGAGCAGTTAGCCGCTCTGGAGAGCTTGGTGAGGGCTAAACCTCAGAAACCTCCACTGAGCTGAACAGAAACTCGCTTGGGCCGAAACTCGTGAGAAAGCTAACATCGGCGGCATCGCGACCAACTCCGATTTTGGCAGTGACCGCTGGAGCGGCCATCCCGGTTGCATCGACAATATACCAAGCTCCGCCGCTCTTGCGGCTGGGGTCTTCGAGGAACACCTCAGCAACTGCGTGAAAGTCCTGCGGAGTGACGCCTGGCGCATAACATGAAACGTAGCGCGCGGGGATAGTTGAAGCACGAGCCAGAGCCACCATTACATGCGCATAGTCACGGCAGATACCGCGCCGTTCAACAAATGTATCGAGCGCTCCCGTGCGAGCGTCCGAAACGCCGGGTTGATAGGAAAAATGCTGCTCGATCCAGTCGCGCATGGCAACAATCCGCTGACCGCCACGGGTTCCACCAAACTCGCCTTCGACGAACGGCTCAAACGCATCGGCAGGGATGTAGCGCGAATTGAAGAGGTATTGCACCACTTCGCCTGGCACATCGTGCGACTGCACCTGATCCAAAGCGGTGATGTCGGGTAACAAACGGCATGGATTTACCGTTGCCGAGTACTGGACATCGAAGCGCCCCTTGGTTCGGATCCAGATTCGCTCCCCGATGCGGTCCTGCGCCGGCACCCGTGTACAGTGTTCTGCAGGAGTGAGTGATGTCTCGACCGCCAAAACTTGTTGTTCCCGAGTGTCCGCCGCCTCAAACTGCAAAAGAACATCGGTGGGCTGCTCGGTTTCAAAGGCGAAGCTGGCCGCGATCTTTATCGGCATCTTTTACTCCAACCCCAAGTGAGAGGACTGTCCCGGTTCAGGTGGCGACAATGTAGCCGAACAGGTCATGTGCGTCGGCATCTTCGATCTTCGCGCTGATGATATCGCCCGGGGCCAGCGATACTGGTGCATCGCGCAGAAGGACCTGACCATCAATCTCGGGAGCGTCCGCTTGGGATCGGCCCGTTGCTCCGACGTCACCATCCTCGTCCGGCTCACCGACTTCGTCGATTATGACCGGGATCGTCTTCCCGATCTTGGATCGAAGCTTAGCAGTGCTGATGCGTTCCGTGACCTCCATCAGGCGTTGGTACCGCTCTTCCTTGAGTTCCTCGGGCACAGGATTGGGCAGGGCGTTCGCCGCCGCGCCTTCGACTGGTTCGAACCGGAATCCGCCAACGCGGTCGAGCTGCGCCTCTTCGAGCCAATCGAGCAAGTAGCGGAAATCGTCCTCGGTCTCGCCGGGGAAGCCGACTACGAAGCTGGAGCGAACCGCGATGTCGGGGCATGTCTCGCGCCAGCTTTTCAGCCGATCGAGCACCTTGGCCTCGTTGGCGGGGCGCCGCATCAGCTTAAGCACGCCAGGCGCCGCGTGTTGGAACGGGATGTCGAGGTAAGGCGTCAGCAGCCCTTCGGCCATCAGCGGGATCACCTTGTCGACATGCGGGTAGGGGTAGACATAGTGCAGGCGCACCCATGGCGGCATGCCGTCGCTCGTTCGCAACTGGCCGAGCTCGCGGGCGAGATCGGTCATATGCGCGCGGACAGCCGTGCCTTTCCAGTCGCGTTCCTCATGCCGCGTATCGACGCCATAGGCCGAGGTGTCCTGGCTGATCACCAGCAGTTCCCTTGTGCCTGCCGCGATCAGCTTTTCCGCTTCGCGCAGCACCGCGTCGATCCGACGGCTCGCCAGTTTCCCGCGCAACTGCGGTATGATGCAGAAGGCGCAGGAGTGATTGCAGCCCTCCGAAATCTTGAGGTAGCTGTAGTGGCGCGGCGTCAGCTTGATATCGGCTTCTGATGGTTGCGGGATCAGGTCGACAAACGGACCTTGCGAAGGCGGTGCATGTTCGTGAACCGCCTCCACTACCTGCTCATATTGATGCGCACCG
>JBCAXQ010000216.1:0-5206 GCA_038534015.1 Pseudomonadota bacterium | reverse complement strand
GTGGGATCATAGGTCACCCGGATGCCTTCTGCATGGCCAGTCGTTCCGGAACATACCTGTTTGTAGGTCGGATTGGCGACGCTTCCACCGATATATCCGCTTTCGACTTCGCTGACGCCGATAACATCGCGGAACACCGCTTCGGTGCACCAGAAGCATCCGCCGGCAATGATGGCTTGTTCCATTCTCGATGATCTCCTTTGCTCCATGAAATAGGAAGACGCAGGCCGCTTGTCATCGGCTGTCGGTCGACCAATCGGTTGTTTTCGAATATCCGGGAGCTAAGACCGCGCCCACACGTTGCGCACATAGAATCTATCCAAAGAGAGAGGACTCCCAGATGAAAACGCTTGCTCTTGCTCCGCTCGCCGCGCTGGCCGGTCTTGCGGCGGTCGGAACCGCTGCTCCCGTAATCGCAGATGATCATGCATCCGCGCCAAGCCTTGAAGAGGTGCTGGCGCATGACCGCCGCGATGATGATCGCGCGCGCGACCAATATCGCCGGCCGGCCGAAACGCTTGCCTTCTTCCAGATCGAACCGACCATGACCGTCGCCGAATATGGGCCGGGCGGTGGCTGGTACACCCGCGTCCTAGCGCCTTACCTGATGCCTGCAGGCAATTACATCGCGTTCAACCAGGACAGCGATGGCCGCGAATATCGCAACCGTGCGCAGGAAGCCCGGTCAAAGGGATGGACCGAGCGTTTCAAGGCGGGGATCGCCGAGGGGATGGGCGTCGAAGCCGATGCCGTCATTGCCTTTGAAACCGATGAAATGCCCGAAGAACTCGCCGGCACTGTTGATCGGGTGGTTATCTTCCGTTCGATGCACGGTCTCAACATCGGCAATCGCGCAGACGATGTGCTGAAGGCTGCGCGCATGATGCTGAAAGACGATGGCATGGTTGGTGTTGTTCAGCACCGCGCTCCCAATGGAGCCAGCTATGACGATTATGGCGCGCGTCAGCGCGGCTATATGCGCAAGGCCGATGTTGTGGCGATCTTCGAAGCGAACGGCTTTGAATTGGCCGCCGAGAGCGAGATCAATGCCAACCCCAACGACCCGGCCAATTGGGAACGCGGTGTATGGACACTCCCGCCCGTGCTCGCCACGGGTGAAGACGATCCGGATCGCACACGCTATCTCGAGATCGGCGAGAGCGACCGCATGACGCTTCTTTTCAAAAAGGCTGACTAACTCTATCGGGCGGCGGCATGAGCAAACTGACTGTTGCCGCCCTCCAGCTTGCGCTGGGAAGCGCGGATGAAACCGAGAACATAGAAGCCGTCGCTGCGCTGGTCGAGCAAGCAGCGGGCAAGGGCGCGCAGCTGATCCTGCCTCCCGAACTGTTTTCGGGGCCGTATTTCTGCCGCGAAGAAGACGAGGCACTGTTTGCGCTCGCACGCCCAACTGCGGAGCATCCCAGTGTTGGCGCGATGCAGGAATTGGCAGCACAGCTGAAGGTCGCGATCCCGACCAGTTTCTTCGAACGCGACGGTCATCATTATTACAACACGCTTGCGATGATTGGGCCTGATGGCAGCATCATGGGCACATACCGCAAAAGCCACATTCCCGATGGTCCCGGCTATGAGGAAAAATTCTATTTCCGCCCGGGCAATGGCGGGTTCAAGGTGTGGGACGTCTTTGGTGCCAAGGTCGGCGTCGGGATTTGCTGGGACCAATGGTATCCGGAGGCTGCGCGGGTGATGGCTTTGATGGGGGCAGAAGTGCTGCTCTATCCCACCGCAATTGGCTCCGAACCCTATGACCATGATCTCGACACTTCGCGCATGTGGCGCCGCGCGATGATCGGGCATGCAGTCTCCAATTGCATGCCCATTGTTGCCAGCAACCGGATCGGAGCCGAGGGGCCGGCAGATGCATCGCAGCGTTTCTATGGCCATTCGTTTATTGCCGATGAGTGGGGCGATATGGTTGAAAGCTTCGGCGCGGAAGAAAGCGGCGTACTGGTCAGCGAACTCGACCTTGCGCGCGCAGCCAAACACCGTGCGGGTATGGGCTTCTTCCGCGATCGCCGTCCGCAATTGTACGGCCGCATTGCAGAAGACATTTGAGCAGCAGCACCTATCTCATCGCGGTCGGGTCCAACCGGCGGCACCATCTCTATGGCCAACCTCAGGGTGTCGTGCGCGTGGCGATGGAGGAGCTTTCCGCATTGGGCACCGTTGCGGCACGTTCCGCAATAGTAGTGACTGAACCATTGGGCGCGGCGCAGCGCCGGTTCGCCAATGCGGCCTGCACCTTGGACAGCGATTATGACCCGCCGAGCTTGCTTGCCGCGCTCAAGCGCATGGAGGCAGAGCTTGGCCGGCGTTCCGGTCGCCGTTGGGGCGATCGAGTGCTCGACCTTGATATCGTGCTGTGGAGTGGAGGTGCCTGGCGAGACGAACATCTCGATATACCGCATCAGGAATTCCGCTGTAGGAATTTCGTGCTCGGGCCAGCGAGCGCGATTGCGCCCGATTGGCGAGACCCGAAAACGGGACTTTCTCTGCTGCATTTGAAAGCACGCTTGACCCGCCCGCGCCCCCTAACTAGGTGAGCGCTTCCGCGACGCCGATATTGGCGCGCCGCCACGTGCATGTGGGCCCTTAGCTCAGTCGGTAGAGCAACTGACTTTTAATCAGTAGGTCGCTGGTTCGAACCCAGCAGGGCTCACCACCTTTTTTCATCGAACACCGGATTGCGCATTCTCTGCCCAGAGGCGCGAAATTGCGTCGCGCATTTCTATGCTTCTTCCTTGGGATGACATGAGTCGGACCATGACGCCGATGGGAACATGGTCAATGCGTCTGGACGTCGGATTGAGCGGAGCATCTTCCAGTCGCCCAAGTAAGCGGTTGCGAAGAATGATTCTGCCGATACCCTATAAAGGGTGCTGCGGGGACATCTGTATGACAAGCAAACCGATTGAAGATTTGGACCCTGATCGGAGGGAGGCTTTCGTAGCGCGCTATGAGGGGCCACTGCGTTCCTACTTTGCCAAGCGCATTCAGCAGCACGTCGATGTCGACGATTTGGTTCAAGAGTTGTTCGGCAGGCTATGGGCGTCAGGCAGCGAGAAGATTATTGAGAACCCCGATGGCTACATCTTTCAAGCCGCGGCCAACCTTTTGAAAGAACGGTATCGTAAGCGGGGTACGCGCGACGCAGCGATGGCTGATCTGCCTTTTTTCCAGTTCGACAATGAGGATATTACGCCCGAGCGCATCTTGCAGGGAAGGCAAGAACTTCGATTGCTGGAGCAAGCATTGGCCGAGCTGCCCTCGCGTACGAGGACAATATTCATGCTCCATCGTTTCGAAGGCTTCAAGTATCGAGAGATAGCAGAGCGTATTGGTGTGTCGGTGAGTTCAGTCGAGAAACATATTGCAGCTGCCGCCCGTCATTTGGTGGCGAGGCTGGATCGCAAGTGATGGCTGTATCGGGCGATTCTGCTGGCTCACTGGCCACACAGAGCGAATCCGATCGCGCTGCGGGGACTGCAGCCGAATGGTTTGCGAGGCTTTCCAGTGACGAAGCCAATCATGCGGATTATGTCGCCTATCGCGCATGGCGCGATGCTGATGCCGCAAATGCGGTCGCGTATGATCGGATAGCGCAAACCTGGGACGAAATAGGGGTTCATGCCGATGAACCCGCCGTCCTTGAAATGCGGGTAGCCGCTCTGGCCGAACAACCAGATCCTGAAGACTCGACGAACCGGACCCGTCGGACGGCAGCCATTGCGGCTTCGATTGCTTTGGTCCTCGCCGCCACAACCACGTTCTTCGCCTTGGGGTCTCCATTCGCCGACGGTGCTTCACCTGACCTCAACCCTCAAATGGTCGCCAATGAGACCGCGGAACCGGACGCGTTGGTTGAGGTAAGGCCAGACAGCCTAGCCAACGTCGAGGAGGAAACACCGGATTTTCAATCTGGTTATTCGACCCGGATAGGGCAGATGGCACAGTTCACTCTGCCAGACGGTTCCGTGATTGAGCTCAACACCGGGTCGGAAGTGCAGGTCGACTATTCTGCCGCGCGAAGAAACCTTACGCTGGTTAAGGGCGAAGCGGTATTCACTGTTGCCAAGGATTCTGACCGGCCATTCACTGTCACAGCTGGCCAGAGCCGCGTTGTCGCGCTCGGCACCATATTCTCGGTGCGCAAAACCGATAGCGAAGCACAGGTTACCTTGATTGAAGGCCGGGTCCGGGTTGATCGCGATGATCTTCCGGGCAGCGGAAAAAGCGCTCAGCTCAAGCCTGGAGAACAGATCAGCATCCTGCCAAATCGCCCCTTCGCCATCAGCAGGGCCGAACTGTCCCAATTTGCCAGTTGGCGGGACGGCAGGCTGGTGTTTGAGCAGACTCCGCTGCGCGACGTACTAAAAGAGTTTAACCGTTATTCGATTGAACAGCACGTTCTCGCCGATGAGAGCCTGGGCGACTACCTCGTCAATGGAACGTTTCGGATCAGGTCCAGTGAACACTTCGCCGCCACTCTCGAGGCGGGCTTCCCGGTTTCGGTCCGGGCACGGCCTGGAGGCACGATCTTCGAAGTATCAGTTGCGCAAGAAATTGTGGCGCAGGACCCCGTTTCCAACAACTAGATTACGATCAAGCTCGCTTCATGGTGCATTAATTCCTTCATTTTGGTGAGGGATTCCAGCGGACCTGCATCTCACTGTGTGAGGACGGGGGCAAACTTGTTCCTCGAATGCAAAAACCCAGCAAAAGGGGGACATATGGTCCGGACGAAATTCGTAATTGCTGCACTTGTTTCGGGATGCAGCCTGGCCGCCATTTCAACCACGGCAAACGCGCAGGATACGGGCAGTCAAGCAGCCGCCAACTCGGAACGCGCTTACAATATTCCGGCCCAACCCTTGCAAGCCGCGTTGAACGCATTTGCGGAAGCTTCCGGCTCCGACCTCCTCTACGCATCCGATCTGGTCGACGGAAAGCAATCCAGCGCTGTTAACGGCAATTACTCGGCGCCAGATGCCCTGAGAATCCTGCTCCGTGGAACCGGCCTTGCCGCAGCGCAGGTTTCCGGAAATGTCTTTTCTCTACAAGTTCAAGGTGCGAGTGCGTCTTCCGATGCGGCTGCATCTCCAGTCAGCGGCATTGTTCGCAGTGCAGCAACCGGGTCAGGTCTTCCTGGCGCTGAGGTGGAAGTCCTCGGCACCAATCTGCG
>JBCAXQ010000215.1:0-5218 GCA_038534015.1 Pseudomonadota bacterium | reverse complement strand
CGATGGCTGGACGCTCGACAACCAGCTCGAAATCGCGATGGAGGCCTTGCGCTGTCCGCCATCCGATGCCCGGTTTCTGGATCAGCAGGCGGGTGAGGGCGACACGGCGCTTCTCACCACCTGACAGGTTGGTCACTGGGGCATCGGATGGCGGACAGCGCAAGGCCTCCATCGCGATTTCGAGCTGGTTGTCGAGCGTCCAGCCATCGACCGCGTCGATCTTTTCCTGCAGCACGCCCATCTCTTCCATCAGAGCGTCAAAATCGGTGTCGTCCTTTGGATCGCCCATTTCGGCGGAGATTGCGTTGAAACGTTCGACCATGACGGCCGTCTCGCCCGCGCCTTCACGCACGTTTTCGAGCACCGTCTTGCTCTCGTCCAGCTGCGGTTCCTGCGGCAGATAGCCGACCGTGATGTTCTCACCCGCCCACGCTTCGCCGGTGATGTCGGTGTCGATCCCGGCCATGATCTTCATCAGGGTCGATTTGCCCGCGCCGTTTGGCCCGACAATGCCGATCTTCGCGCCTTGGTAGAATTGCAGGTTGATGTTGCTAAGCACCGGTTTCTGGGCACCGGGGAAAGTCTTCGTCATGCTCTTCATGACATAGGCGTATTGCGCGGCCATTGGGGTCGTTCCTTGGATCGAATTTTGTAAGTGGGTATTGGCCTGCGCAGATAGGGCGTTGGGTCGCGCGGGGCAAGGTGAGTTCGCAGGTAGGGGTAAGCGCGGCCGGTGAGCGAATAATCCCGCAATCACGCGTGATTCCTAAAGCCGCTTTTAACCTTATCTGCCTAACCCGTTGGCACGGGAGCTTCACGGGTCGATGCAGACACAGATTCTTGGATTGTTGACGCCGCTGATGGCGTTGTTGTTCGCTGCGACATTCGCGGTGTTCTGGAAGGCGGGGCGCATGAAGCGTCACGTGCTCGGCTTTGCGATTGGCTATCTCTTCTTTGCAATCGGTTTTCTGATCACGCACTTCCTGCCGGTTGATGGAATCTACACCTTTCACACGACGCAGTTCTTCTACTCGATCGGCGTGACGTTCTTCGTCGCTTCGACGTGCGAACGTGTCGGGCAGCAAGTCCACTTTCCGACGCTCGCCGCGATCTACATCGTGAGCGCCCTGGTGCTCGCGTTTGCGATCAGCGTGACGGACGATGCCGGGCCACGCCTGATCCTGATCAACATCGGATATGGGGCCATGTTCCTTGTGAATCTCACGACGCTGCTCAATGCACAGCGCCGCGACTGGATCGATCACGCCATCATTTTTGTTACGGCGCTTCAAGTAGCCGATTTCTTCATCAGGCCGACGCTTTCCGTGATGTTCGAACAGACGATCCCGGTCGAGGTGTACCGGGAATCGATCTACTATTCGCTGATCGGTCTCGTGCTCGGGATCAAGTCCATTGCAGGCGCGATGGTTCTGATCGGCGCGACGATCGTCGATTGGAGCAACACCCTGCGCGAGAACAGCGAGAAAGACTCGTTGACCGGGTTGAACAACCGAGCCGCTTTCGAAGACGCCATGCGAGGCATCATGCCGCGAGCACACACGGAGAGGTGCCCGCTTAGTCTGGTGGTCGCCGATATCGACCACTTCAAACAGGTGAACGACATCTGGGGGCACCAGACTGGCGATCTCGCGATCTCGGGCTTTGGCGAATTGATCCAGAAGATGGTGCGGGGATGCGACACGGCGGGGCGGATCGGAGGGGAGGAATTCTGCATCGCGGTCTGGAATTGTGAAAATGAACCGGCCGAGCGATTGGCTGAACGGATCAGGCTGGCCTTTGCAGGGCTCCAACACTCCGGCCTCAACGATGATATCCGCCTGACGGCAAGTTTTGGCGTGGCGACAGCGCACGAAGGGGAGACTTATGAGCATCTCTTCGCACGCGCCGATGCGGCGCTTTACACAGCCAAATCGAATGGTCGAAACCGTGTCGAAAATGCCGAGCAAAAACGTGTGAATGAAGCGACGCTCGACCTGAACGCTGAGCTGATTGAACTGAAACAAGCGTCTTCGGATCGATAGTCTGCTGGACAGCTTACAAGGGCAAGACTAGCGGTCTCGCCCATGAAAAATGCAATTCTCGCCTTAGCTGCACTGTCGCTCCCGGTTGCTGGCCTTGCCCAACCTACGGGCTTTGTCGGCAACGAAGCGCCGGCCAATCTGGAAATGGCGGCGGACATGGCGCTCGAGATGGATCGGTATGCCTGGGATTTTGTCGAAGGCGTCACGACTGAGGTCGGCCCGCGTCAGGCTGGCACCGAAGCTGAAGCGCGCGGGCGCCAATGGGCGATGGCCTGGCTGCGCGATAATGGCTTTCGAAATGTGGCTGACGAACCGTTTGAGATCGACACTTGGGTACCCGGGGATATTCACCGGGCTGAGGTGACAGCGCCATTCCCGCAACAATTGGTGGTGCAGCCGCTGGGCAACAGCGCTGCGACACCCGCAGGCGGAATTGAGGCGGAAGTTGTCGAATTTGCGACAGTCGATCAATTGCGCTCCGCGCCCGACGGCAGTCTTGACGGGAAAATAGCCTATGTCAGCCACCAGATGCGCCCTGCAATGGATGGGTCGCATTATGGCTTTGCCGGCCCGGCACGCTGGTTTGCGCCAGGTATCGCAGCGAGCAAGGGCGCGATCGGGATCGTGATCAAATCGGTCGGCACGGACTATCATCGCAATCCGCACACTGGCGGCACCAACTTTCCCGATGGCGTTGAACCAATCCCTGCTGCTGCGCTCTCAGTGCCCGATGCTGAAAACCTTGAGCGGATGTTTGACCGCGGGATGCCGGTCACGCTTAAGCTAGAGCTGAACCCTGAGCGGATCGGAACCACTACCAGCGGCAATGTCGTGGGCGAAATTGTAGGCAGAAATCCTTCGCTGCCGCCCGTCTTGATCGCGTGTCACCTGGATAGCTGGTGGAATTCTCCCGGTGCGTTTGACGATGGAGCCGGGTGCGGGATTGTCGCCGCTTCGGCCCTGCATGTAAGTTTGACCGGGCAGCCTTTGCGCACAATCCGGGTGCTGTTCGCAGGGGCCGAAGAAACCGGCCTTTGGGGCTCAAAAGCCTACAGCGAGGCGCATATCGATGAACCGATTGCTGTAGGGATCGAGAGTGACTTTGGCGCGGACCGCGTTTGGCGTTTCGAAAGCAATTTCCGCGAGACCAATCCGCAACTGCACGTCAAACTTGCGTCAGCAGTTGCAAGGTTTGGCGTTGCCAATTCTTCGATCAAGGCCAGCGGCGGTGCTGATCTCAACATTGCGCGCGACCAGAAAACTGCGATCATCGATCTGCAGCAGGACGGCACCCGCTATTTCGACCTGCATCACACGCCTGATGATACGCTCGACAAGATCGATATTGAGCAGCTGCGGCAGAATGTCGCGGTGTGGACTCAGGTCGTAGGCATCCTTGCGAATGAAGAACGGTCAATCCAGACCGGCGGGATCATTCCAGGCGCGCCAGCCGTGATGGAGGAATAACGACCGCGTTAGGTGCGGACCAGCCCGCCAAGGGCGCGTCCATCGCGACCCGGGAAAAGCGTTCGCATCGCCAGTTCGGGATCAAGTCCCAAGTGCTCTGCTGCGGCACCGGCCAACACGCTTTCCAGCGAAGTGGTGGGCTTCAGATCGCGATTGCCCATCAAATCACCATCGCGGAGGCCCGGCCAGTCGGCGATGACTCTTCCCCCTTTCACGCTGCCACCCATCACGATGGCGGCCGAAGCTGTACCATGATCGGTGCCATTGGTACCGTTCATTCGCGCGGTTCGGCCAAATTCCGTTGCGACCAGCACCAGCGTATCGTCCCAGGCCTCACCCAATCCATCGCGATAGGCGCCAACAAACCCGTCCAGATTCCCAGCCAGTCGGCGGAAGCGACCCACCTGGCCAGCATGGCTATCCCAGCCATTCAATTCGACCATGCCTATCCGAGCTCCACCCGGCCCTTTCATAAGAGAGGCAGCAAGTTCGCCTGTCGCTTTGGCGTCGCGCAGGTTTCGAAGATCACTGTCTCCAGCCATTTCCTGCGTTTCGAGCGCTGCCTGCCAGACGCCCGCCAGCAATTCGTCATCGGCGTAGAGATTGCCGACCCGCTTGAGAAAGTCTTCGCTCGCTTCGGGCAATGCCGAAGGTGCATAATTCGATGCCGGCGCCGACCCACGCAGAGCCAATGGCAAGGTCGGCGTGATCGCCAGCGCTTTGGCATCAGCCGGTGCGAGCATGCCTGCAAGCCGGTTGAGCCACCCATCCTTGGTCACATATGGCTGCGGCCCGCCGGTTTCGAGCATGTTCTGGCCATCAAAGTGAGACCGCTCACGATAAGATGTCGCTGTGGCATGTACGAACAGGGTTTCTCCAGCCTCGTATCCGCCGCCGATTTGCGCGAGCGCCGGGTTGATCATGAAATCGCCGCCTGCAGGTAGGGCGCCGTCGAATCCTGCCTGCCACCGCGGCCGTAAACGCGTGAGTCCCGGATCGCCGCTAGGAGCAAGCATTTCCAGCCCGTCAGCGCCGCCGCGCAGTAAGATAAACAGGACGTTTCGGTATCCGCCTGCCTGCGCAAAAGCGAGGCGCGGCGAGATCATGGTGGTCGCTCCAATGGCCAGCGTGCCGGCGAGAACTGAACGGCGATTGACCATGGTTATCTCCTTACCATTTCGGGCGATACCAGCAGCAATCCGAGAGCCTGTTGGCCGCTCTCAGCGCGTTGCATGGCCAGTTTCGTCGAAGCAGAAAGGGAGCCAGCGAAGGCCGCTTCTGCGCGGGGCAGCACATCATCCGCCGCAACATTCTGCGCGATCTGGTTCGCCAATTCGACTCTGCGGAACAGCGCATCAGGGCCCGCCCAGCTTCCTGCGATATCGTCAAACCCTGCCGGCGAAGACGCTCGCCATGGCACTTGGCCGAGCTGCTTTAGAACCCGGTTGGCGCGGCGTTCATCACGAAGTTGCTCAATACCGGTGAAGCGCATCACGGAAACGAGCCATTCGAACGGTTGGCGAAACTTCAATGGTTCTGAGGCCCAGACTTCCGGTGAAGCAATCAGCGTGTTGCTGAGGCTCTTTAGGTTGCCGCCAGTTGAGAGGAAATCCTGCTCAAGTCTCGAGACCAGGGTCTCTGGTGGTTCATCACCGCCAAAATGGCGTGCTAGTTTGGTTGCCACGAAGCGTGCAGTTGAAGGATGCGTG
>JBCAXQ010000214.1:0-5228 GCA_038534015.1 Pseudomonadota bacterium | reverse complement strand
GCGGGTTGCGGGAATAGCGGAGCTTGGAAATGGCTCGCTCGCGAATAGTCGCCGCCATTTGGCAGACAATGCTGAGCCGCCTGCCTAAGCCACTCAATCCGCCCCGGATCGATTTCGCGCGATCCATTTCCAAGCTCCGCTATTCCCGCAACCCGCATACGGTCTCCCAGATTGGTAAAGACCAATCGGCGTTTGCCATCGGTGAGGGAGATTCTGGGTGAACCAACGGTCAGCGGCATCTCAAACGAATAGCCCTTCATCGGCTGCACGCGGACAGCATGGCCAAGCGGCCGTAGCAAGAGGTTGCTGTCATGCCCGCAGGCGACGATTGCCATGTCGGCTGTCAGTTCTTCGCCATCGTCGAGCGCTAGGCATGCGGTTTGCCCGCCATCCCTGATCGCCGAAACACCAGCCTTGAACCGAGTTTCAACGCCGTAGTGTTTGGTCAATAGTTCAAGCAGCGCATGGCAGAATTTCAGCGGATTTCCCACCATCTCAGAAGGCGTAGAAACTCCGCCAATCGCACCGTGATCGAGGCCACTGAGTGCGGGATCGAGGCCTTCGAGATCAGCTCGGCCAAGCAATTCCTGCTTGCAGGAACCCTCCCGTTTGAGCGCCATAACCTTCTCAGCCTGCGCGCGCTCTTTGGCCGAGTAGATCAGATTGACCTTGCCAGCCTGATGGTGCTCAAAGTCGAGCTCGTGGCAATCACGCAGTCGATCCATCGCCAGACGCGAGCGTTCGGCAAGGTTGAGCACAGCCAAGGTGTTCGTGCGAAATCTGTGCGAAGTGCAATTGCGCGCAAACTCAGCCAGCCAACGCAGGTACTCAGGACGCGCGGACAATTCGATCGAAACGCCGCCCTTTCCGGCGATTAGGCGCGGCAAAGAAGCAAGGGTGGCTGGACTTCCCTGCGCGTCCGTAAAACAATAACTGAGCTGAGCGCCATTGGCGTGACTGGTTCCCATTGCAGGACCATCTGCCTCGTCGATCAGCGTAACCCGCCATCCCTTCCGGGCAAGCGCATAGGCAGAGGCGACACCAATCACGCCCGCCCCAACGATTATCGCCGCTTGCGCCAAGCCAATTGCCCCCTAACCCAGTGGGAACAGTGAAGGCGAATTTGGCATTCCGCCATGAGCGATTGACGCGGCTGCCATAAATGCGGTCTATGGCAGGATGCGTGGGGGCAAGACTTTTCTCAGTGACCTAAGCCGGTGGGCCTTTGCCTCCGGAGCTTTAGCTTCATTTGCAGCGGCCCCAGCCAGCGCAGCTGATTGCTCGCCCGCAGCAGTGCGCGGTCTCTTCGAATACGAAGCGCAAACGCAGATTGTTCTAGATGTTGAAGCCGCAATGGCGCGGGCTCAGGCGGAGCATGGAGTGATCCCGCAAGAGGCCGCGTCGGATATCAGCGAGAACGCTCTCGTCGCGCTCATCCCGCAGGACCAGTTTGACGCTGAGTATGCCATTGTCCGCCACCGAATGGTCGCTTTGCTAAACGTCTGGCGCCGCAGCCTAGGACCGTCTGGCGACCAATATGTCCACTACGGGGCAACCACGGTGGACATTTACGGCACCAGCACAGTGCTGCAGGTCGATCGTGCAATCGAGGCCTTGGATGCCTGTCTGATTGAGGCAATCGACACCATGGCGGTCTTGGCTCAGGACCATGCCAGCACTCCCATGATTGGCCGCACCCTTGGCCAGCATGCTCAACCGATAACGTTTGGCAAGAAGGTCAGCGTCTGGGTCGCTGAATATGCGCGCCATCGTGACCGTCTGGCTGACTTTCGTGCCCGTCTACGCCGCTCAGCGACACTCAAGGGCGCTGTCGGCAATTATTCGGGTCTCGGCGACAGAGCAATTGCGGTGGAGCGGAGCTTTGCAGCCGAACTTGGCCTAGATACGCCATATTCAGCCGATTGGAGCGGAACGCGCGACGTCTTGGCAGAATATGGACTAGTCCTTGGCCTCCTCGCACGATCGCATCAGCGGATTGGGCAGGAGCTGTTCCTGCTTCAAGGCACCGACATCGGTGAAGTCCGCGAACAGCAGCGCGCAGGAGTGGTAGGATCAAGCTCAATGCCGCACAAGCGCAACCCACGCGCGCCGGAGCGCTTGGTTCATGCGGGGCGCACAATCCCGCGTTTGGCCGAAGTTTTGAGCGATGACGTGGTCAACCTGTTTGAGCGTGACAACACCTCGCGCCTTACCCCAGTGATCCAACAGGTTTCGGTCGATTCCGTCAGTGCGGCGCGGACTTTGAATGCACTGCTGAGCGGGTTGGAAGTCGACAGCGCGCAGATGCTTGCGAACATCGGGCGGACGCGCGGCTTTGCGATGTCGCAGCGGGTTGCCTTTGCGCTCGCCGAACATATGCCAAGGGAGCAGGCAGATGCGCTGGTCAAACAGGTGATCGCCGATGCGATTGCTGCCGATCTGGACTTTGCCGAAGCTTTGATGGCACGGCCAGACGTCACTTTGTATCTCGATCGCGCTGCAATTGACGCTTTGCTTGACCCGGCTCGACTGGATGCCCCGGCGACCGAGCAGATTGAGCGCACCCTTGCTGAGGTCCAAAGCTCAGGAGCCGATCAATAACAACAGAAACGCCAGCACGCCCAGCAACGATCATCTGGGCATTTCGGTTGGGCGGTCTCGCGCTTGCGGGGATCGTCTACGCCTCGCTCGGATTGGCAGAGATGTCAGCCGACGCTCGGATCGTTGCCGCGATTGCAAGCCTGATGGCCGTATGGTGGATGACAGAGGCGGTGCCGTTGGCCGCCACCTCGCTGTTGCCGATTGTGCTGATCCCAGCTTTGACGCAACGAAGTGTCGGGGAAACCACCGCTTCCTATGCCAGCCCGATCGTCTTTCTGTTTCTGGGCGGTTTCTTGATCGCGATTGCGATGGAGAAATGGGGCCTTCACCGCCGGATAGCGCTTTGGACACTGCGTCAGGTCGGAATCTCTCCCCGCCGGATCGTGCTCGGCATGATGCTGGCGACTGGGTTCCTGTCGATGTGGGTCTCCAACACGGCGACGACTTTGATGATGTTGCCGATCGGATTTTCGGTCTTGGCGCTGGTGTCGGGTCGCAGCATGTCTGGTGCAGAAGCAGGAACCGCCGGGCAGGCGACTGATCCTCAGGTCGAACAATTCGGAATTTGCCTGGTTTTGGCAATAGCCTGGGCTGCGAGCATGGGCGGGCTTGGCACATTGCTAGGCAGTCCGCCCAATGCGATCATTGCCGGTTATGCGAGTACCGAGCTTGGGATCGACATCGCCTTTGTTGACTGGATGATGCTCGGCGTGCCTCTCGCGTTCACATTCATCGCGATTGGCTGGGTGATGATGACACGCGTGCTGTACCGGTTTGAACTTGATGAGATCCCCGGCGGTGAAGAGCTGATTGGCGATGAAATCGCAAAGCTTGGAACCATGAGCCAAGGCGAAAAAATGGTCGCTATCGTGTTCGCTTCCGCCGCGTTTCTTTGGGTGGTGCCGGGATTGCTGGTCGAGTTTCCCTCGATCGACGCGGCATTTCCTTGGCTCGGCAACCTCAACGATTCTGCCATCGCCATCCTTGCTGGTCTGGCATTATTCATCCTCCCGGGGAAGGGATCGAGCCAGATGGTGCTCGACTGGAAAGATGCCGAACGCGGGCTTCCATGGGGCGTGCTGTTGCTGTTTGGCGGTGGGCTCAGCCTGGCAGGCGCGGTGGCGGGAACCGGCCTCGATGACTGGTTTGGCCAGCAGGTAAGCGGTCTTGCAGCCCTGCCGACCGTGCTTCTGATCGCCGCTGTCGTGACGATTGTCCTGTTCCTGACCGAAGTGACCAGCAACACCGCGACCGCCGCCACTTTCATTCCAGTGCTTGGCGGGGTGGCCGTGGGGATTGGAGCCGATCCGCTTAACCTGCTCGTGCCTGCAGCGCTCGCCGCAACCTGCGCCTTCATGCTGCCGGTCGGCACTCCGCCCAACGCCATCGCCTTCAGCACCGGATTTGTGACAATCTCCCAGATGGCGCGTGGAGGCTTTGTTCTCAATCTGATTGGAATCGCGCTGGTGACCGGGTTTGTCTATTGGCTTGGCGGGCTGGCGATGGGCCTCAATCTTCGATGACCGCTTGGAAAGGCGCTATTCGATAAGGTCGTAGGCGCCTGCGGCCATGCCACCGTTGGAATGCGCGACCCCTTCGACCACTCGTAGCGACCAGCCGAATTGCCAGCCATTCTCCGCCGCAATTGTCTGCGCTTGCTCGAAAAACGCCTGCCCCCGTGCGAAGCGATGCGGCCCTTGCAGCATTGCACCATCACTGCGGTTCAACAAAGTGTGCTCTGGGTCAGAATCCTGATCGCCCAGCAACAAAACCACGTCCTTGGCCAGAGCGGCGCGCAAGTCCTCCTCGCCTATCGGCAACCCGCCCAGCCCAAAAGGAAAATCGGTTTCCAGATCGGCGAAAGTGTACCAACCTGCATTGGCAGCGAGATAGCGCTTCACCCGCGCATCGGGTTTGAAGAAGAGAAAGCGATGCACGAATTGAGAGCCGGCTGAATGGCCGTAAATCGTGTAACGCAATTGGCTGCCACCCAACCGCTCAACAACCTCATCAAAGATCGGCTCGATTGCTGAAAAGCTCCAAAGCGCTTCATCGCGCCACTCGCCGGTTTGCAGATCAATGGTACCCCCGAGGTTATAGCCTTGAGCGCGGGGAAAATCGTCTCGCGAAAACTCCGGTGCAAGGATGATAAAGCCTCCTTTATCGGCTTTATCGATCCACTGGCGGCGGTATCTTTCAGGATCACGGCGAGCACCATGCATGATGAACGTGACCGGCGCGGTTTGGCGATCGACGCTGGGCGGGACATAGGTCCACACAGTCATCGACGGCCCTTGCCAACCTGAAAAGACAAACGCGTCTTCACCGGTCTCAATGCCCGTCACATCGCTCGGTTCAGCCCGAAGCTCGCCAAAAGCAAACGGGATTATCGCAAGCGTCGCCGCGAGCACAATCAGCGTCGATAAAAGCCGAAAAACCAACTCGTTGGCGGCTGGCATAATTCGTTCGTACTGCATCGCCCCTACCCCTTTGCCACGAGGGGTGGATGCTAAGGCACCACAGAAAATTGGCAACTCTTCCTTGGCTGCGCGAAGGTCCGCAACTGGGTCGTTAGCCGCACATCCGATCTTGAGTTCTAGATAATTGAAACCGGACTGACAGCAATC
>JBCAXQ010000213.1:0-5282 GCA_038534015.1 Pseudomonadota bacterium | reverse complement strand
TTGAAGTCACCACGACTTTTCAGTTTTGGGTGGCTGATGGTGCACTATTGTTGAAACCTCAGCGAGACTAAGCGCGAGTGTAGGTGGGCCGAGTGAAGAGTTAATCAAGCTGGAAAAAGACTATTCTTGCGGTCTATCGCACTAAATAAACCACGAGGATAAGAATATAGTTCAATTTACAGCTTGAAGACTCGAGTGAAGCACTGCCTACACCCCGGGCTAAGACAGCACTGAGGTTTCAACAATAGTGCACCATCAGCCACCCAAAACTGAAAAGTCGTGGTGACTTCAAGCGGGTCCTCAGCTTTGCGCTCAAACTCTGGGTTCCACGTCTGGATATCGAAGATCGCCTTGGCAATCACCTTCTGGAAGATCGCGTCTTTGAGTTTTTCTGCGTCTGTTGCTGTTGTCTCATCGAACACTACTGTACCAACAAAACCTTCTAGTTGTTCTTTAACCGATGCCAAGACCGGATCGATATCTTTCTTCGATTTATTTGCCATTCTCGAACTCCCCACTTATTTAGAATGAAGCTCTCGACAGCGCAAACTGTCAAGTATTGCGAACCAAATTGGCTTTGCCCCCGGAGATGCCGCCACCTTTTGGTAGAAGAGGTTGGTTGCAAACATCTATCCGGCGTCAACCGACCGGTGTGTCCAAATTGGGCGGATCAAACTTCTTGGCGGCCCAATTGTGATTGGGCGCGCACTTGACGACGCCGGCAGAAACGGAAACGGTCGATACCAGAATTGATATGGGGGGCTTCGAATGACATGCTTACGAACAGTCGCTGCTTTTTTTTCAGCGGCTATGATGGCGGCTTGCACAACATCCGAGCTGCCTTCAATCTACAGTTTGGAACAAGACGATTTCGTCAATCACAAGCAGGTAATCGATAGCGCGAAATGCAGCGCTGCATTGTACCTATGGTCCGGCGCGAAGGTCGAGATAGACAAAAATACCGCTCAATCCTCAATGGTTTACAATGAAAGGCTCGCGACTTCGTTCTTGATGCCGCAAGCACAACCCAAGGCGGAGGAATTGGTCTCTGCGTCTGGAGACGATGCCCTGGCAATCAGGGAGTTACTGTTCAAATCGTTCCACGTTACTTTTGGTCTGACGGGTACCGTCAGTGACACAGACTCCTCGAATTTGGGACTGTCGATTCCCCTGGGCGCTGTTTCTGTTGATTTGTCGGCAAACAGTTCAAACCAAACTAGCTTAGTGTCAGCGGTCGGGCTTGCGACCACAATTGATCCGACCGCGAAGCCTGAAGACCAACCTAAGAGTTTGGCGTTAGCTCGCGAGAAATGCGAGGATCTACGGGGCCTAACACCTGAAGAGGCCGCGCTACTGACTCCGGAGACCGATCCGTTGGCGCGAAACCTTCTACTTTTCGAAGAGGTCATACTGCGACCCAACAACGATGACGGGATTAGACTGATCAACAATTCAATAACGCTGACAAACAAATTCACGGTCACCGAAACATCCGGAGGGGGCGCGAGTATCAACCTCATCTTCGTATCATTGGGTGGCGGAGCTGAAACCTCACGGGGCGTTACCCAGAGTGTAACGTTCAAGGGCGTATTCGCTGGCGATGAATTCGCAGAACTTATATCTGCGGCAATTGAACTTGTGAATTAGGGACGACCCCGCACTGGGTGTTAGCGGCGACGGAAACTATGTCGAAATGCGTTTTCATGGGTTCTGGGAAAGCGACCTCCCGCAGCCTCGTTCGGATATAGAGAATTGGTAACCCTAGAAGAGGAAGGGGGCTACGCGCAACGACACCCTTTCAGCTATTAAAATCGTTCGGCACTCTCGAGATATGGAGCAGAGGCTTCCGCACCGCACAAAAAGTTGTTGAATGCATAGGTTTATTCGGTGCATTTTGACCTGAGACCCTTTGACCTGAGACCCAAATGGTCCCGCACTTGAATTGAGAGTCTGTCGTAACGGAGACAGACGATGCGCAAGAGCAAATTCAGTGAAGAGCAGATCATCGCGATCCTGGCGGAACAGGAGCGTGGCATGTCGACAGCGGAGGTGTGCCGCCGACACGGCGTAAGCTCCGCGACTTTCTACAAATGGAAATCCAAGTTCGGCGGGATGGACGTTTCCGACGCTCGCCGGTTGAAGACTTTGGAGGGCGAGAACGCGAAGCTGAAGCGTCTCTTGGCTGACGCGATGCTTGATAATGTCGTTCTAAAGGATCTGCTGGGAAAGTACTGACGACGCCCCAGTTGAAGCGAGCGGCGGCGCTCGGCGCGATGTCGGACCACGATATCTCCCAACGTCGCGCCTGCCGACTGGTCAGCGTCGATCCCAAGACGGTTCGCAGAATACCCGAGCCGGACAATCCGGAGATCCGGGAGCGCATGCGGGAGATCGCATCGCAGCGTCGCCGGTTTGGTTATCGCCGGATCGAACTGATGTTGGCGCGCGAAGGGATTGTCATGAACCAGAAGAAGCTGAGACGGCTCTACAAAGAGGAAGGGCTTGCGGTGAAGCGCCGGCGTGGTCGCAAGCGTGCGACTGGCACGCGAACACCGATGCCGATCCCCGAGGGGCCATGCGAACGCTGGAGCCTTGACTTCGTCTCGGACGTCTTCGGCCCGGCCCGCCGGTTCCGCATGCTCTGCGTAATCGACGACTACACCCGCGAGTGTCTGGCGCTTATCGCTGACACGTCCCTTTCCGGCCAGCGTGTCGCACGAGAGTTGGACCGGACAATCCGCCTCTACGGCAAACCTGAAACCATTGTCAGCGACAACGGCGCGGAACTGACCAGTCGCGCCATTCTCGAATGGCAGAATGAAACAGGCGTCGCCTGGCACTATATCGCGCCCGGAAAGCCGCAACAAAATGGCTTCGTCGAAAGCTTCAACGGCAAGCTACGCGACGAGTGTCTCAACGAAGAAGTGTTCGACAGCCTGGCTCATGCCAGGCGCATCCTCGGGCGCTGGCGACACGACTACAACCACCACCGGCCTCACTCATCGCTGGGCGGGCTCACGCCCGCAGCGCGCCGTGATCGTATACGATCACCTCGAGCTCTATGGGGGCACCGCTCCCAACGCGCTCGCCAAGCCTCAAACCCTCGACTATGAAAGGGCAAGACTCTCGAAATGAATGAGGGACCCAAGGGTCTCAGGTCACGCAGATTAGCCCAATTTGTTGATATCTCGGTTTGTGGTCGGTGGCGGATGGTCTCCCAGAATGGACTGTCAGTCGAATGCGGCGAGAGGCTGTTCTGGGCCAACTCCGGCCGTCGGAACCATCAATTTCCAACGTCTTCGATTGCGCACATTGCTGCCGCCTTCAGCAGTTCAATCTCGACGGGCAACAATTCGGTATTGTTCTATGCCGCTCCCGCAAAGCCCGATCATAGGACCGCTAGCAGAAACCCATCCAGTTGCTCGGCGACGTCGCGCTTGAGGTCCTCATACTCCGCGCGGATGTAGTGCCGTCGCGCCACGCCAGCCGTTTGTCCGTGATTGTGCCAAATGTCGAGCCAGCGTTCGTCGACGCCGGCGTCTGCGAGATGGGTCTTCATGGTCCGACGGATGTCCCGGGGATTCCAGTTCGGAAAGCCGAGTTGCTTGTTCAGCCGCTTTGCCGCGCGGGAGATTGCGGCAGTGGTCATCGGCGTCTCCGGATCACGAGGATGGGAGAACAAGTACTTGGACCGCGGGTGGCTGAACGCTAGCGACTCTTCGACTATCGGCGCGGCAACACGCGTCACGGGCAAGGCGTGGGATCGCCCGTTCTTCGTTTCTGGAAGACGCAGCCACTCCCCTTCCCAATTCGCGGTGAGGCTCAGCGTCACTTCGGTCACGCGCAGACCGCCCATGGCGATCATCAGTTTCAGGACGCGGTGCGTCGGCAGGTGTACGTCCAACGCATGCCAGAGGTTCCTGAGTTCGTCTTTCGACAGGAACCGATCTCCCGGCTTGCTCTTCTGTACGGTGGGTAGCTGCGAAGCGATGTTGAATTCGATGCCGTAGTCTTTCGCCCGGCCGCGATAATCGAACCGGTTGGCGACAGCCCACTTCCAGGACGACACAAGATAGCTGCGAAGGTGAACGGCAAAGCCCGGCGCGCGCGCAAAGCTCTCCGCCATCCAGGCCTGCATATCACGAATGGTGATGTCGGAGGCTTTTGGCATCGCACCGTAGCGCTGGACCATGAAGGGAAGGAACGCATAGCGCCCCGTGACGAGCGAGTTCTCAACCTGGGCAGCCGATTTCAGCCCGCGAGCGCGCATGTCTTCGATATAGTCTCCCAAAAAGGTCGCCAGCGTCGGAGCGGCTCCGCCTATGGCGACAGCAGGCTCCGGTGCGTTGAGAACCGGACCCGAGGCGTGGAAGATCTCATCGGCGGCGCGGCGCGCTTCGCCCAGGCCAACCTCGGGGTAGTTTCCAATCCGGGTACGAGCGACCTTGCCGTCGATTTTTCGGACGACTGAAGAGGTCTTTCGACCCTTGGCGGACACGCGCACTTTGAGGTGAGACCCGATCGCGTCGGCGTACTCGCCGGGCGTCTGTCTTGCCCTCAGCCACGTGTCTGTCAGTCTCAAATTCGGCACAGATCGACCCCTTGCGGTTACCGTATAGTTACCGAATATGAACAGGTACACAAACGCTCACAATTACAATCGGCTAACAATCTGTTTTTATTGTGTTTTTGGCGATCCCGACAGGACTCGAACCTGTGACCTACAGATTAGGAATCTGTTGCTCTATCCTGCTGAGCTACGGGACCGATGGAGGGGTGGATACCGCATTTCGTGAAATCTTTGAAGCGTCTGGCGGTGGCGGCTTTGCTCCTTGGGGGACGTGGGCCGCCCGGTCCGATGGCGCAGCGCGGATTGTCGACGGCGATGCGCTGGTGCTGGACACGGGGCAAAGCGTGCGCCTCTACTATGCCGGGCTGACGCGCGACCGGTATGACCGGGCGCTGGCCCATGCCGTTACCGACGACGATCTCGGGCAACGCTTCTGGCTGAACGGGGAAATGGCGGCGAAGGGCGGCGCTCGTGTGCGGATCTATCCTGATACCGCGCTCGGCTCGGACGCCTTGGTGACGGCGGAGACAGCCGCGCGGGAGAGTGGCCTCGGCCTCTGGGCGCGGGACGCTTACGCGGTGCGCCGGGCCAGCGACCTTGGCGAAGACGTCTTCCGGTTTCAGGTTGTGGATGGCATTCTCGGCGACACCGAACCTTCCGAGTACGGAGCGTGCGAGCGCGCCATGTTGTCGAGCTGGTTGCGCCTTGAAAT
>JBCAXQ010000212.1:0-5313 GCA_038534015.1 Pseudomonadota bacterium | reverse complement strand
CTTGGCCAGCATCGCATATATCCGGTTCGAATCCGCACCTTCGAAATTGTTGCGCCCGCGAACATCTTTGCCAAGCCAAACCTCGAGCGCATCGACCTGCCGCTTGATCGCGAGGCCATCGAGAACTCGCTCGAAAATCACATAGCCTTGTTCATCGAACTGCTCGAACACGTCACTCAAAGCACGACCGCCGAGGTAGGGAGCAAGGCTGTGCTCAGCCTCCAGCTTTTCAGGCTCTGCGATCATTGCAATTCTCCGACATGCTGCACCACTTACCGATCGGTAGGTGTTTGACTTACCACGCGGTAGGTGTCAAGCGGTTTCGATGAGTGACACAACACGCGAGAGACTGCTGGTTGCCGCGCGCGGTCTGTTCGCCGAGCGCGGCTTTGATGGTGTGAGTATCGCGCTAATTGCCAGCGAGCTGGGTATCACCAAGCAGGCCCTGCTCCATCACTTTGGGAGCAAGGAGAAACTCTATGGCGAGGTGTTGAAACGCATATCAGACGAGTTTGCCGAGCTTCGGGCTGATCGGGTCATGGCCGAATGGCAGCCTGTGCGGGCGCTACAAAGCTATTTCGCAAAGCTGATCCCGACAGGGCCGGATCAGACCCAGAGCTGCCGTTTGTTGATGCGCGAATTGCTCGACAATCATCGCCGCGCCGAAACGGCCCAGAACTGGTATCTTTCAGATTTCCTCGAAGGATTGATCGCGATGGTCCAACGCGTGCCGGGATGGGAGAGCGCCACGCGTATGCAAGCCCTTGCCTTTGCCTATCAGATATTTGGTTCGATCAATTACTTCGCCGTGTCCGGCCCAACCCGACTTGCCATCCTCGGCAAAGGCGAAGCCGCTGAGTTGAACGCCGCCTTTGGTCCACAACTGGACACGCTGATCGAAACGGGGCTGGCGAACCCGCCAGCGCAATAGGCTTACTTGACCAGTTCGACCTGTTCGAATTCAAGTTCGACCGGGGTTGCGCGGCCAAAGATCGAAACCGACACCTTGACCTTGGCTTTGTCGAAATCGAGCTCTTCGACCACGCCGTTGAAGCTTGCGAAAGGTCCATCGAGAACCTTGACCTGATCGCCAATTTCGTAATCGACGCTGACCTGCTGCTTGGGCGCAGCCTTGGCCTCTTCGACACCGCCAAAATAGCGCGCGGCCTCTTTTTCGCTGATCGGTTGCGGCTTGTTGCCCGATCCGAGGAAGCCGGTGACCTTGGGTGTGTTTTTGACCAGGTGATAGATGTCATCGGTCATATTCAGTTTGGCCAGAACATAGCCTGGCATGAACTTGCGTTCGACCTGCACCTTCTTGCCACGCTTGACCTCGGTTATGGTTTCGGTCGGCACTTCGACCTCTTCCACACCTTCAGAAAGGCCCAGTCGGTCTGCTTCGGACATGATTGCGTCGCGAACCTTGTTCTCGAAACCAGAATAGGCGTGAATGATATACCAGCGTGCCATTATGACGTCCTAAAAACCCTGAAAGAAGCGATCAAACCAGCGACAGCAGGAATTTGACGATCGCGTTGAAGACGGTGTCGACGCCGAGGAAAAACAGCGACAACAGCACCATCATGATAAAGACGAAGATCGCTGTACGGATCGTCTCATCGCGGGTCGGCCAGACAACCTTGTTGGTTTCCGAACGGACCTGATTCACGAACTCGGCCGGCGAGACCTTGGTTTTCTTTTCCTCGGCCATGATTTGACCCTTCGTCCTTCAAAAACTTCTGCGGTGCTTTGCGCAACGCGGTTCAAACAAGTCTTCCAAGTAGGTCTCAGGGCCGTCCCGGACAAGGTGTTCGGGATGGGCCTGCATGATCGCGATGTCGGAAGACGTGGATGCCGTTACGCTTCGCCTCCTCCAAAATCAAGAGAAGATGGCGGAAACAGTCTGGGGATTAGGGGGCTAGCATTCAGCATCTCACCTGATTAGCTTGCGCCGCTTACATCGGGACGCAAAGGGGAACCCCAGCACATGTCAGCCAATGCAGATGGCGCGGTCAGCATGATCGATCGCGTAACCAACATATCGGATTTCATCTGGGGAGGCACGTGGAACGGCGAATTGCTGCCGTGGCTTTCCGTCGGAGGGCAGCCGATACCACCGATGGTGATCATCCTGCTGGGTATTGGCCTGTACATAATGTTCGGCCTGAAATTCTACCCGCTGCGCCATCTCGGTGCTGCGTTCAAAGGTCTGTTTGCGGGCCGCAAAGGCGAAGGTTCAGGCGAGATTTCCCCGTTCGCTGCGCTTTCAACCGCGCTTTCCGGACAGGTCGGAACGGGCAACCTTGCAGGCGTGGCGACTGCCATTGCTTTGGGCGGTCCGGGCGCGATATTCTGGATGTGGATCACCGCCTTGATCGGCATGGCTTTGGCGTTTGCCGAAGGATCGCTGGCGATCCGCTATCGCGAAAAGACTTCAGACGGCGTCTATCGCGGCGGTCCGATGAGCTACATCATGATCGGCCTGGGGCCCAAATACACCTGGCTCGCCATCGTGTTCTGCATCGGCACGCTCTTTTCCGCGATGGTTACCGGCAATTCGATCCAGGCCAATGCGGTCGCTGACGGACTGAACGAGCTGTTCGGAATTGAAGAAGCCATTGGCGGCGCGATTGTTGCGATTGCGGTGTTCATCGTGATCATTGGCGGCATCAAATCGATCGGCAATGTGGCCGAAAAGGTCGTGCCCTTCATGGCCGCCGCGTATCTTGTGATGGCGATCATCGCATTGATCCTGAATGCGAGCGATCTGCCAGCCACCTTTGGTCTGATCTTCCATGGCGCGTTCAACCCTCAGGCAGCAACAGGCGGCTTTGTTGGTGCCGCAATCGCACTGGCAATTCGTGCTGGCGTCGCACGCGGGCTGTTCTCCAACGAGGCGGGGCAAGGCTCAACACCGATTGCCCACGCGGTGGCGCAAACCAACGATCCGCAACAGCAGGGCCGCATGGCGATGCTGGGCTGCTTCATCGACACGATTGTCATCTGCACCATCACCGCCCTGGTGATCCTGACTGTGCAAGGTGATTTCACGGGCGGTGGCCAGAGTGTCGCCCATGCGTGGAATTCCGATCTTGAAGGATTTGCGATGACCAGCGGGGCGTTCGCAGCCGCATTCCCGGCGCAAATCGCTTCTATCCCGGTCGGCACATTGATTGCATCGACCGCGCTTATTCTGTTCGTGTTCACCACGCTGCTCACCTGGAGCTATTACGGAGAGCGGGCGATCACGTTCATCTATGATCGTATCCCCGGTTCGACACGCGGTGGGGAGAAGATCCTCCACATCATCTGGCGCGTGCTGTGGTGCGTTGTGATCTATGTCGGGTCGACACAGGATCTGACCTTGGTCTGGCGCCTCGGCGATATCTCCAACGCAGCCATGGCGTTGCCCAACCTGCTGGCGCTGTTGCTGCTGTCAGGCGTGGTGTTCAAGCTGGCTCAAGGCGACAAGACGGCCGGCAAGGACTTCCATGCCGATACGCCGGAAGAGCCAGAGGAGTATTGACTTCAACCTCCCCCCGGTAGAGCCTTGGTCTCCACCGGGGGGAGGATCAAATGCTAAGACAATTCGTGCTGGCCGCTGGTGCGTTTGCGCTGGCCTCAACGCCGCTTCATGCCCAACCGTCACAGGCTGGAAGCTCAACCCAGACCGACGAATACCTTGAAACCAAGCGCGAAGCATTCGCCTGGCTGATTGGCACGTGGGAGTCCCGTTATGAAGGGGACGGCAGCTTCGCCAAGGCGCGCAGCGGCGCACAGATCAAGTTTACGATGGAGTCCGATGGCACGGTCATCGGCCAGATTGTGAGCACCAGCGAGCTGATGCGTGAGGCCAAGTACAGCGAAGGGATGTATGTGTTTCGCGGTCTGGAGCGTCCGTTCACCAATGCACCTGGCACCAGCATTTACGCGGTCCGTACCGGTGGCGGTCAGTTTCGGCACATTACAAATTGCTGCGATGAATGGCGCGATACGCTGGTCGCCTTGCATCAGGGGGATTCCAATCTGCAATTGCTGCCGACTGCCAAAGGTTCGCTCAGCGGCTATGCGGAATGGGTGAAAATCAGCGGACCAGGACTTGCCACAGCTCCCATTCCCGCAGCCAACGACAAGTGCAATATCGCGGCCTACAATCGGTTCCTGAATAGCGAAGCCGGGAAACTGATCGACGAATTCGACCGCGACACGGCCGGATTCGCTGATAGCGACCACACCAGCCCTACCAGCAAGCGGCACCCCTATGTTCGGGCGGACTTTGTTGCTGATGAGCAGGATGAAGAGATCCGTCGCTGGGAGGCCCTGGTTCGTGAAGTTATCGACAATCGCGGACCTGACGATTTCCTGCGCAAAACGCGCCGCAATGTGCTGACCGAATACCGCGACGCCACGACCAAATACAGCGCCGCCGCACGGGCAGATGCAGATTGCCCCCAGCCATCGGAAATCGCGCCCTACACCCATGTGATGATGGGGCGGGCTATGGGGATGGCTGTCCAGACCCGGATGACAGAAACATTGGCGGAAGAGGTTGCCCAATCAGGCAATGTTCAAGAGGCCTACACCCGCATGTTCTACGAAGGTCTGGGCGATGTCGGCTCTCTAGAAGGAGCGTTGGGCAACGCCGCCGTAGATGCGGTAAAAGCCGTCTTGTTCGAAGATGAGGTCAAACCCGACAAGGTTGAGGCTCTTGTGCCGCAATTGGAGGCATTGAGGGCGCGCTATGCTGAGCTTGAAGCGCAAGGCAACCCACCGGACTTGTTCCAGACCACCAAGGACATGAAAGAGATCTTCAAGCGAGCCGGCGTCGACTATGACCCCTCTGCCACCTCCAGCGATTTGTTCGGCGCTGGCATTTCTGGCGGTATGTCGGCTGCAGATCTTTTTCGATCGATGGTTCTGGGCAAGACACTGAAGCCTCAGGGCAAGTTCTTTGGCACCCTTTCCGTGCTGTTTGACCTCGCAGAGATCGGCAATGCCTTGCTCGATCTGAAAACACTCGTGGGACTCAACGACGATGTCATGCCCGTCACGCTAGCAGTCACGGAAGATGCCGCCCATCTGGCTGTTCTGGAAGAACGGTACCGCCAGTTCTACGACGAATTCGAACTGTTTGCTGACGAATACGACAGTTTGGTCAAGGAAGCCCACCGGAGAGGCGAAATCTGACGGATGGCTCAATCACGGCCGAACAGACGCTCCAGCCAGCTCGGTTCGTGCATCGGTCGGATTTTGCCATAAGCGTAGGCGCGGATGCTGGGATCGCTATAGGGACGCGGGCTGCTCCAGCGATCA
>JBCAXQ010000211.1:0-5355 GCA_038534015.1 Pseudomonadota bacterium | reverse complement strand
CCACATCATCGGGCGGCGTCTCTTCGGCTGGCGGCAATTGCGTTGCGCGCGGAGCGAGGACAAGCCTGACAGCGGCATTCAAATCCGGCTCGTTGACCTGCGTCCGCTTCTCCAGCGCAGCATGCGCCAGCGCAGCCTGGCCCGCAAACACCAGCGCGCGAACCGACTGAACACCGAGCGCGGACCCTGTCGCCGCAAGCGCTTGCAGGTCGCTATCGGCAAGTGGGTCCACCCTCGCCAGATCACCCGATTCCGTGAGCTTGATCTCCTCAACCGGCAGCCTTTCGACAGCTGTCAGGTCGCAAAGAAACGGCATCCGTTCAAGCAAGGAAACTGGCGGAGCTTCATCGGCACTGGTGCTGTCATCAAGCAGGACCAGTCCAATCTCGCTCCCATCATCAAATGCCTGAACCAGACGACCCGCCAAAGCATCGTCCAGCCGTTCCGCCATTGGGACCAGCAAGGCTCCACCCTGCGCCTCTTCGAGCAGGCCGCGTTGGATCACGGCGCTTCCAGATGCCAGGCTCGCCGCAAGATCGACCCCTCCAAGCAGACGCTCATCATCAATGTGGCCCGGCAGTCGT
Organism: Pseudomonadota bacterium; assembly: GCA_038534015.1. Classification (GTDB taxonomy): domain Bacteria; phylum Pseudomonadota; class Alphaproteobacteria; order Sphingomonadales; family Sphingomonadaceae; genus Erythrobacter. The sequence continues at coordinate 4,771 of JBCAXQ010000211.1, read as the reverse complement.
CGGAGAGACATCGCGTCTTGCAGGGCTGTGACCAGACAATCGCGCGCCGGTCCGAAGCCGCGCAGCGAAAGCCCGCCAAGCTGACGCGGTGCAATCAGGAAAAGCCGGGCTGCCAGCAAAGCATCCTGCAGTGGGTCGGCAGGATGGCCTGCGTCGTTCATCCGAACAGTTCGTCGCCAAAGAGTTCTTGGAGCGCGCGGGTGATCCGCACGGTTGATCCGGTCTCGTCCAGCACATCACGCCGAAGCCTGTGGCGAAGCGCTGACGGCGCGACTGCGATCAAGTGCTCTTGTCGCACGGCCTTCGCGCCATTCAGCGCGGCCAGTGCGCGGGCTGCACGCATCAGTGTCAGCTCGCCGCGAAGCCCGTCTGCGCCAACTGCCATGCACAACTCGGCGGCATCGCGAAGCACGTCTTCAGTAGGCTCCAGTTTGGGCAGCTTGGCCCGGCCGCGGGCGACCTGTTTGAGGAATTTCTCATCTTTGCCGGCCCAGTCGGCAGCGAAGGCTTCCGGGTCGCGCTCATTGGCTGCCACCAGCCGCATGATCTCGACCCGCGTTTCAATTTCCGTCGGTGTACGGACCTCGACCGAGAGACCGAAACGGTCGAGCAATTGCGGTCGCAATTCGCCTTCTTCGGGGTTGCCGCTTCCGATCAACACGAACTTTGCCGGATGGCGAACCGACAGGCCCTCTCGCTCGACCACATTCTCGCCCGACGCCGCAACATCGAGCAACAGATCGACCAGATGGTCCTCGAGCAGGTTGATCTCGTCGATATACAGAAACCCGCGATGGGCCTTTGCCAGCAGACCGGGTTCGAACGCCTTTTCACCGGCACGCAGAGCGCGTTCGAGGTCGAGCGCGCCAACCACCCGATCCTCGGTCGCGCCGAGCGGCAGATCAACGAATGGCACCCCGCGCTTGCGGATCGGGCCTGTGCCGCAAACGTCGGGATAGCGCGCTTGATCCTCTTTCGAACAGCCATAGGGGCAGTCCTTGATCGCCGATATCGGAGGCAACAGCCCCGCCAGCGCGCGTGCCGCAGTCGATTTGCCGGTGCCGCGATCGCCAAACACCATCACGCCCCCAATCGCCGGGTCCACCGCAGCGATCAGCAGAGCCTGTTTCATCTCGTCCTGTCCGACGATGGCTGAGAAAGGAAAACGTGCCATTTCAGTGAACTTGTGGACGAGAGCGGACACTCGGACAAGGGGAAGTGACAGTTTTCCCTGACAGCTTTTTGGCCAGGCCGTGCAGAATTGGTCCGCGCGGCCTAGCGCGAATTGGTCCGGTTTAGCAGCAGGACGGGGATCAGCCCAAGTGCAAGGATCAGCAACGCCGCAGTCGATGCCTCGGCCAGTCTTTCGTCACTGGCCAGCCGGTAAACGCGGGTGGCCAGTGTTTCCAGATTGAACGGGCGCAGGATCAACGTGGCGGGCAGTTCGCGGATTGTATCGATGAAGACCAGCGCGGCGGCGGCGGCGAGGCTAGGGCTGAGGAGCGGCGCATGGATGCGCCACATCACCCGCCCCGGTTTGGCACCCAGGGACCGTGCGGCTGCATCCAGTGATGGAGGAATCTTGGCCATGCCGCCATTGGCCGAGTTGAACGCAACCGTCAGGAAACGCACCGACAGGGCATAGATCAGGATCACGCTGGTTCCGGTCAGGATCAGGCCCGAGTTGATGCCAAAGGAATCCTGCATGACTCGCGCGAGCGACTGGTCAAGCGCACCCAAAGGCGCGAGCAGACCCACGGCGAGAAGAGCGCCGGGCAGGGCATAGCCCAGCGTGGCAAACCGAAGGGCAAACTGGCTCCAGCGGTTGTCCGAGCGGCGCTGAGCGAAGGCCAGGATCAGCGCCGCCAAGACGCAGACAATGGCGGTGACAACGCCCAACCACAGACTGTCTCCCGCATAGTCCCACAAAGTCGCAAACCCGATCTGGTCCCCGCTTTCGAAAGCCATCATCAGCAGGTGAAGAGCGGGAATGGAGAAGCCGAGCAGCACCGGGAAAAGGCAGGCAAGAAAAGCGAGGGCTTTCCCGCTCGCGCTTAGACCAACCAGCGGCTCGCCGGTTCCAGTGGCATCTTTGCTTGCGGTGCGGCCCTTTCTCTGGGCAGATTCAAACGCCACCAGCGCCACCACAAAGACCAGCATGACCGCCGACAATTGCAGCGCGGCCTGTTTGTCCCCCATCGCCAGCCAACTGCGGAAGATGCCAGTGCTGAAGGTGGGAATCGCGAAATATTCGGCGACTCCGAAATCGGCAAGAACCTCCATCAGGACCAACGCCAGACCTCCGGCAATCGCCGGTCGAGCGCCAGGCAGCGCAACGCGCCAGAATGCGTGTGCGGGCGAAGCACCGAGCGTCCTCGCCGCGCGAAACTGACCTAGGCTTTGTGCCGAGAAAGCCGCGCGGGCGAGCAGGTACACATACGGATAGAGCACCAGGGCCAGGATGAGAGCCGCGCCGGGCAAGGACCGGATCGGGGGAAACCAGTATTCGTTCACCTGCCAACCTGTCAGACTGCGCAGTGTGCTTTGCACCGGTCCGCTGAAGTCGAGCAGGTCGGCATAGATATATGCACCCAGATAGGCTGGCACCGCCAATGGCAGCACCAATGCCCAGGCCAGTACACGGCGACCCGGAAAATCTGTCGCGGCGACCAGCCACGCTGTGCTAACTCCGATCAGCAGTGCGATCACACCGGCAGATAGCATCAGAGCGGTGGTGTTCAGGATGTATCGCGGTAGGATTGAGCTGGCGAGGTGGCCAATCGCTTCGCTCTCACCGCCGAATGAGGCGACAAGGATCGCGACCAGCGGCAGCGCGGCCAGAGCTGCCAAGACCCAGGCTCCCGACTGCCAGCGGTCCGGCCGCCAAGAGCCAAGCGCAGTTGCGCGTGGGCCGATTGTCTGACTAAGGCTGCTCACCACACCATGTCCGGGACAAGAAGTTGAGCCTCGAATTTCGCCATATTGCCCATGCCTACGGGGAGAATAGGGCACTGGACAATATCAGCCTGACCGCGCCCACGGGTGAGATCACCTGTCTGCTTGGATCGTCGGGCTGTGGCAAGTCCACTCTGTTGAATTTGGCGGCTGGCCTGCTGCCGGTGCAGGAGGGCAGCATATATCTGGGCGGTGCCATGCTGGCTGATGCCCGCACCAATCCGCCGCCCGAGGATCGTCCGGTGGGGCTGGTGTTTCAGGATGGCGCACTGTTCCCGCATCTGACTGTGGCGCGCAATGTCGCGTTTGGCTTGGGCAAGGGCGCAGGCGGGTCGGGTGAGGTTGAAAAATGGCTTGAACTTGCCGGCCTTGGCGGGCTGGGCGAACGCTATCCGCGCGAGCTTTCCGGCGGCCAACAGCAGCGCGTCGCGCTGGCCCGGGCAATGGCCCCGGGTCCGCAGGTTCTCCTTATGGATGAACCGTTTTCGAGCGTTGATATTGTCCTGCGTCGCAGCCTTCGCCGCGATTGTCGGCGTATTTTGCGGGAGCAGGGCGCAACGGTGATCCTTGTTACGCACGATCCCGAAGAAGCGCTCGATATAGGTGATCGGATCGCGGTGATGCACGCGGGCAAGATTGCGCAGTTTGGCACGCCGCAAGAGCTTTATGAAAAGCCTGCGACCCCTTCGGTCGGAGCGATCTTTGGCGGCGCGCAGATTGTGCCCGCAGACTTCGTCGAGGGCGGACTGCAAACGCCATTCGGTGTGTGGCCAGTGGCGAGCCTTTCGGTTGTTCCGGAAACACACGGCGCGCTGGATCTGCTGGTCCGCGCGAGCGAGCTTGAGCTCGTCGAGGATGCGGGCGGCGTTGGCGTAATCGACGTCCGGTCCATGGGATCGCAAACACAGGTGCTGTTGGTCAGCGGATCGGGTGACGAGCTTGCCGTCGATCATGGCAGCTCGCAAGGCGTCTCTGCCGACCTGCGGTATCGTGTGGTTCCAAGAGAACAGAGCATTCTCGCCTTCGCTTCAAAGTAAGAGTCAGAGTTTTGACTTGAATTCTCTTTTATAATAATGATAATCATTCGCAAGTGAGGGTCTGGGATTATTTGCAGGCCAGATTTGAAGGGCATTTCATGAAAAATCCGATCCGCGCCGGCGTGCTGGCAACCATTCTGGCCGGGGTTCTGGCTGCGTGTTCAGGCGCGCAAGAGGAGGCCGATCCGCTGGCGGGTGTGGAGATCACTGGTGAGGTGAACATCTATTCCTCGCGCCACTACGACACCGATCTGGCCCTCTACACCGACTTTACCAAGGCAACCGGGATCAAGGTCAATCGGATCGAGGCGGGGGCCGATGCGCTGATCGAGCGGATCCAGACCGAAGGTGAATTCAGCCCGGCAGACCTGCTGATCACGGTCGATGCCGGCCGTCTGTGGCGGGCCGAGGAGGCCGGAATCCTTTCGCCGGTGGACTCCAACCTTCTGGCCGAGCGCCTGCCCGAACATCTGCGTCATCCCGATGGCCTGTGGGTCGGACTGTCGACCCGTGCCCGCGTGATCATTTTCAACAAGGCTGCGGGAGCGCCCGAGGGTTTGGAAACCTATGCCGATCTGGCCGACGACGCGTGGCGAGGAGACATCTGCGTTCGTTCCTCATCGAACATCTACAACATATCGCTGCTTTCGAGCATCATCGCCAATGATGGTGCCGACGCTGCGCAAAGCTGGGCGCAAGGTTTGGTCGCAAACTTCGCACGTCCGCCGCAGGGCAATGACACCGCCAATATCGAAGCGGTCGCATCGGGCGAATGCCGT
>JBCAXQ010000210.1:0-5357 GCA_038534015.1 Pseudomonadota bacterium | reverse complement strand
GTCGGCGCGCGGATCGAACCAGGCGTTCGAGCTTGATCCTGTGACCATGGAAGTGCGCAAGACGCTCGACACGGGGCAATTTCCTTTGCGGCTTGCGATCCGCCCTCAGGGCGATGTCGCCGTTACGTCTGACCTCATGGATGGTGGGCTGACCGTGATTGACCTGGGCACCGGGGAAGTGGCGCGCAGCATCACCGTTTCAGGACCTGAGGAGGCGCAGAACCGGTTTCAGGTAACGATTCTCTGGTCTGACGATGGCGAGCGCATCTACGTTGCTGAAACTGCCAGCGATACCGTCGCGGAGGTGGATTTCGAAACCGGTACCGTTTTGCGCCGCCTCAAGGTGGGCAAGGGTGGCGATGGATTGGCAATCCTGCCTTAGTGCAAGGAAACAAGGGGAGAGGATATGGAGACAAAGACACACAATCCGACACCATGGTTGCAGGGCTTTGGCCTGAATCACGCGGTCGAAGTGAATGGCAACACACGCACGGTTTATTTCTCAGGCCAGACCTCTTCGGCGCCGGACGGGTCGGTGCTCTATCCCGGCGACATCGTCGCGCAGTACAAGGAGGCTTGGAAGTGCCTTTGCGATGCGCTGGAGGCCGCTGACATGACACCGAAGAACCTCATCCGGGTCAACTTCTATGTCACCAGCGTTGATGAGTTCATGGCCAAGGCGGAGGAGATCATGCCGATCCATTCCGAAGCGGGCGCGCAGATCGTTTCCACCCTGCTCGGCGTATCGCAGCTCTATGATCCAGCTGCGATGATCGAAATTGAAGCAACGGCGGTGGGGTGATGATCGACGCGACGTCCGTTGATCGCCTGCAACGTGTTTGAGTGCGATTGGCAAGGACGGGGCTGTACAGATCATCGACTAAATCGCGACCAATGCGAAGTTAGGCGAAAACCAAGACGAAGGGGAAAAAGGAGATTATGCAGACCGTGAAGCACAATCCGCTTCCCTGGCTATGGGGATTTTGGTCGACTTTGTCTCTAGCGAGCTTGATTGTTGCTTCACCGCTTCTCGCCCAAGGCCAGAGCGATACGACTAGCAAACGCGAGATCAATATCACTTCGGGCTCCACACCGGGCTGGATTCCTTCGCAGCAACTCGAAGACGATGCCTTGGAAACGCTGGAGGATTACCTCAGTTTCCTTGAGGTTGAGGACTATTTGTCGGCCTACCAGCTTCTAGGATCAGGCCTTCAAGCGAGCTGGTCTTTTGAGCAGTTCAAGCAAGACGGGGTCCGTGAAAGCCAATCACGAGGTGCGCTCTTGTCGCGCGAGCGCATCAAGGTCACGTGGACGAATGGTGGCCCTACAGTGCCTGCTCCAGGTACATATGTGGCCATTGATGCGAGCGAGCGATATGAAAGGGTTGACCGGCACTGTGGCTACACGGTCCTTTTCAAAGGGCCAGAAAGCGATCGTTTTGTGATCGTTCGACGCGAGGACAATCTGCTCGCAAATTCGGCGGCTGATACCATCGCTGAGCAGAACTCACAGATCCAGATGGAGCTTGTGTGGCGGGTCATCGCGCGCAATTGCCCGAATTATGCGCCTCCGCCTTTGCCGGCTTCGATTAGCGATGGGATCGAATTCGGCTCGGTGGCTGAAGCCAGGGCAGCGATTGAGGATCAAAGCGGAACAGAAACGCGAATTGAGAATGGTTGGACAATTATCTTTGATGAAGCCAATTACACCGCGTGGTCGTTTTCGCCGGAAGGCGCACGGACGCACCCGAGTGTTATCAAGCGCTCGATGATTCCCAACGCCGATGGAACCTCAAAACTTGCAATGAGCATGAAATGCGAAGTGGAGAAATCTCTCTGCGACGCACTTTTTGAGGAAATGGCGCTCTTGAACGGATTTGTGCCCATATCCTTCGAACCGGCGCCAAACTGATCACCTAAACGGCGGCTCGTTGAACGCGCGCAGTTTGCGTGAATGCAGCCGGTCGCCTTCATCGCGCAGGCGATTGCACGCTTCGAGGCCCATTTGCAGGTGTGCGGCAATAGCCTCTTCGTAAAACTGGTTGGCTTGGCCAGGCAGCTTTATTTCCCCGTGAAGCGGTTTGTCGGACACGCACAGCAGCGTCCCATAAGGAACACGGAAGCGATACCCCTGCGCGGCAATAGTCGCGCTTTCCATCTCCACGGCAATCGCGCGACTTTGGGAAAAGCGCTTGGCCGAGCTGGAATAGTGCAGCTCCCAATTGCGATCGTCCGTTGTGACCACGGTGCCAGTGCGCATGCGCTGTTTGATATTGGCGCCCTGGACACCTTGAACCTGTTCTGCTGCACCGGCGAGGGCGAGTTGGACCTCGGCAATCGGCGGGATCGGGATCTCCGGCGGCAGCACGGTATCGAGCACATGATCGTCACGCAGATAGGCGTGAGCGAGCACAAAATCACCGATCTTCTGGCTCGACCGTACACCGCCGCAATGCCCGATCATCAGCCAGGTGTGCGGGCGGAGCACCGCCAAGTGATCGCAAATGGTTTTCGCATTCGACGGCCCAACGCCAATGTTGACCAGCGTGATGCCGCGACCATCTTCGCGGATCAGGTGATAGGCAGGCATTTGATGCTTCCGCCAGGCGGTGTCGGAAAGCTGCTCCTGCGCGTTGTCGACACATTCGCGAATGTCGAGGCCACCCGCGCCAGTCAGCGCCTTGTACCCGCTCGCGGTATCGTTGTCGCAGATCTGCTGCGCACCCCAGTTCACGAACTCATCGACGTAGCGATGGTAGTTGGTGAACAGGATAAAGTCTTGAAAATCCTCGACCCGGGTCCCGGTGTAGTGCGCCAGCCGAGCGAGCGAGTAATCGGTGCGCAGGCCATCGAACAGCGAAAGTGGCATGGCCTGATTGTCGTCAAATTCGATCCCGTCGGCGAGCTCATCACCGATCAGGGCGAGATCAGTCGAAGGGAAATGCTGCGCAATATCCTGAGGCGCAATACCAACCATGGCGGCGCCAGCATCGCCATCAAGAACATAGGGGAAGGGGATTTCCTGCCGCGATCGACCGACTTCGACTTCGACCTCGTATTCGTCATCAATCAGGCTGAGCTGCTCCGCCAGATAGGCCGAGAACAAATCGGGCCGCGTTACGGTTGTCTTGTAGGTACCCGATTGTTCCAGTCGGCCGAATGCACGGCTCCGATCCTTGGGCTCTCCAACACCCGAATAGCGCAGGGTCAATTCGGGATATGCATAGCTGCCGTCCGTGCGTTTCGCGGGATTGGGCAGGGTTCCCTCTCGGCCAAAAGCCATGACATCATTGCGCAGCGTGGTGACAGCGTCCCGATAAATGGTCTGGAGTTGTTCAAGGATCGTTTCGACTGGTTTCATAGGCCTCAGTTAGGCTCCTATTCGGATAATTCAAAGACAGCCCGGTTCTGATTTTGCAGGGCTTTTGCAAAAAGGGCGCAGAGTCTGTTCGACCCCGCGCCCTTCCAGAATTGGTTTGGAGCAACAAGCGCGATCAGCTCGATGCGTCCTTATCCGATGTGTCTTCAGCGGATTCGTCGGCCGGAGCCTCTTCAGCCGCAGCAGCTTCCTCGGCAGCGGCCTTCTCAGCAGCAGCCGCCTTCTTCGCTGCAGCTTTTTCAGCGGCGGCTTCTTCAGCAGCAGCTTCAGCCTCGGCCTCAGCAGCAGCATCCGCCTCGATCTTTTCGGCAACGCCTTCTTCAAGCAGTTCAGCGGGAATTTCGCCCGGCTCAAGGTTCGGATCGATGCGGTTGGCGTCGACCTGTTCCTCAATCTGCTTCTGCTCGTCTTCGAACATCTGTGCGAGAACGTCCACGCCCTGCGATTGCAGCTCGGCTTCGTCGTCGCTGCGCGCCACGTTGGCTTTCACGGTCACATGCACCTCAGGGTGCAGAGCGACTGTCACGTCGTGCATCCCGATCAACTTGATCGGAGCACCCATGATGACCTGCTTCTTGTCGATGTCGTGGCCCTGTTCGACCAGGCCGGCGACCATGTCACGAACGTTGACTGAGCCATAGAGCTGGCCGGTGTTCGATGCAGCGCGGATCAGAACGACCTCAGCGCCAGCCACCTTCTCACCGGTGGATTCGGCAACGGTGCGCTTTTCTGCGTTCTCTTTTTCGAGGCGTTCACGGTTGGCTTCGAACACTTTCTTGTTCGAATCGTTGGCTCTAAGGGCCTTCTTCTGCGGAAGCAGGAAATTGCGGGCATAGCCGTCCTTGACGGTGACGATGTCGCCAATCGTGCCGAGCTTCTCGATCCGTTCGAGGAGAATGATATCCATGGTCTCTCTCCTCCTACTTCACGATGTACGGCAGCAGGCCGATGTGACGCGAACGCTTGATCGCCTTGGCGAGCTCACGCTGCTTCTTGGCAGAAACGGCGGTGATGCGCGATGGCACGATCTTGCCGCGCTCGGACATGAAGCCCTGAAGCAGACGGACGTCTTTGTAATCGATCTTGGGGGCATCGTTACCCGAAAACGGGCAGGATTTGCGGCGGCGGAAAAACGGTTTCGACATCAGTCGCGCTCCTCACGATCAGAGCGACGCTTACGGTCGCGTTCGTTCTTGCGCATCATCACGCTCGGGCCTTCTTCGTGTTCTTCGACACGGATGGTCATGTAGCGGATGACATCTTCGTTGATGCGCGTCTGGCGCTCAAGCTCAGCGACAACGGAGCCGGGGCCGTCGATGTTGAGCATCACGAAGTGGGCTTTGCGGTTGCGTTCGATCTTGTAAGCGAGGGACTTGAGGCCCCAGGTCTCGGTCTTCGTGACCTTGCCTTCGTTCGCTTCGACGATTTCGGTCGCCGTGGCCGCCAGCGCGTCTACCTGGGCCTGCGAGAGGTCCTGACGCGCGAGGAAGATATGCTCATAGTGAGCCATCTCGCGTTCCTTTCAATTGCTGCCGATCGCTGGCTGATCCGTCCGGATGACGGGGCCCCTCCGGCTTTCTTTGTATCGCCTCCAATCGGAAGCGATGCGCGCACATAGCGGGTTTGGTGTCGAATGCAAGTCTTTTGGCCATGGCTGATTCGAAGAAATGCACTTGCAAATAGATTTACAGTATGCAGAAACTACCGAGACATATTAGTTGGGGGAATTTCGATGATGAGACTTATTTTTGCGATGATCTGTCTATGCGGAATGACCGCTTGTGGCACTTCAACTTTACCAGAACGCCTGGGCACCATGAAAAATCCAATGCCAGTTCTGGAAAACCCTGAGCGAAATAAACTAGAAACTCGTTATCCACTGATGGTTGCGAATTTTGATACGCTCAAGAAGGCGGCAGATGGTAAAAATGGCTTAAGATTCTATGATCCGCTTAACAAAAGCCCTGTGCCGATGAAGG
>JBCAXQ010000209.1:0-5429 GCA_038534015.1 Pseudomonadota bacterium | reverse complement strand
CGCGCTAATGGTCCCCTGGCGCGCGTTCACCACGCCAGGGGACCATTAGCGCGGCGATAATCAGGGGCATCGATACCGCGATTCCCTTTATCACCATGAAGAACAGCGGGTTACCGGGAAATCCGAACATCTTGCCGGCGGAACGGTCCAATGTCCGCACTGCCTCAGCATTTGCGTCGCTTCCGGCGGTGCCAGTGCCATGCCACCAATAAAGCGCAGCAAACACGACCAAGGCGACAATCCCGGCAACGATCCAACGCAGTGGATAGCGCCAGTCCCAGTTTTCATCCTGCCATCGCCACAAGGCGACAGCGGCGAACGCAGGCGCCCATAAAACGAACTTGATCGTGACCATAGCGGCGAGGCCAATGACTGCCCCGAATGCAAGGATCGCGGGAATCGAAAGCCGCGATCTAACGGCAATGGCAAGACCTGTCGCCAGACAAGCTGTGACGATGGGATCAACCCTGAAAGAGGCACCGTGCTGCAGCACATAACCGGATCCAAGATAGAGGCCGGTCGCCAGCAGGGCGGTGCGCTTGTCCGAGAAAGCTTCAGCGCAAAGATATATTGCGACAGTTGTGATCGCGAGGCAGGCGAGCATGAATCCACGAGCGATCTGGATGTGATCAATCTCGTTTCCGGGCATGCCGGGTAACCACCAGTAGAAAAAGCGGGTATGGATGGTCTGGAGCGGCTTCAGGAACTCGCCGCGTGCAAGAATCTCGACCTGACTGTAGAACCAGAATTCATCCCAGTTGATCGACCGGCCAAACAGCATGGACACATGGATGGCGGCGAGACCGCCAATCAACGCGTAGAGCCAAACCACAGAATCCGCCGCCGGAATCTGCATGCGGGGTTTGGTGGCCAGACCTGCCGGTTCGGGAGATGCCGGGGCTGCAGGTGCAGTCATAGGGTCAGGAAACCTTACGCTGAACCGCCATTGGGGCCTGGTCCGAAGTCTTTGTAGCCGACTCTGGCGTGTATTCCTTGTCTTCCAGTTTCTCTTCGATCCGCCGCAGCTTCAGCATGTTGGCTTCCAACAGCTTGCGGTTGGTCGAAATCAGATCAGCCAGAATTCCCAGTGTTGCGACCAGTACACCAACGATCAGCAACGCGCCGCCAATGACCAGCGACTGGATATGACCATCGCCATTGCCCTGAATGACAAACCACAGGAATCGCGCGATGGGCAACACCCCCAGCGCGGCGAGACCGGCGCCTAGCGTCACAAACACCCGCAGTGCGTTGAACGTCGTGTAGGCGCGAAGGATGGTGACCCCGGTCTGCGAAATGAATTTCGGGATCGACTTGAACAAACGCGAAGGACGGGTTGCCGCATTGGTGCGGATCGGAACCGACAGGATCGAAAGCCGCTTGCGGCCCGCCTGGATCAGCATGTCAGTCGTGTAACTGAAATCGGTGGTGATGTTGATACGTTGCGCGGCGTCCCGACTGAAGGCGCGAAATCCGCTAACGGCGTCGGTAATATCTGTACCGGAAAGAGTCCGGACAACGGTGCTGCCCAGTCGCTGAAGCAGGCGTTTGAAATATCCGAAATGCGCATTGTTGGCGACCGAGCGGTCACCGATCACGATGTCGGCGCGGCGATCAAGCACCGGTTCGACGATCTTGGCGATGTCCTGACCGGCATATTGTCCATCGGCATCGGTGTTGACGATGATGTCCGCCCCTTCGGCGAGGCATCGATCAATGCCGCTGCGGAAAGCCTCGGCCAGGCCGCGATTGCGGCGGTGGCGCACTATGTGGTGGACACCCCAGCGGCGCGCGACGCCCGACGTGTCGTCGCTGCTGCCATCATCAATGATCAGGTATTCGAGCGTATCAATGCCCGGAATGCTGCGGGGGAGGGCCGCCAGCGTTTCAGGAAGGACTTCTGCCTCGTTGAGACAGGGAATCTGTATGATAAGCTTCGTCATGGTAACCGGTTTGCCCCCGATGCGCCTAGCAAAACGGCGCGTTCGAAGCGGAGTTACCCGTAAAGGGTTTAAGCAAACGTAAACCATGTTCGCATCGATCCGAGACTGGACCGGAGAGTGCGCCGGAGAGCCGGTCTGTCACAGGGGTTGCGTTTCGCGAATGCTTGGCCGAATGCGGCCACCCGATTGGATGGAAAGAGACACAATTGACCCCTGCAGAACGCGCCGGATTGGGCTATGCCGTTGCGGGGTTCGTGTGCCTGTCGGTCGGGGATGCAGTCATAAAGTCGATGGCCGGCGCATGGCCGGCTGTTGCAGTCGCCGCGCTGCGGTTTTCGATCGGTGCAATCGCCCTGTCTGCGCTGTTGTGGCGGAGCGAAGGGCGACAGGCATTTGTGCCAACCAATCCACGGCTGCAACTGGCACGCGGTTTCTGTCTGGCGGCGGCATCGCTCTGTTTCTTTTCAGCAATTTACATCATGCCGCTTGCGGATGCGATGGCGATCGGGTTTCTGGCCCCCGTGCTCACCCAGTTGCTCAGCGGGCCGCTTCTGGGGGAGAAGGTTCGACCGGCTGTATGGGGAGTCTCTATTGTCGCTCTCATCGGTGTCAGCATTATTCTGCGACCCAATTTGCTTGAACTGGGGTGGGGCGCAATTTTGCCCCTCGTCTCGGCGATCTTCTTTGCGTTGATGGTGATCGCCAATCGGGCCAGTGCGGGGCAAGGAAGCGCACTATCGATGCAGGTGTTCATCGCAGGAGTGGCCGCTCCGATCCTGATCATCGCCGCGGCCGTCGCAAAGTTTTCTGGCGTGCCCGAATTCGATTTCGGCTGGCCAAGCTGGGACGTCGTCCTGCGCTGCGCCATTGTCGCGGTCACCGCAAGCACCGCACACTGGCTTGCGTACATTGGTACGGTAAAGGCCGGAGCTTCCAATGTCGCCCCGGCGATCTACGTCCAGATCCTCGTCGCGATCGCGCTTGGTTGGGTTTGGTTCGGTGATGTCCCGGATGCGCTGACTCTGGGCGGGGCAGCGTTAATAATTGCTGCGGGACTGTTTCTATGGCGGACCGGAAAACCGAAGGAATTGAAGCCCGAGCGATAAAGGCTAAAGCGCAAGCTAACAGCCATTCCCTATTCATCCCCAGCCGCCTATTGGGCCGCGATAATTCAGACAGGGGCAAATCAGCTATATGTGCGGAATCATTGGTATTGTCGGCAAAGAGCCTGTTGCGGACCGGCTGGTCGATGGCCTGCGCCGAATGGAATATCGCGGCTATGACAGCGCTGGCATATGCACGCTCCACGATGATCAGTTGGTTCGCAGGCGGGCCAAAGGCAAACTTCTCAACCTGGTCGAGGTGCTTGGCAATGAGCCCGCTCCGGGGATCGTTGGAATTGCCCATACGCGATGGGCCACGCACGGTGCACCGACGGCAGAAAATGCCCATCCGCACGCCACCAGCGAAGTCGCTATCGTTCACAACGGCATTATCGAGAACTTCAAGGAATTGCGTGCCGAACTCGCGGAACTGGGCCGTACATTCGAAAGCGAAACCGATAGCGAAGTTGTCGCTCATATGGTCTCGCACCGCATTGAAAACGGGATGTCTCCGGAACAGGCCGTGGCTGATATGCTGCCGCGCCTGCGCGGTGCCTTTGCCCTGGCGATAGCCTTCCGTGAACATCCCGATCTGCTGATTGGAGCGCGGCTGGGTTCGCCGCTGGTGGTGGGCCATGGCGATCAGGAGGATGGGGGCGAGATGTATCTCGGGTCGGACGCATTGGCGCTGGCCGCTCTGACCCAGCGGATAACCTATCTTGAGGAAGGCGATTGGGCCGTCATCCGCAAGGATAGGGTGCAGATTTTCGACCAGGACGGGCGAGAGACCTTTCGACCTGTCCAGGCCTCCGGTGCATCGGCAGCAGCCGTGGAGAAGGGCAATTACCGCCACTTCATGCAGAAAGAGATTTTCGACCAGCCGACTGTCGTCGCACAGACGCTTGGATCCTATCTGCGCCGAGAGGACAATTCTGTTGCCTTACCGCAGCTCGATTTCGACATCTCGCAAGTGAAGCGGCTGACGATCGTAGCGTGTGGGACGTCCTATTACGCCGGTATGGTCGCGAAGTACTGGTTCGAACAGTTCGCGCGCGTGCCCGTCGATATCGACGTGGCCAGTGAGTTTCGTTACCGCGACCCGGTGCTGGAAGAGGGCGGGCTGGCGCTCTTTATCTCCCAGAGCGGAGAGACTGCAGATACGCTGGCGGCGCTGAGGCATTGCAAGGCCGAAGATCAGGTTATTGGGGTGGTGGTCAACGTGCCGACCAGTTCAATGGCGCGTGAGGCCGACTTGCTGCTGCCAACCCATGCCGGGCCCGAAATCGGCGTCGCATCGACGAAGGCCTTCACCTGTCAACTCGCAGTGTTGGCAGCGCTTGCGGCTCACATGGCGGTCAAGAAGGGCCTGATGAGCAGGGACGACGAAGCCGAAGTCGTGAAACACCTGCTCGAAGCGCCTGCTGCCCTCAACGCAGCGTTATCCCATGACGATGATATAGCTGCAATGGCGCACCTCATCGCGCCAGCGCGCGATGTGTTGTATCTGGGCCGTGGTCAGGATTACCCGCTTGCGCTTGAAGGGGCGCTAAAGCTCAAGGAAATCAGCTATATACACGCTGAAGGTTATGCCAGTGGTGAGATGAAGCATGGGCCAATCGCGCTTATAGATGATGATGTGCCGGTGGTAGTCATCGCACCGTCTGGACCGCTGTTCGAAAAGACCGTTTCCAACATGGAAGAGGTACGGGCGCGCGGCGGCCAAGTGGTGCTGATTTCGGATGCGGAAGGGCTTGCCCGGGCGGGGGAAGGGTGCCTTGCCACAATCGAAATGCCGGTGGTTCACCCACTGATTGCGCCGCTCGTCTATGCGATCCCGGTTCAGTTGCTGGCCTATCACGTCGCCGTGGTCAAAGGCACAGATGTTGATCAGCCACGCAATCTGGCAAAGTCGGTCACAGTCGAGTGAGTGCGCCAGCGCAGGTCACACTTGTTGGGGGGTGCCATTGCGGAGCGGTGCGGTTTCGTGCCGAATCCGAACCCGAACCGGAAGTCTGGCGCTGCAATTGTTCGATCTGTTCGGCCAGCGGCTATCTCCACCTGTTCATCCCGCATGATCAATTCGAATTGCTGTCAGGTCAGGACGCGCTGACGAGTTATCGCTTTGGCAGCGGCCAGGCGGAGCACCTTTTCTGCCAGGTCTGCGGAGTGAAGAGTTTCTACCAGCCACGATCACACCCCGGTGATTGGAGTGTTCACCTGCAATGCGTTGAAAACAGCCATGATCTTTCGCCCAGGGTCGTCGATTTCGATGGCCGGAATTGGGAACAATCGATGCGATAACACTTGTGACAAGTGCCTCAATAGTAAAGCATTTCCCTACACTGCAGTTAATTTCGCGTTACTATTGAGACACTTGTCACAA
>JBCAXQ010000208.1:0-5521 GCA_038534015.1 Pseudomonadota bacterium | reverse complement strand
CAGTTGCGGTTGTGACCGAAGTCGTGTCCGACGGTGGGACTGGGCGCTTGATTGCCGATCCCTCTGCAACAGATTTCGTATCGGTTCAGCCGATCTGGCAGGAAGACACGGTCGAAAGCGCTGAGACGCCCGTGGGCCAGGACATCAGCGAGTAATGGAACGGTACAACCCGTCTGCCCGCGCTGACCGATATGGCAACCGGATCAATCGGGATCATTCTCCACTGCGCGCCCGCTCAGTCCCATACATCTCAGTCTTGCTAGGATCGTTGCTGCCGATCCTCGTTTTTTCAGATTCAATGCCAATTCTCCCGCCTCTCGGTTTCCTGGTTCTGTTGTGCTGGCGCATGATGCGCCCCGGCCTGTTGCCTCTTTGGGTTGGTGTGCCGCTTGGTGCATTTGACGATCTGTTCAGTGGTCAGCCCTTCGGCAGTGCGATCCTGCTCTGGTCTTTGACCATGATTGTGCTTGAATTGATGGAATCCCGTTTTCCCTGGCGCGGATTCTGGCAGGATTGGTTCACCGCCAGTTTCGCTATTGTCCTGTATCTCATTGCCGCGATGTTTGTTTCCGGCGCTACTCCGACTCCGTATCAGTTTATCGCATCGACTCCTCAGCTCTTGCTGTCGGTGCTGCTCTATCCGATACTTGCCCGCATGGTGGCGCGACTAGATCGATTCAGGTTGTCCCGATCGCGGAGGATCGGCTGATGGCGCTTGGCGGCAAGCGCCAGAATATCAGCGCGTCGAAGCTCAAGAATACTTTTGATCGCCGGTCGGTCGTTATCGGATCAATCCAGGGCGGTATCGGAGTTTTGCTGGCTGCGCGGATGGGGTATCTGGCGATCGCAGAGAACGAGAAGTACAAGGTTGAGTCCGAAAGCAACCGGGTCAACCTGACGCTGATCCCCCCTCGCCGCGGCTGGATACTGGATAGAAACGGTGCTCCCCTAGCCTCCAACCGGGCAGATTTCCGCGTTGACATCATTCCGGAACGGCTCCGCGATCCCGAGGCGACGATCGACCAGATCGGAGAATTGCTTGATCTCGCTCCCAACCGGATCGCGGATATTAAACAAAAAGTGGATCGCGCGAGCGGCTTTCAACCGGTCGAAGTGGCGAGCGGGCTGCAGTATGAAGAGTTCGCCGCATTGAGCGTCCGCCTGCCGGATATGCAGGGAGTGCTCCCCCAGCGCGGTTTCTCCCGATATTATCCTTCGGGATCCTCGGTCGGCCACTTGATTGGATATGTCGGCCCGGCATCGGCAGAAGAGTACGAAAATGATCGTAATCCTCTTTTGATCACCCCCGGCTACAAAATCGGCAAAGATGGGCTCGAAAAACAGTTTGAACAGAACCTGCGCGGGGAACCTGGCGCACGCCGGGTCGAGGTAACCGCGTCTGGGCGAATTGTGCGCGACCTGGAAAAGCGCGACGATGTGCAGGGCCAGGCGATCAACCTCACCATCGATGGCCCGTTGCAGGATTATGCCGCAAGAAGGATCGGGCTCGAATCCGGCTCGGTGGTCGTGATGGATTGCGCGTCTGGCGATATCCTGTGCATGGCATCAATGCCAAGCTTCGACCCCAACAGCTTTTCCGACGGGATAGGCTCGGTTGAATATGCCATGCTCCGCGAGGACCAGCGCGTTCCGCTTCGCAACAAAGTGCTAAAAGGCCTCTACCCGCCGGGATCAACCGTCAAACCTATCCACTGCATGTCATTCCTCAAGGAAGGAATAGATCCCAACGAAACCATCGTATGTGGCGGCGGTCGGCGCATCGGAAATCGCTTCTTCAACTGTTGGAGCAATCACGGCGTGGTCGATATGGCGAAAGCCATCTATCAGAGCTGCGACAGCTATTTCTATCACTTTGCCCAGCAGGTGGGTTTCGACACTGTCGCAGATATGGCTCGCGTTACGGGCCTTGGCGATGAATTTCCCCTGCCGGTGACCAGCCAATTCTACGGCACAGTCCCGACGCCGCAATGGAAACTAGACAAATTCGGTCGGGAATGGGCGGCATTCGACACGGTCAACGCATCGATTGGGCAAGGGTATTATCTCGCCAGTCCGTTGCAGCTCGCGGTGTCTTCTGCCCGCCTTGCAACCGGCAAACATGTCATGCCGCGCCTGACACTCGATACGCCGCCAAAAGGGTTCGACCAAGTCGACTTTCCCGATGACCACGTGACCTATGTCCGCCAGGCGATGAGCGATGTGGTCAACGGTCCGGGCACGGCAGGGCGAGGTCGTCTGCCCTTCCCCGACATTCAGATGGCCGGCAAGACCGGGACTGCGCAGGTCGTTTCGCTTAGCGTGTCAGACGGCCGAACCGGTCCTTGGAAATATCGTGACCACGGCTTGTTCACCTTCTTCGCTCCTGTCGAAAACCCGCGTTACGCGGGGGCTGTGGTAATCGAGCATGGCGGCGGTTCGGGCGCCGCCTACCCTATTGCGCGCGATGTCATGACCTTCATGTTCGATCCAGCGAAAGGTCTCGAAGCGTTGCAGGCGCTTGAACGCCAATGGGGAGGAACCGCTCAACAGCGGCTCGATGCTCGCTATGCCACTTTTGCCGCGGAACGCGGGGCGAGCGTGACACCGCCACCGCGCCGCGAAGAGGACATCTTCGACAGGGTCGAAGCCGAAGCTCGGATGGAGGCTGAGAGGACCCAGGAAATCGCCGAGGAGTTCGTTGCACCGCGTCCGCAAGCCAACCCATCTGGTGCGCCGACGCCATCTCCTTTGGCTCCCTCAACCGATGAAGGCCAGACGTGAGCGGCGTGATCCCCGAACCGATTGCGCGGCAGCCATGGAACATCTTGATTCCGTTGTTCATGCTCGTCGCATTCGGTGCGGCCGTGCTCTATTCGGCAGCGGGCGGTTCAATGGAACCATTTGCCACGTCGCACCTGATCCGCTTCAGCGTATTCCTGGCCATGGCAGCGTTCATAGCATCGCTGCCCATGCCGTTTGTGCGCTTTATGGCTTTCCCAGCCTACATCGTCGTCTTGCTGCTGCTGATAGCTGTCGAAGCGATTGGCGCGATGGGAGGGGGGAGCCAACGCTGGCTAGAGCTTGGGTTTATGCGTCTGCAGCCATCGGAGCTTATGAAGCCGGTAATCGTCGTGGTGCTCGCGCATTTTTATGCAAATTTGCCGGTTGGCCTGATTACCGGCTGGCGTGCGATTGTCATTCCCGGCGGCTTGATCTTAGCCCCGATGGCACTCGTTCTGATGCAACCAGACCTGGGAACAGCCCTTGCAATTGGATTTAGCGGTGTGGTGGTCATGCTGCTTGCGGGGCTTCCGCTCAAATGGTTCCTGGGCGGAGGGGCGGCCGCCGCAATCGCTGCGCCAATTATGTTCTTCTACGGCCTCAAGGAGTACCAACAGCGCCGGGTCATGACCCTGTTCGATCCAGAAACAGATCCGCTCGGTGCAGGCTACCATATCACGCAATCAAAGATCGCGATCGGATCGGGTGGCATTTTCGGAAAAGGCTTCAGCAATGGCTCGCAGAGCCACCTGCAATATCTGCCCGAACCCCATACCGACTTTGTGTTTGCGACTATGGCTGAGGAATGGGGTCTGGTCGGCGGGTTGTTCGTGATTGCGGTGTTCAGCATCATCCTGCGGTGGGGCCTTCGGGTCGCACGGGAATCGCGTGACCGGTTCGCCAGCCTGCTCGCGGCGGGGATGACTGCCACCATCTTTTTCTACGTCGCGGTCAACCTCATGATGGTGATGGGCATGGCGCCCGTCGTTGGCATTCCATTGCCCTTTATGAGTCATGGCGGGTCTTCGATGATGACCAACATGATCTGCATCGGTGTGTTGATGATGGTCAACCGCTGGAACCGGAATGCACCGCGAAGCGGCTTGGCGGGTTAGAACTCAGTTGATGATCAGGCGTGTACCAGCCCCAATTTGAGCGCCTTAACTGTCGCTCCGACCCGATCAGATGCGCCCAGCTTCGCGTAAATCCGCTTGGCATATGTCTTGACGGTGTCGGGTGAGAGTTCGAGAATTGTCGCGATAGTCGACATTGACTTGCCTCGGGCGATCCATCCCATCACCTCCGTCTCTCGTTCAGAGAGTTCGGGGCCGGACGTCGCCTCGTCAATCAAAACACATATTCTTTGATGGCCTGCCTGTGACAGGGATCTGATCATACCTAGGCTTGCATTGTCATCGGCGGAAATCGCTCTGCCAAAATCAAACGACGCGTAGGAATTCCGACCACGTGGGCCATAGAGCGGGATTCCAAACCCATGTTCGAGGCCGTGTTCCCGCATGGCGGCAAAGTAGGCTTCGTTTTCGGGGCTGTTTGGCGCGTATGCCATCGCTTCTTTCCACGTCAGCAATCGGCCATATTCCATGGTCCGCGCGGGAATGGGATCGGACAGCCGAAAATCGGACTGGTCGTAGAGTTCCAGCCACTCGGAAGAGAAACCATCCGAATAAACCACTGTATTCATGGAATTTGGTTCATCGAAAATCGGAGTAAAATGATAGCTTTGACGCAATATGCCTTTAGAATTGCACATGTTGCGCGAGTACATCAGCACCTCGCCGATATCATCCAATGCTTCGATTTGCCCGAAATACCGCTGCATTACGGGACACGACGTATCACATGTCCCCCAACAGGGCGACTTTCCGTTTACGTAAGCTTAAGACATAGCGGTTGCTGGACGCCCGCGAGGCTCCGCCGTTCGGGTCGCACCCTGCCAGCACTTCGCTGTGCGGGGACCTGAGCACCCAAGTCCTGATGGCGACCTCTCCTCCAAGAAGGTTTGCCGTCAGGCACCGAGATAACTCTGAACTGGAGGCAAGGATGGCTCGTGCAGGAGCGATCAAGAAAGCTGTTTGCGCGCGAGTCTATCGCTGGCGCAAAACCAAACGCCCTCTAAGCGAGGCGCCTATTGCCGATGTCGCATTGATCATGCAGGCAATCCATCATCGCCACCGGGCTGGCAAGACGACCAGCCTGAGACAACTGCACAAGATTGCAAACGTCCCCCAGCCCGAAGCGTTGCGCCTCGCGCGGCGTATGGAGCGCGAAGGAGTTGCGTTCATCGAGCGCAATTCCGTCGATGCGTTTGAATCCCACATCGCGCTTAGCGAAGCTACACACCGTCAGCTCGATCGAGTGGTTGGCTCCGACTGACCAGGGTTTCGGCGGATCAAAGGCTTTTCATCGGCGGAAACATCGCTATACGCAGCGCCTCCCAGCGATGGGCGCCGATTCGGGACGCAGTCCTTGACGCACCGAATGGCAATCCCGATGTTTGATCGGTGTGGACGCATAGCTCAGTTGGTAGAGCAGCTGACTCTTAATCAGCGGGTCCTAGGTTCGAACCCTAGTGCGTCCACCAAAACTCCTCGATATTTGGACGCACATTGATCGCTGGATCAGTCTGAAAGGGCTGGATACCGAACCCAATGTTCTATATATGTTCCACCTATGGGAACAGCGCGCAATCCAGATCATCCAGACTTTGAAAACGGCAGGG
>JBCAXQ010000207.1:0-5569 GCA_038534015.1 Pseudomonadota bacterium | reverse complement strand
ACTGGTGCCACGAGAGAGAATTGAACTCTCGGCCTCACCCTTACCAAGGGTGCGCTCTACCACTGAGCTACCGCGGCTCCTGTTCAAGAGGCGCGCCTATCTATGCGGTGCGCGCCAATGTCAAGGCAAGCTTGAAGCTTGCCGGACTTAGCGGCAAGGCATTTCGCATGAGTGAAGACAGCAGCAAGAATCTGTCGCGTGAGGAGCGGTTGGCGGCAAAATTGCGGGAAAATCTGCGACGGCGAAAAACGCAAGGCCGCGAGATGAAGGCCGAATCGCAAGAGAACAGGCTTCCCAAGGGCGATGGCGAGAGCTAACAGCACGTGCTCAGTGTTTTGAGATGCCTCGCCGCCCAGCCCCTCCACCTTTCCGCCCGAAACCTACCGGGAAACTGTCCGAGCGGAAGAGTGGACTGAGCGGGTGGCCTGGCAAGCCGGAGAAGACATGCCAAAGCTCATTCTCGTCCGCCACGGCCAGAGCCAGTGGAACCTCGAAAATCGCTTCACGGGCTGGTGGGATGTCGACCTGACCGAGAAAGGCATTGCCGAAGCGAAGGCAGCCGGCACCCTGATGAAAGAAAAGGATGTCCTGCCGACGGCCTGCTTCACCAGTTTCCAGACCCGCGCGATCAAAACTCTCAACCTGGCATTGGAAGAAGCCGGGCGGTTATGGCTGCCGGTGACCAAGGACTGGCGACTTAATGAGCGCCATTATGGTGGTCTGACCGGCCTCAACAAGCAGGAAACGCGCGAAAAGCACGGCGATGAGCAGGTGCATGTCTGGCGCCGCAGCTTCGACACACCGCCTCCTCCTATGGAGCCAGGCAGCGAATATGATCCAGGCGCCGATCCGCGCTATGAAGGGATCGACGTGCCCAACACGGAAAGCCTCAAGCTGACGATTGAGCGGGTCCTGCCCTATTGGGAAAGCGATATCCTGCCTGTCCTCGCAAACGGTGAGACGGTGATCATTTCCGCGCACGGAAATTCCCTGCGTGCGCTGGTCAAGCATTTGTCGCAAATCTCGGATGAGGACATCACCGGGCTTGAGATTCCCACGGGTGAGCCGATCATCTATGACTTTGACGACAACATGGTGCCGGGCGAGCGGTACTATCTGAAGGACAGCTGAGGGCTGAGCGCTATGGGGGCCAAAGGTACGGGACGCGTTGCGATTGTTATGGGGAGCCAGTCCGACTGGCCGACCATGAAGCATGCCGCGGAGATATTCGACGAGCTTGAAGTCGAGCATGAAGCCCGGATTGTCTCCGCGCACCGCACGCCCGACCGTATGAGCGCGTTTGCCAAAGGTGCAGAGGGCGAGGGCTTTGACGTGATCATCGCCGGAGCCGGAGGGGCCGCACACTTGCCCGGCATGGTTGCGGCAATGACGCACCTGCCGGTGCTCGGCGTGCCGGTCCAGTCCAAGGCTCTATCCGGCTGGGATAGCCTGCTTTCGATCGTGCAAATGCCCGCGGGCATCCCAGTTGGCACACTGGCAATTGGCGAAGCTGGCGCGAAAAACGCGGCGCTGATGGCTACCGCCATTCTGGCCCTGCAAGACGAGGATCTGTCTGACCGCCTGCAGGACTGGAGAGCGGCAAGAAGCGCCGCTGTATCCGAGGCACCGCAGGATTGATGTTGGCATGACTGCGCTGGCTCCCGGATCAACGATTGGCATCCTTGGCGGCGGCCAGCTCGGTCGAATGCTGGCACTGGCGGCCGCTCAACTGGGCTACCGCTGTGTCGGATACGCGCCCAAGGGTGACAATGTCGCGGCGGATGTCAGTGCGGACTTCATCGAAGCGGGGTGGGCCGATCTGGAAGCTCTCGCCCGGTTCGCCCGATCCTGCGATGTGGTGACCTGGGAGTTCGAGAACGTCCCGCTGGCAACCGTCGAGGCCATCCCTGATAGCCTGCTTACGCCGCATCCTCAGGCGCTGAAGATCGCGCAAGATCGCTTGAATGAAAAGCGCTTCGTTGAAGAGCTTGGGGCGCGGCCCGCGCCATACATGCGGGTCGAAAGCGAAGAAGAATTCACCCGCGCCGTCGAACAGATCGGCACGCCTGGCATCCTGAAGACGGCGCGCGATGGCTATGACGGCAAAGGCCAGTGGCGCGTGCTCTCAGCGCATGATGCGGAAGGCATCCGCTTCCCAGGTCGACCTTGCGTGTATGAAGGCATGGTCGATTTTCTGGCTGAATTCTCGGTTATTCTCGTCCGCGGCCAAGACGGCGAAATGCGATTCTGGGACTCGACAGCCAACACCCACGAAGGCGGAATGCTGGAAAGCTCAATCCTCCCGGCGGGCGAGAGCGTGGAAAAACACGTCGATGAGGCACGCAAGATCGCGAAGCAAGTGGCCGACAAGCTCGGCTATGTCGGGGTTCTGACGCTGGAGTTTTTCGCCACTGCGAACGGGCCGGTCTTCAACGAAATGGCGCCACGGGTGCACAATTCCGGACACTGGACGATTGAGGGCGCTGCAACCAGCCAGTTTGAAAACCATATTCGCGCCGTATGCGGGTTGCCTTTGGGCGAAACAAATACGCGCTTCGCGAGCATCGACATGCGTAACATTGTCGGCGATGACGCCACGATGGCACATCAAATTCTGGCCGAAGATGGCGAACCACACCTCCACCTTTACGGCAAGGCCGAAGCGCGTAAGGGGCGCAAGATGGGGCATGTTACGCGCGTGGGGCAACACCGGGCGTGACTGATGCCTCCGATCACGCAATAGTCTTGATTTACGCCCGTGCCGCGAATGGCGCGATCGGGAACAGGGGGAAGCTGCCCTGGCACCTGCCCGCTGATCTTAGGCGTTTCAAGGCACTTACAATTGGCAAACCTATGATCATGGGCCGCAAGACCTTTGAAAGCCTGCCGGGGCTGCTGCCCGGACGTCGCCATATCGTCCTGACTCGGCATGATGAATGGCAGGCAGAGGGCGCAGAGATTGCACATTCGGCAGACGAGGCAATCGCGCTGGCAAGCGCTGGCAATGAGGCAAACGAAATCGCAATTGTTGGCGGCGCGGCCATTTATGACGTGTTTCGCCCATTGGCAGACCGGATAGAAGTGACCGAGATTCACGCCGAGTATGAAGGCGACACATTCATGAAACCGCTTGGGGCAGGATGGGTGGTCACACACCGAGAGGATCACCCCGCAGAAGAGGACAGACCGGCCTATTCGTTTGTCACCTATTGTCCAAAAGGTGAGGACACCGCAGAGAGCGCCGCGTAATGCGTTGGCTTGATCATCGTGAAACCGTGCCTGAGGCGCTGCGTGGCGCGGTCATAGCGCTCGGCAATTTTGACGGGTTCCATCGCGGGCATCAGGCGGTGGCGGGCGAAGCGATTGAATGGGCGCACAAGGACGGTCGCCCTTCAATCATCGCCACCTTCGATCCGCATCCGGTCCGCTTTTTCAAACCTGATGTCCCGCCATTTCGGCTGACCACTCTTGAACAGCGACAGGAGCTCTATCTCGCCGCTGGTGCGACCGCGATGCTGGTGTTCCACTTTGACGGTGAACTGGCCGGAACCAGCGCCGAAGATTTCATCACACAGATCCTGATAAAGCGATTTGGAGCGCATGGCGTTGTGACCGGAGGTGACTTCACTTTCGGCAAGGGCGCAAAAGGGAACGTTGACCTGCTCAGAACGCTTGGCAGTGAGCACGGCCTTCATTCGCGCGTGGTCGACGCGGTTGCAGACGGCGGCGCGGTCGTTTCCTCCAGCCGCATCCGCGAAGCGCTGCGCACAGGCGACCCGCAATT
The DNA here is from genome assembly GCA_038534015.1 of Pseudomonadota bacterium. Lineage (GTDB taxonomy): Bacteria > Pseudomonadota > Alphaproteobacteria > Sphingomonadales > Sphingomonadaceae > Erythrobacter. The sequence goes on along the minus strand of JBCAXQ010000207.1, from coordinate 1,785 downwards.
GGCCGCCGAACTGCTCTCCCGGCCCTTTGCGATCCGCGGTATCGTCGAACACGGCGACAAGAACGGGCGCAAACTCGGCTATCCCACAGCCAATCTGGCAATCGACAAATATTTGCGGCCCAAATACGGGGTCTATGCAGTCACCGGCAAGATCTTGAGCAGCGGGGAGAAACTCAACGGTGCGGCCAATATCGGCGTGCGTCCACAATTCGATCCGCCAAAAGAACTGCTTGAGCCGCATTTTTTTGATTTCTCCGGCGATTTGTACGGTCAGGAGATCGAAGTTGCATTCCATCACTTCCTTCGCGGGGAGGCAAAGTTTAACAGCCTTGACGCATTGATAGCCCAGATGGATGAAGACTGCAGGGTGGCTAAGGGGTTGTTATAGTGAGTATTTGGGTCCGCGGGATCGCCTTTGGCTTGGCGATCGCCTTTGTCGTGCTCACGGTTGTCAATGCCAGCTGGTTGGCCGACGATCCGCAGGGTCGCCCGCAACTGATCGCGCACAAAGGAATTGCCCCGGTGGCCGACAGTGCGAAAGCCAGCGCAGACGGATGCCGCGCCACTGAAATCGAAGAGCCCTACACCTATCATGTCGGCAATTCGCGCGCGGGCATCCAGCGCGCCGGCCGGCTGGGCGCGGCGGTGGTCGAGGTCGATGTCTCCCCCACCGCAGACGGCGAAATGGTGTTGTTTGGTGACGCGACGCTCGATTGCCGCACCAATGGAACCGGCCCGGTCCGCAGCGCCACGCTGGAGGAGCTGCGGGCGCTTGACATAGGATACAAATACACCGCCGATGGAGGTGCCACCTTCCCGCTGCGCGGAGAGCCCAATGGCCGCATGCCAACGGTTGAGGAGGGAGCGCGCGCCATTCCGGACCGCACCTCCATGCTTTTTCATTTCATGTCTGATGACTCTGCCGAAGCGGATCTGCTGGCGCAGAAGCTGAAAGCAGCCGGCCGTGATCCCGTCGAAAAGGAAGACGGCTTCTATGGCCCCGCCGCGCCGGTTGCGCGGATAAAAGATCTGTTTCCGCAAGCCTGGGCCTTTGACCTTGAAGGCGCACAGCAATGCAGCAGCGACTACGTGATGATGGCGTGGATCGGCGTGATGCCGGATAGCTGCACGAACGGGACCATGCTGATCCCGGTCGATGGGCAGTTTTTCTATTGGGGTTTCCCAAACAGGCTGATCGAGCGCATGGAAGCGGTTGGAGGCCGCGTGATCATCACCGGGCCGGATGTGCCGGGCCAGCCAATCAGCGGATTGAACCTGCCCGAACAGCTGACCGACATTCCCGACACCTATAACGGCTATGTCTGGATCGAGGATACGCTCAACATTGTGCCCTATCTCTACAACCGGCTCGACAGCCGGGTGCCAATCGAACGCGAAGGTGGTGCAGCAGCATTGGAGCGCCGCAGAGCGCAATAAGGCGCGATACCAAAGGCGCGTTTGGCCCAATTCGTCCAAATGGCTTTTCTGCGGGGCGCAATTGCCCTAACGGCGCTCGCCTATGTCAGATTCCTCGCGCGACCTAAAAGACACCGTCTTCCTGCCGAAGACGGATTTCCCGATGAAAGCCGGCCTTCCGCAGAAGGAGCCGGGCATTGCGGCACGCTGGCGCGAGATTGATCTGTATCGCAAGCTGCGCGAGGCGCGTGCGGGGCGTGAAAAGTTCATCCTCCACGATGGCCCGCCCTATGCCAATGGCGATATGCATATTGGCCATGCGCTCAACCATATCCTCAAAGACATGGTGTGCCGCACGCAGAACCTGCT
>JBCAXQ010000206.1:0-5573 GCA_038534015.1 Pseudomonadota bacterium | reverse complement strand
TGATGGCTTTGTTGAACGTTGGCAGGGCCGGATCATCAACATCCACCCTTCTCTCCTGCCCAAGTACAAAGGACTGGACACACACCAGCGAGCAATCGAGGCGGGTGACAGTCATGGCGGTGCAAGCGTGCACGTTGTGACGCCCGAGCTGGATGCAGGTGAAGTGCTGGAACAGGTTCGGGTTGCCATTGCTCCGGATGATACGACGGCGACCCTGGCCGAACGCGTCAAGCTGGCCGAACACCAGCTGTATCCCAGAGCGGTCGCTCGCTATGTGTCTCGCGGGAATGATCCCGAATATCTCTATCAACGGGTGCGTACACTGGCGCTCGGCTTGCCCGAGACGTCGGAGCGGGAAAGCCACGGCGCCCCCGGCTTTCGGGTAGGATCTGAAAAGTCCGGAAAATTCTTCGCCTATTTCAGTGACCGGCACCACGGCAGTGAACACACTGCCCTGCTCGTCAAGACCAGCGGAATGGATGAGCTGATGGGCCTTATCGAGGCGCAGCCAGAAGCGTATTTCAAACCAGCATTCTATGGCGCAAGCGGCTGGGTGGGGGTCATCCTGAACCGGGCTGACGTTGATTGGGATAACGTTGCAGACTGGCTTCAACGCAGCTGGCGGATGGTCGCCCCCGCACGGCTTACGAAGCTTCTCGATGCAGCGGATATGTTCTGAGCGTCCACATGCGTCCTCGGCCCAACCCGCTCACCCGCGCGCCGCTCGTAGAGAAGTCCAACGCGTGGCTCAGCAAGGCGTGGGCGAAAGGCTGGTTACCCGAACCGACGCTTGATCCCGCCGCCTTGTGGGCTGTTGCCGCCAAACCTTTCGGTTCCGACGCCGAGCTTGTCGAAACCACAGGGCGGGACTCACGGGACGTTGCAGATTTTCGCTTACGGCTTTCAAAACTGACCGAGGCTGCTCAAGCAGAGGCGCGGCTCAACCCTCTCGGTCGCGCCATGGGCCACGGACAATTGGTGCGTGTGATCCGGCAACGGCTTGGAATGGGAAAAAAGTGGGCCGAGCATACTGACCTGCCACGCACAGACATCGCACCGCCGATCATCGTGATTGGACATATGCGCGCCGGGACCACTCGCGTGCACAAGCTGCTTGCCGCTGACCCCGCGCACTCCTCCACACGATTCTGCGACGCCTGGCACCCTGTCCCTGCAAAACCGGACATGCGGGCAGTCAAAAGTGCGATAGACCTGGCAATCATGCGCCGCATCAATCCCTGGATCGATGCCATCCATCCGATGGCGACACAGGCGGTTGAGGAAGAGCTGTCGTGGTTGGCGGCTGCGCTCAATCACTCAGTGTACCAGACGCAGTGGCACATACCGAGCTACAGCGGCTGGAGCGAGGCCCGCGATCCTGCGCCTGTCTATCGCGAATTCGGACGCATTCTTCGCACCGATTCGGCATATCGCGGCGTCTCCGCCAAACCTCGGGTGTTGAAAGTCCCGACCTTTTCTGAAGACTTACCCAGCCTGCTTGCCGAGTTTCCCGATGCTCGATTGATCATAGCGCAGCGGGACAGCGAAGATGTGCTCAGAAGTGCAGTCTCTCTGGTCGCCAATCTGATGACGATATCTTCCGACCATTGCGATCTCGGATGGATCGAGACCGAATGGCGCCGCAAGCTTGCCTTGCGTGATGAACGCATGGCTTCATTCGTTGACCATTGGGACGGCCCGATTGCCCACCTTCAATTCGACGCTCTTGGCGAGGATTGGGAATCTGAAATCGCGCGAACGTACCAAGCGCTTGATCTGGAGTTATCCGGCAAGGCTTTACTTGCCATGAGAAAGGAAATGGTGCGCTCCAAGTCGGGGCAGCACCTCTCTCACTCCGAACATCTCTCCCGCTTCGCCATGAATTAGCCGTAATACTCTGCAAACTTTAGTATTGATGTATCTGCAGCGTTGCGCAGCATGCTGAAAACAGGGGGCGTTATGAACAGCTGGAAGAGTATGGGAACGGCATTCGCTGCAGCGAGTGCTTTGCTTGTAGCAGCCTGCACAGAAGCACCGGCAAACGAGGGAGAGGATGCCACAACCGATCAAACTGTGGTGCCCAGCGGGGTCGCTTCCGGTGGAGGAACTTCGAACGGTAAATTCCTCCATCTTAGCGATATACACTTCGATCCCTTTGCCGACCTGACAATCCTTCAGGATCTGGACAATGCCTCGATCGACAAATGGGAGAGCATTCTAGACGGCGGAGACAACAAACACATCGCCTATGGCCGCCACATCGATTCAAATTGGGCGCTGTTCAAATCGGCTTTGACCGCAGCATCCGATGCGGGACCCTATGACTACGTGCTCTACACTGGCGACTATCTCAGGCACAATTTTGAAACCGCCGCACCGGGCGTGATCAAAGACCCGAATGCCTTCGCCGTAAAGACGGTCGACTTCGTCAACATGAAGCTGAAAAACACCTTCAAAAAGACCCCAATCATATCGGCACTGGGCAACAACGATTCAGGAATCGGTGATTATCAGCTCGAACCATCGGGGCCGTTCCTCGATGGGATTGCGGATGAAATGCCCGGAGTCGATGAGACCAAGGCCCGCGAAAAACAATTCAAATCAGGCGGATATTACAGAATTCCGCACCCGACAGTGGCCAAACACGATTTTCTGGTGCTCAGCATCTATTGGTCGCGGCTGTATGACTACAAATGCTACACCGACAGCCCAAGCTTGGCCGCCGGTGATGATCAAATGACGTGGCTGACCGGCGAGCTTGCAAAGAGCAGCAACACGGTGACCCTGCTGATGCACATTCCCCCGGGCGTTGATGGCTTCAAAGGATACCAGCGCGATCCGAAATCGATGTGGTGCGAGGATGGCAAGTTCGAGACCGAATTCGAAACCGCACTCGCCGGCAGCAAAGGCAAACTGATTGGCGCCTATGCCGGCCACACGCACATGGATGAATTTCGTGTACTGGCTAGCAGCGGAACGCCTTACCTGGCCGTGCGCATGAATCCCTCGATCAGCCCGAGCAACAGCAACCATCCTGCGTTCAGTGTGGTGTCCTATGACACTTCAACCGGCGCGATGAAGGATTACACGACGATAGCGCTGACAAACGCCGCCAAGGATCTGTCTCCCAGCGATGCGAAATGGGGAGAGACTTATACCTTCACCACAGCCTACTCCGTCAGCGATTACGCTCCCTCGACGATGGAAAAGCTTGCGACGGATATCCAGTCCGCTGGATCAACTCAGCAAAAAACCTTTGGCAGCAATTATGCTTCCGGCGCCAACACTCCGGCGGAACACAGCTGGGATGCGAAGTATTTTGCCTGTGCGCTGACTGAGCTCAACTTGACCGATTACAATTCTTGCACCGGTTAGATTAGCAGCCGTTCGTGCCCCGCTGATCGATCAGCCGTTCTAGTGCGCGTCGCACTTTCTCGCGCGCTTCCCATATCGGCGCCAGCGGGATAATCCCCGAACCGACGAGCTCACTGTCATTCAGGCCGGTGCCCACGGATTTCGCGATCCAGGTTATCCGGCTTGCAGGGTCCTCGCCGGAACCCCACTGCATTTGCCGCTCAAAATCATCCAAGGACACAAGAACTTCCAGCTTTTCTCTGCTGCGCCCAAAACTCGGGTACCAAAGTTTGCCGGGAGCGACATCAATAGGGATTGTCCTGTCACGATTGTAATAGATGAACGTTGGCCCGGTAACCGCGTCGGGATCCCCAAACTTTAGCGTCAACATGATGTTGCCGAGCCGGTCGGAGATGCCGTCGCGGTCCAGATCAGGTGGAAACAGCAAGAAGAATTCGAACTGGAACTCACCCGGCTCGCCTTCGCTGAACTCGTCAGTTTCCTCGGGAAGACCGGGTGACTCAAAGTCCAGCCGATACAGCGGCCTATCGCTTATGGGTCGGCCGGACAGATCAATTGTGATCGTTCCGGCGTCCGTATCCTCAACCAAAAGGCACGTCGCCGATGGCATCTGTGCCCAAACTGTAGCGCCTGGTATGGCCAATCCGGCCATCAGTCCGGATGCGATGAAAGCGCGCAAGATGGAAATGGCTTTCACCCTCGTCGCAGATCAACCAACGATTTCATCTGGCGAGAAGAAGAAGTCGATTTCAATCTTGGCGTTCTCATCGCTGTCCGAACCGTGGACGGTGTTCTCACCAATCGAAAGCGCATGCGTCTTGCGGATCGTGCCTTCAGCGGCTTCTGCCGGATTGGTGGCGCCCATGATGTCGCGGTTGCGGGTTACAGCGTCTTCACCTTCAAGCACCTGGACCACAACAGGCTCGCTCATCATGAATTCCACCAGCTCGCCGAAGAAAGGGCGCTCTTTGTGGACCGCGTAGAAGCCTTCCGCCTGATCCTTGCTCATGTGAATCCGCTTGGACGCGACGACCCGAAGGCCAGCCTCTTCCAGCATCTGGGTGACAGCGCCAGTCAGGTTGCGACGCGTGGCGTCCGGCTTGATGATCGAAAAAGTGCGGGTGACCGCCATGGTGATTTCCTTGAGAGACAGCACAGAATTCCTGCGCCGAGAGGTTGAATTCTGGCGCGCCCCTAGCCCCCGCAAGGCCTCAGTTCAAGCCTGATCAGTTTTCGAGATTCTGCCCCACGGTCAAGGTGGCGCTGGTAACGTCTGCATCGCGGTTGATCATCAGCATGAAGGATTGCCCTTCTTCGCTTTCTCCGCCCAACATGGCACCGCCATTGATGTCCGCCTCAATCCCGATATCCACCCCGGCATCTTCGGCCTGCTTGCGATAGAACGATTTGAGATCGGCGATACTGTCGCTGGTTTCGATAATGGTCATGCTACCCTTGCCCTCACCGCGACTCACCACGGTGTTGCTGACAACTTTCGCTCCCGGGTACAGCGAAAAGCCGTCAGGCAGGTCCAGCGGAACATCTTCACCGGAACGCAGGGTCGCCGTACCTTCGCTGGTTTCGACCGTAGCGGTGGTCTCTCCGCTATCGCTATCGACCCTGTATTCGCCGGTTTCGCCATCCTCGGTCGTGAAAGTCCCTGAGGTGTCGGGTCCACCGCAGGCAGCCAGGGCCAAGCTCGATCCAATTACAATTGCAGGGGTGCGCATCGATTCTCTCCTGTTGCTTGCATACAATCATTCCCAATTGGCGCTCTCAGCGCAAGCAATCAGGCCACTTTCACCCATTTGCCCGCTTCCTGTCGGAAGAAGCTTCGTTCCAGTTCCTCGGCACCGTCGAGCGAGCGCCACGTCTCACGGGCCGCTTCGACACTGTCATCATCGAATAACAGGAATGCGCGGTCAAATCCCTCTGGCTGGCGCCAGACCCCATCAGCAAAGATCACGTGGCTGGCCGAGTTCACCGCTTCGCACGAAGCGGAAAGCAGCACGGGATGCTTCTGGGCGTTGCCATCCTCTGCATCACCATTGGCCAAAAAGTTTTCAGGCCCAGACTGCCACATTCCGCTTGAAAGCGCCTTGCGCTGATCCCGATCAGCGGCAACCACAAGCAGACGCTCCCCCTGGTCCAGCACGCGCGCAGCAATAAGCGCGACGACTTTCTCGACCGGATCTTGC
>JBCAXQ010000205.1:0-5599 GCA_038534015.1 Pseudomonadota bacterium | reverse complement strand
GATTGCCGACCAAATGGGTCTTCTCAAGATGCTTGCCCTTCAAACGCAAGACATCGGGATAGCTGGTTGCAATTGCATCGACGCGGCCTGCAAGCAGCCGGTTTACGCGCCCCAGCACCGCGTTTTGCTCATGCACGACGCTCGGGATCTTGGCTGCGGTTGATGCGAGCAGCGCCGGCAGTGCCGGATACCCTCCGAAGCCGACAACAGCCGTCGGCTCAAAGCTCTCGAACAAGCGCAGCGCCATGCTGCGTCCCTCCAGCACCGCGCGTGCACCGCCGATCCATCGCAGCGGGTTCTTGCCGAACCGCCCGGCGGGCAGGACATGTGCAGGCAGGAAATCGGGTTTCCCCGGGATATTCGCGCCGCGCTCATCAGTGATCAACGCCACGTGATGGCCGCGCCCGTGAAGTTCGGTCGCCAGGGCAAAGGCCGGAATCAGATGCCCGCCTGTCCCTCCTGCAGCGAGGACGAAATGGCGACTGGAAGTGTTTGGGGCGTCGCTGCTCATGCGCGATCCTCCTTGCTCTCGTTTCTTGGACGATCAAGAAAATCCATCAGACCCGGCGTTTCCCGTTCAAGGAACGGATTGCGCCGAGTGATGGCGAGCAATAGCCCAACCGTGAAACACATCGCCAGTGTCGATGATCCGCCATAGGAAATCAGCGGCAGTGTCATCCCCTTTGAGGGGAACAGCTGGAGATTTACGAGCATGTTGATGAAAGCCTGGCCGCCAATGCTCGCGATCAGACCCGCGCCCGCGAGAAGCGCGAAAAGATTGTCCTCATCGACAAGCCTCATCAGGACACGCAGAACGATCGCTAGGTAGAGCGCAACGATAAGCGCGCATGCCAGCAAGCCGAATTCTTCACCTATGACGGAGAAGATGTAGTCGGTGTGCGCTTCCGGCAGGTTCATTTTGCGAATGCCGAGCCACAGACCGCTTCCAGTCCACCCCCCCGCCAGCAGAGTTCGTTGGGCAAGATCGACCTGGTCGAATGCGGTGCCGCCTCCCAGAAAATCGTCGATCCGATGGCGCGCATTGTCGTAAAGGAAATAGGTCGCCGTCAGGCCGGCAATTCCTGCCCCGATCAGCGCGCTGATCCGCTGGATAGAGACACCGGAAAGCAAGACCAGCACGAACCAGATTCCGCCAAAAAGGATCGTCGCACCAAGGTTTGGCTGCAGCATCAACAAGCCTGCGACCAGCGCCATGATCACGCTGACAAAAGTGAGTACGGGCAGGTTCGGGTCACGCAGTCGCCAACTGAGAATCCAGGCAAGCCCGACGGCGAATCCGGGCTTCAGGAACTCGCTCGGCTGAAGCGACATTCCAAATTCCAACCAGCGCTTTGCACCGTTCTTTTCGACACCGATGAGAGGTACCAGAAACAGCAGCAACAGCATTGCCGCACCGACAATAATGCCCAATCGCCGCGCGTTATCGCGGCTTAGGAAAGACACCGCGAGCATGACGCACACGCCCATGAACTGCCAGACAATATGGGATTTGAAAAACAGGAAATCATCGAGGCGAACATCGGCTGTAGAAAGCTGATCAGCGCTGGCAGGCGACGCTGCAGCCACCGCTCCAGTCCCCAACACCATGAGTATGAGGACCAGAGTGAGCAACCCCTTATCGAGCTCTCGCCACCAAATGCGCACTTCGTCGCGCCACGGACGCTTAAAGACGACGGGCGGATGAAAAGCTGCCCCGTCGCGCGACGGCGCTGCTGCCACTCCCAGCCCTCCAGGACCGCTCATGCCGCTTCTCCGAATTCACCAAAGCTTCCGGCTGGACTGCAATCGGCAAGGACTCCGACAAGCTGGCAAAAGTGTTGGCCGCGCTTCTCATAATCGCGGAACTGGTCGAAGCTGGCACAGGCGGGGGAGAACAGCACGACCTCGCCCGGACGCGCTGCGTCGCGGGCACGGCTCACGGCTTCGCTGATCAGCTCGCAACGTTCAACATTCACGCTATCTTCCAGCAATTCGGCGAAGCGCGGACCCGCTTCTCCGACTGTGTAAGCTGCGGCAATATTGCCGAGATGGCGGGCGCAATCTCCCAACCCGTCTTCTTTTGCCAATCCCCCAACAATCCAGTGCACACGCGGCGCACCGCCGTTGATCGAAGCATGGGGAGGATAGGCGGCCAAAGCGGGAGCCGTCGATTCTGTATTGGTTGCCTTGCTATCGTTGATGAACAGCACACCATCTTCTTCGCCGACTCGCTCCATTCGATGTGGAAGCCCTCGGAAACGAGGCAAAGCGTGCTCCCATTGCGCGCGCGTCACGCCAAGCTCTTCCACGATAGCAATGGCGACTGCAGCATTCTCTAGGTTGTGCGGGCCCTGGAGGCTTGGCCAGCGTGGCTGCAGCACGGCGAGTGCCTGAAGATTGGGAGCGATGGCTCGATCCTGTACGCGCCGCTCACACTCGGCTGCAAAGATGGTACGAGCGGGCTCTGCGAGATTGCCGAACACCGCCAGACTGGCTGATCCCTGCATGCCGAACAGCCGCGCCTTTGACGCCGCATAGGCTTCAAAACCAGCGTAGCGGTCAAGGTGGTCGGGAGTTATGTTTGTCAGCGCCGCAACATCGCAATCGAGCGAGTAAGTGAGGTCGATCTGGTAGCTCGACAGTTCGAGCACGTAGACACCATCTCCGTTCTCGTTCGGCGCGAGCGGCGCCTGAGCCATAATGGGCTCACCAATATTTCCACCCATGATGGTTGGTCGGCCAGCCATCTGAAGAATGTGATGCACCAGCGCCGTGGTGGTCGATTTGCCGTTGGTCCCGGTAATCCCGACGACCTTGTGCGGCAGCAGCTCCCCACGTGTGAGCGCGAACAGTTCGATATCGCCGATCACTGGCACGCCGAATTCGGCAGCATACGATGCGATAGGATGCGTGTTGAGGGGAACACCGGGTGACACAATGACACCGTCGAAACCGGCAAGATCGGTAGTGAGAGGATCCTGAAGGGTGCATCGCCCCTCGAATGGATCGCGCGCCACATCCTGACGGTCCCAGGCGGTAACTTCCGCGCCGCTCGCCAGAAGGCTTTCCACCACTGCCGCGCCAGACCGCGCCAAGCCCAATACGGCATAGCGTTTTCCGGAAAAGGCGCTCGAAGTGATCACAGCTTGTCCAGCTTTCCTATCTCAGCTTCAACGTGGCGAGGCCCATCAGAGCGAGTATGATCGATATGATCCAGAACCGGATCACGACCTTGCTTTCGCTCCAGCCAAGCTGTTCGAAATGGTGGTGTATTGGCGCCATGCGAAACACCCGCTTGCCTGTCCGTTTGAACCAGAACACCTGAATGATGACTGAGACAGCTTCGAGGACGAACAATCCGCCAACAATCGCCAGCACAACCTCATGATGGCTGGCCACCGCGATCGCGCCGAGGGCTCCGCCAAGCGCGAGCGAGCCGGTGTCTCCCATGAAAACGGCAGCTGGCGGAGCATTAAACCACAAGAAGGCCAGCCCTGCCCCCATGATCGCTGCGCTGAAAATCGCCAATTCGCCAGCTCCGGGTACATGCGGAATGCCGAGATATTCGGAAAAGTCGACGCGGCCGACCAGATAGGCAATGATCGCAAAGGTCCCCGATGCGATGATGACCGGCATGATCGCCAGACCGTCAAGGCCGTCGGTCAAATTGACCGCATTACCCGCGCCAACAATCACAAACGCTGCAAAGACATAATAGAACGGGCCGAGCGGAATCTGCACATCGGAGAAGAACGGAATGTACAGGTCCGTGCTGATTTGGCTGACGATAATATACGAGGCGACCCCAGCGACCGCGAACTCCATTACGAGCCGGATCTTGCCCGAAACGCCCGCATGGCTGTTCTTTGAAACTTTATCGTAATCGTCGACAAAGCCGATCACACCGAACCCGACAGTGACCGCGAGGCACGCCCAGACAAACGGGTTGGTCAGGTCCATCCATAAAAACAGAGACAGGGTCAGCGCGACCAGGATCATCAAACCACCCATGGTCGGCGTTCCGCGTTTGGCGAGGTGCGATTGCGGGCCGTCTTCACGGATGGGCTGCCCCTTGCCTTGGCGTACGCGGAGCATGTTAATGAACTTGGGCCCGATAATGAGGCCGATGACAAGCGCCGTCATCAACGCTGCCCCAAACCGGAATGTCTGATACCGGACCAGATTCAGCGCGCCTTCGAAGCCAAAGAATTCAGCGAGTAGATAGAGCATTCAGCCGTCCTGCCCCGCAGCATCCACGCCTCGGGTAAAATGTGAAACCAGACTGCCTAGGCCAACCGAGTTGGAGCCCTTTACAAGTACCGCATCGCCATGTGTGAGACCGAATTGCTCGAGCGCCGCGATTGCATCGGCAGGCCCGTCGCAATGGGCAAAGCTGATCGCCCTGCCAAGCGATTTTGCAGCAGAATCCCCGAGTTCAGTGGCGAGATCCCGCATTTCGTCGCCCACAAGGATCGCGTGGTCGACTTGGGCCTCAATCAAAGGCTCTGACAGTTGCCGATGAAAGCGAGGTGAAAAATCGCCGAGCTCTTTCATACTGCCCAATACAGCGACCCGCCGACCAGCAGGGGTCTGTCCCAATTGCTTGAGCGTGGCACGCATGGAAGCGGGGTTCGCGTTGTAGCTCTCATCAACCAGCACGGCCTTGCCTCCGTCGACCTCAATCTGAAACCGTGCGCCGCGTCCCTTAAGTCCGCCCATCTCTGCCAGGGCAAGCCCGGCCGCGGCGAGGTCACCACCAGCAGCGCGAACTGCTGCCATGACAGCAAGAGAATTTGCGATCCAATGCTCGCCCGGTTCAGCCACCGTATAACACAGTCGTTGCTCACCCAGGTCTGCGGTTACAATTGATCCGCCATTGGCCTGAGGAATAGCATCGAGCATTCGCACGTCAGCATCTTTGCTGCGGCCGAAGGTAACGATGTTGACGCCGCAAGCGCGCGCATGCCCGATAAGCCGCTCGGCATATTCGCTATCCGCCGGGATCACAGCCGTCCCGTCTTTCGCCAGACCTGCGAAGATTTGGGCTTTCTCATCGGCAATTGCTTCCATACTGCCGAGATTTTCGATGTGCGCCGGCGCTATCGTGGTGATGACCGCAACATGCGGGCGGACATGATCAGCCAGAGGCGCGATTTCGCCCGCGTGATTCATACCCATTTCGAACACTGCAAAGCGCGAGCGAGCGCCCATGCGCGCGAGGCTGAGCGGGACGCCAACATGATTGTTGTAACTGCGAACCGACCGATGGGCGGCTCCACGACTTGCACGGTCCAGGCTGCCGAAGATCGCCTCTTTGACGCCCGTCTTGCCAACCGAGCCGGTGACGCCGATGCGCACAGCTTCGCTACGATCGCGGGCAGCGTGGGCGAGAGCATGCAGGGCGGCGGTCGTATCTTTCACCAGGATGTGCGGAAAATCGACCGGACGGTCAGTGATGGCGGCAACGGCACCCGCGGCGAAGGCCTGTGGAAGAAAGCGATGGCCATCCATCGCTTCGCCCTTGAGCGCCACAAACAGGTCACCAGGCCGCACGTCACGAGAATCCATTTCGACGCCAGAAGCCTGAAAATGGTGGGTT
>JBCAXQ010000204.1:0-5619 GCA_038534015.1 Pseudomonadota bacterium | reverse complement strand
CGGAATAGTCTGATATTTCTGCTATGACAGAAATTAAAGTTGATTAGGAACATCCGCCATCTGTGGCACGCTTTGTACTCCATTGGGGCGATCTTGGCGGGCAATGGGGCGTCAATCGTTCAGTGGCGCAGATTCACGCGCTGCTGTTCATTTCTGACAAGCCACTGACTGCGGACGAGATTGCCGAAGTTCTCGGCATGGCTCGTTCCAACGTTTCCAATTCCATCAAGGAGCTGCTCGGATGGAGGTTGATCCATCGGGTTCCGGTAATGGGCGATCGGCGCGATCACTTCGATGCGGAGGCGGACATCTGGGAGATGGCGATAAAGATTGCCGAAGGTCGCAAGGCGCGCGAGATCGATCCCGCCGAGCAGGCTTTGCGGCTCTGCAACGATGAGGCCGAGAATGATCCCGAAGTCAGTCCTGAGGCGAAGGAAAAGCTCGCCGCCATGCTCGATTTTGTGACCACCATGTCGCGCTGGCACGACGAAATGACGAAGGTGCCGAAGCCCGCACTGACCGCACTGATCAAGATGGGCGCTGGCGTGACCAAGCTGATCAATTGGAGGCCGGGCAAGAAGTCCGACTGAAATGGCAACCCCGCAGGAAGGGGGCAAAAATGGAACTGTCACTTGCCAAACAGGAGTTCGTCCAAAGCGAAATTGCGCAGGAACGAGCGCCAGGTGTACCCTACGACGTACGGTTTCGCAGACTGATTGGCGGGGCTGCGTGGGAAGGGCTACCAGCGGACGTACAGCGACGTTTCTCAAAGCGTGTTTCTGGCGAACGAGTTGTGATCTACCCGGGCGCAATCCGCACAGCGCGATTCTCAAGGGCTGGTTGGCTGTTTGCCCACCTTGCCAGAGTGATCGGCGCGCCCCTGCCGCTCAGTCGTGATCTGCACGTGCCAGCGGCGGTCTCAGTCTCTGAAGACTGCGTTGGCGGTGGGCAGTGCTGGACCCGGGTATATGGCCGCAAGAACGGCTTCCCGCAGGTGATACACAGCGCAAAACAGTTCGCAGGCCCAACCGGTCTCGAAGAACATATCGGATGCGGCATCGGCATGTCGCTAAACGTGAGCGCCGTAGAAGACGGATTGGAATTTGTCAGCGATCATTATTTCATCCGCGTGTTTGGCAAGCAATTCCGCTTGCCAAGATGGCTTGAGCCTGGGGTGACCAAGGTGAGGCATATCGATGTGGGGGAGGGACGTTTCGTGTTCTCGCTGCAGCTTGAGCACCGCATCCTTGGTGAGATGGTCTATCAGGAAGGGGAGTTCCACGATGCCTGACAGTCGTAAACCGCTCCGCGTGCTTCTGATTGGGGGAAGCGGTGTGTTCGGATCTCGCCTTGCCGAACGGGCAAGCATGGAAGATGGTATTGAGCTGGTCTTGGCTGCCCGGAATGTCGAAAAGCTCCAGGCGCTTGCCGATGGGTTCCCCAGGAACGTCAAGTGCATTGCGCTCGACAGGGACCGGATCACCGCGCAGGATATCGCCGGGTATGGCCTTGTTGTGGATGCCGCTGGCCCATTCCAGGCTTCGCATATGCGAGTGGTTGAGTCCGCCATTGCCGCTGGGGTTGATTATGTCGACCTCGCTGACGGGCGCGAATTCATGCGCGAGTTTTCCCGCTACGATGAAGTCGCCAAGGGTGCAGAGGTCGCGCTTACTGCCGGAGCAAGTTCGATTCCCGCGCTCAGCCATGCCGTGATTGATGACTTGACCGAGGGCTGGCGTGCCATCGATGACATCAGAATTGGTATCTTCCCGGGCAACCGAGCGCCACGCGGGCTGTCAGTTGTCGAAGCAATCCTTTCCTATGTCGGCAAGCCCGTGCGGGTGTTCCGCGAGGGTGTGTGGCAGCATGTCAGCGGTTGGGGCATGACCCATCGTGAAACGATCCCGCATATCGGGAAACGTTGGGCGAGCGTGTGTGACACCCCCGAGCAGGACCTTCTGGTAGAGCGGTACAAGCCGCGCCGAAGCGCCGAGTTCTTCGCGGGAATGGAGCTTTCGATCCTCCATCTGGGTCTGGCCGCGATGTCTCAACCTGTGCGCTGGGGGTGGGTGAAGAGCCTGCGTCCGATCGCGCGGCCGATGCTTGCTATTGCAAAGTGGTTCCTTCCATTTGGATCGGACAAAGGCGCGATGTCGGTGCGGGTCGCCGGGATCAATGCGCGCGGGAAAACCGTGAGCCAATCCTGGTTCCTCAAGGCTGACAGCAACCGTGGCCCCTATGTGCCAGTCCTGGCGGCACTGGCAATGATCCGACGCTATCGCGATGGCGAGCGTCCCGATGCAGGGGCCCGAGCTTGCTCGGGGATACTGGCGATTGAGGACTTCGCCCAGGACTTTGCGGCCTTGGGCATTGAAACCAACCGGTATGGTGAGTTTCCGGCGACCGATGCTGAAGGCAAGGAGCAAGAGGCTGGCCTTACGCCCTCCGCCATGCCATCAACCTGAGTCATGAAAGCTCTTCTGATCGCCGCGTCGGGCGCGGCTCTCATTGTCTCCTCGGCTGCCAACGCGCAAACCGCGCAGGAGCAGCTGGATACTCGCTATGATCGCGCGCTTGCTGCTGGGTACAAAGCGCTGTTCCTGTGCAGCGCGATTGCCAATGCAGAGGCGAACGGTGCGATCCGAATGCCGGAGAGCGTCCATGCATGGGAATTGACGGGTGTTCAGGCCCCATTCGATGCAATCATCCGTGATCTGCCTTATGAGATTGTGCGCCGCCCAAGCGGGCACATTGCTCATGTCCAGGTTGGGTGGGATGATACTATGCCTGATCGCTTGGCGGCATTTTTTCCGGGCAGCGGCTGCACATCCTTGCCGATTGGCGTTGTGGAGGATTGGAGCGATCCGTCGCAACCGTATGGCGAGTATGACGAAAGCGAGGGCCCTCGGGACCGCCCGATACCGCCACCACCGGTTGTGACGATCAGGCGTCCGATAGAGCCAGGGATGTTCAATATGGCGGGACGTGCCTTCACCGGTGAATATGGTGAGGGAACGCGGACTACAGCCGTTCTTGTGACCCAAGATGGTGCCACACGGGCTGAAAGATATACTGAAGGTTTCGACGCAAACACTCCGCAACGCACGTGGTCCGTGGCCAAGAGTATCGCTGCGACACTTGTCGGAGCGGCGGTGCAAAGGGGTGAGTATTCGGTCGATGATGGCGTAGGCATGGCCTACTGGCGCAGCGGGCGCGAAAGCGACCCGCGCAATGCGATTACCATTGATCATATGCTGCGAATGGCATCGGGCCGATATTCGGATACGCCAGGCAATCGCACCGATCCGCTATATTGGGGTGGTGCAACCGTTGGTGAACATGCGACCAATTGGCCGATGATAAGTCCGCCGGGAGCGGTTTTCCGCTATGCCAACAATGATACCCTGATGGCGATCAAGGCAATTGATCGTTACCTCAGCTATTATCACCCGTCCGACTTTTTCGAGAAGCTTGGGATGCAAAACACCGTCGCGGAGACGGATATGCGCGGGGATTATATCCTTTCGTCGCAAGTCTGGTCGACCGCGCGGGATCTGGCGACGCTCGGGCAGCTCTATCTCAACGATGGTGTCTGGAACGAAGAACGACTGCTGCCGGAAAACTGGCGCGAATATGTTTCGGATCCGGCTGGTCCCCAACCAGAAGGGTCTGATTGGGGGTATGGCGCTGGATGGTGGACGTTCAAGCGACCGGAGGGCAACGCCTTTGACGGGATACCCGGCGATGCATTCGCTGCGCGTGGCAATCGCGGACAGTACATCGTTGTCGTTCCAAGCCGGAATGTCGTGATCGTCAGGCGAGGGGAGGACATGGTCGGGACCCGGTTCGATATCGCCGCCTTTACGCGGGATGTGCTGGCGACCCTCGCCGAATAAGCGCTGGACGATACACACAAATACATCTGTTCATATAAAGTGCTATTTATCTGAACATCGGCTGCAAGACCGCTTCAGGCTCGAAACAGACCGAATCATCCATAAGGGCATCACAGCCGGAGCAATCCCGCACCGGCCAACCCCGAGGATGAACCCCATGACGAATCTGAAAAAGACCATCGCCAAAGGGACGCTCGGGACTGTCGCGGCTGGCGCGATGGCCCTGGCGTCTGCAAACCCTGCAATGGCTCGCGACCGCAACGACAAGATTGACGCAGGCGATGTGATCGCCGGTGCTTTGATTATCGGCGGGATCGCCGCCATCGCCAGCGCAGCAAGCAAAGATCGTGATCGCCATTATCGCCATGACACTCGCTATCGTGATCGTGGCGACTACCGTGGCTACAACAATCGCGGCTATTACAAGAATTCGCGCCGCGGTGGATCGCGTGTAGCGGTAGAGAAGTGCGTGAATGCCGCCGAGCGCCAGGCACGCCGCTTTGGCGGGTTCCGCTACGCTGACGTAACGCAGATCCGCGACGTTGACCGGACCCGCAACGGCTATCGTGTGAAAGGGCGGATCGTTGTCGACGGCGCCCGTGGATATGGCCGAAACAGCTATGATCGCGGCCGGTTCACCTGCTGGACCGATGGCTATGGCCGCCCGCAGGTCGACTTCAAGAATGTCCGTGGGCTGCGTTGATAGCATCCACGACGGGTGAAACACCAAGCACACCGGGCGGTTCAGGCAAGCGTAAGCCTGAGCCGCCTAGTGCTGTCTGCAATATTGAGCGATTGGTGGCCGCTCGCCTTTTAAACAGGAGGGAATTCAAATGGCCCGATCCATTCGCTTTGGCGCGCTCGCCGGCCTTGCCGCTGCCGCATCGATGGCAGCCACACCTGCAGCAGCCGCTGATTTAACCCCGATGGTCCCCGCGGCGCCCACACAGTTGGCACCACAGAGTGCTGACATTTTTGACTACGAAGCTGCTGATACCGTCGAGCATCATCGATATCGCCGTTATCGCCACCGCAATCGGGTGGATGCCGGTGATGTACTGGCAGGCGTGCTGATCATTGGCGGCATCGCTGCGATCGCCAGCGCGGCAAGCAACGACAGCAAAAAGAACCGTGATCGTGACTACGACTATCGCGACCGTGACCGCGATATCGATTATCAGCGCCCGCGTGGTGAAAACCCACGCTCCAGCGGCACGCGCGGAATAGACAACGCCGTTTCTATGTGTGTCGCCGAGATCGAACAGGATATCCGCGTCGACAGCGTCGATAGCGTTGACCGTTCTGGCGAAGGTTGGCTGGTCACTGGCGCTCTGTTCAATGGCGATCGCTTCAGCTGCCGGATCAACAATTCAGGTCGGATCGAAAGCGTGGACTATGATGGTCGCTTGGCTTCTGCTCCGCCTGCTCGTGACGCCGAAGATAGCCAGTGGAGCGATGCAAGCTATTACGAGGCGCGCCAGCGCGTCGAGCAGGCTGGCCCGGTAGATCGCTCTGTCGATCAGCGTGAGCCCGAATACCAATCTGCTCAGCCTGCTTATCCCGGTGGCCCGCTTCCAGGTGAAGAGATTGAGGACGATACCGAACTGGGCGGTTGATCAGGCGGCTTCGTTCGTTCCGTCTCGATAGATTGGCAAGGCAATCTGCCAATAGATTGCAGCAATCCTGAGCGCAAAACCTGCCGCAAAAGCACAACCCCAAACCC
>JBCAXQ010000203.1:0-5637 GCA_038534015.1 Pseudomonadota bacterium | reverse complement strand
GAGCGCGGTGTCCGTTAGGAAGGGCTGCGCCAGCAGGTAGCGGGTTTGGGGGCCGACAGCAGGCAATTGGTCGGCCGTGCGGGCGGGCAGGACACCAACATTCTCGATTCCCAGCTCCGCAAACAGCCGCAGGAACTGGTCCTCGACGATATCGGGCAGCGCACCGACGATCAGAAGCTCTTGCGGGCCGCCGGGATCGCCAGCGGGCATTTCCGGGACAAGAGATGCAAGGCAGGCATCCTCACCCTGGGTGAAAGTCGTTTCGATCCCGCTGCCGGAGTAGTTGAGAATGCGCGTAGAACCGGCATGCTTGGTCCCCAGGCGTTGCGCGGCCTTGGCCAGATCAAGCTTGATCACTTCCGATGGGCACGATCCGACAAGGAACAGAGTCTTGATCTCGGGGCGTCGTTCAAGCAGCCGATCGACAACGCGGTCGAGCTCTTCTTGCGCGTCGACCATCCCGGCCAGGTCGCGCTCTTCCATGATAGCGGTGGCAAAGCGCGGTTCGGCAAAGATCATCACGCCGGCCGCCGATTGCAGCAGGTGCGCGCAGGTGCGCGATCCAACGACAAGAAAGAATGCATCCTGCATCTTGCGATGCAGCCAGATGATGCCAGTTAGCCCGCAGAAGACTTCCCGCTGGCCACGTTCGCGCAGGACAGGCGCACGCTCAAGCGTGGCGGTGTCCGGCGCGCAGCCGGTGGTTGTTGGCATCACGCTCATACCGGAACCGCCTGAGGTTCGGCAGCCTGGAGGCGCGCCATGCGCAGCTTCCAAAGGAATTGACCAGCGTTGATAACATAGGCGGCGTAGGCGGCGAGCGCGACAAGCATGCGCTGTTCAACCGACCCGACTGCTCCGAACAGCATCACCAGGTAAAGCGTGTGCAATGCCAGCACCAGCATCGAAAACACATCTTCCCAGAAGAAGGCCGGGGCGAACAACCATTTGCCGAACACGATCTTTTCCCAGATCGAGCCGGTGATCATGATGGTGTAGAGGACCAGCGTCTTGATGACGATTGACGTATCTGCGGCAAAGGCACCTTCGCCGCTGGCCAGGTACCGAATCACCAGCCCGAGGCTGATCAGAAAAACGATGAATTGTAAGGGAGCGAGGACACCCTGCACTGTCGTCCAGACCGACTCGTCCCGACGCTGGCGCTCATCCATTGTGTAGAGCCCCTTCCTGATCTCCGTTTCTTCGGTCGCCTGCGGTGCGTCCGCTAAGCGCCTTTTGGGAGATGCAAGATCATTCCCTCTCATACCGTGCGAGATCCCTCCGCTAACAGATTCGAACTCTAGTCGAGTCCAAGTCAAAGTGTCAACTAAACTGGACGTTCTATAAATTTGACACTGATGGTTTGCTACTCGCAAAAATCCGGCGTACGGTCATGCGCGCTGGCGTTTGCGAGTCGTGTCGGGTTCGCTGCATCGCTGGCAACGCGCGATCCGCGCGGCACACTGGCCCACTTGGGTCTGGCCGACCGGGAGAGTCTGGCATGGCATCGGTGATTGGCGCAGGCACGGCAGCTCTGCGCAAAGTAATTGCTAATCCGCTAAAGCGCCGCATGCGGGAGGGGCACCTCGAAGGCATCGAAGGGGCGAATGCGCTTTCCGGCGACTCGATCAACGCCATTATCGAAAGTGAGATTGTCCCAAAACTGCTGATGGCTCATGCCAGCCATGGTTCGGTTTCGCCTGACGCTCTAAATCGCGAAATCAACCCGATCGATGCCAGCCGTTTCGCCGAGCTGCCGTTGAGCACCGAGACGTCCGGTCTGATCGAGGAGGTGAATGGCTTCATCGATCGCGGGGCCAGCCTTGATACAATCTATCTGGAACTGCTCGCGCCGTCCGCTCGCAAGCTTGGTCAGCTGTGGGAAGAAGACGAGTGCGATTTTGTCGATGTGACGATGGGATTGTGGCGTCTGCAGGAGGTGATGCGGGAGATTGCATCGCGCACGCCCCGGATCAACACCGCTTTGTCTGCGCAGCGGTCCATCCTGGTATCACCCCTACCGGGGGATCAACACAGTTTCGGCGCGATCATGATCGAAGACGTGTTCTCCAGGGCTGGGTGGAGCAGCGAGCTGTTGGTAGAGCCCGAACGGCGCGAATTGCTTGCAGAACTATCACGCAAATCGTTCGATGTGTTGGGATTGACCATCAGCAGGGACTGCCCTAGCGCTGCAGTGCAACATGTAATTAATGCAACTCGCGGCGTTTCCGCAAATCCCAACATCGCGATCATGATCGGTGGTCGCATGGTCAACGAAAACCCCGGCATGGTCGAAGAAGTCGGTGCCGATGGGACGGCAGTGGATGCTCGCGGTGCACTCTCGATAGCCGAGGAATTGGTCACCAATGTCGCTTCGCTTTCCCATTTATCCCGATAGGTCGGGGTGCCGATGCTAACGCGCAAGCACAGTCTTGAAGGCAAGCGGGGCTTCGGTCACGCTGCTGATCTATTCCAGAGGTTAGACTCCGATTCCGCGACGAAACTGGCCATGCTGGCCGGCGATGTGACTCTGGTTCTTGATGACACCGGGACCATTCTCGATGTGTCTGTCGATCCAAAGGCGTTTCCCGGATTCGACAAATGGATCGGCACTAACTGGCTCGACACAGTGACCATTGAAAGTCGACCCAAAGTGATGGAAATGCTGGCTGCGGCAAGGCGCGGCGAAGTCCAGCACTGGCGTCAGGTCAACCACCCGGCGCGCGATGGTGATATACCGATGCGGTATGTGGTTGTGGCGTTGAATGGCAGTGATCAGCGGATAGCTATTGGTCGCGATCTGGTGGAATCCGCAAAGCTGCAACAGCGCCTTTTGCAGGTTCAGCAATCGCTTGAACGGGACTATCTGCGCCTCCGGCAATTAGAGGGGCGCTATCGCATGCTCTTCGATCTGTCGTCGGAGGCGATGGTTATCATCGAAGCATCCTCCCAGAAAATACTCGAGGCAAACCCGGCGGCACACAGCCTGCTTGGCGCTCGCCAGGCCGGGCTGGTCGGCAAAAAACTGCCTGCGCTGGTTGATAAGTCATCGCGTGATGCAGTTGCTTCATTGGTCGGTTCGGCTTTGTCGTCCGACGCAGCCTCTCCGATCGATTTGACTTTCTCGTCAAAGGGGTCGGAGCCTGTCTCTGCCCTTGCCACCGGCTTTAGTCAGGATCGCGGGCAATACCTGCTTTTGCGCTTTTCCGGTGGAGCCAATGCCGATGATGGGCGGCAGAATTCGCCTGTGCTCGATCTGGTCGATCACATGCCAGATGCTTTTGTCGTCGCTGACGGATCAATGGACATTATTGGCGCCAATTCGGCCTTTGTCGAACTGGTCCAGGCGGCCAGCATTGATCAGCTTCGGGGGCGCAGCCTTGGTGAATATGTCGGTCGCCCTGGCATCGATCTTGAACTGATCCAGGGACAGATTGACCAACACGGCGCGGCTCGCAACGTGGCCACAGTTATCCGGTCCGCACATGAGGAAGGCGAGGGCGAACCCGTTGAGCTTTCGGCGGTCATGACCAACGGCCACGAAACCTTCCATGGATTTGTTATCCGCCCGATCGGTCGGCGTTTGCGCGATTTGCCGCCGAACGCGGAGGATCTGCCGCGCTCGGTCGAGCAACTCACCGATCTGGTTGGCCGCATGTCGTTGAAAGACATTGTGCGTGAAAGCACGGATTTGATTGAGCGGCTCTGCATTGAGGCTGCGCTTTCCTACACCTCCGACAACCGGGCATCCGCAGCGGAGATTTTGGGCCTGTCTCGGCAGAGCCTTTATTCGAAACTGCATCGTCACGGATTGGGCAATTTGGGCAACGAAGACGAATAAACGTCCCCTTCTGGGCGAAGTGTCAACGCAAGTGCCAACATAAGTGTCAATTTTGATTGACGCATTGAGCTGTCAGTCATAGCCTTCCACTATGCAACGTTCAGCAGTTTCGACTCGGTCAGCGCCTGTCCCGGCGCTGCGCGATGTTGTGCAACTGCTCAAGCCGATCACATGGTTCCCGCCGATGTGGGCGTTCATGTGCGGTGCGGTTTCTTCAGGAGCAGGCCTGGAAGGTCGCTGGCTGTTTGTTTTAGCCGGTGTCTTGCTTGCGGGGCCTTTGGTGTGCGGCACCAGCCAAGCTATCAACGATTGGTTCGACCGGCACGTTGACGCGATCAATGAGCCGGATCGACCGATCCCCTCGGGCCGGGTCGGCGGCAAATGGGGACTCTATGTTGCGCTGTTCGGCACGGCTGTGTCGGCATTGGTCGGCGCCTTGCTTGGGCTTTGGGTATTCATTGCAGCACTCGTAGGACTCGCGCTTGCCTGGGCTTACAGCGCGCCGCCTTTCCGGTTCAAATCGAGTGGCTGGCTGGGACCAGCGACGGTCGGCCTGACATATGAGGGGTTAAGCTGGTTTACCGGCGCTGCAGTGATGCTTGCTGCACTGCCCCGGGCTGAAATCCTGATCGTACTGATCCTCTACAGCATCGGTGCCCACGGTATTATGACTCTCAACGATTTCAAGGCGGTTGAGGGCGATCGTCAAACCGGCCTGCGTTCCCTTCCGGTTACGCTCGGCGTGCGCAATGCAGCACTGCTCGCTTGCTTTGTCATGGCTGCAGCCCAGGCCATTGTGCTTGGTCTCCTGGTTGTCTGGGGTCTGAACTGGTCCGCGATTGCTGTCGGTCTCGTGCTGGCTCTGCAGCTTGCAGCCATGCCGCGCCTCCTGGGCAATCCGTCCAAACATGCGCCGTGGTACAACGCGACGGGCGTAACGCTTTATGTCCTGGGAATGCTCGCGGCGGCGCTTGGACTGGGAGGGTACATCTGATGGCAGGTGGTCTGAGCCTTGGCCAGGAAGGTACGCCGGGACTGAGCTGGTTCGCGATTGCACGGATTGGCATGGTTCAGGCATCCATCGGGGCGATCGTGATGCTGACGACATCTTTGCTCAACCGGGTGATGGTCGTCGAATACGCACTGGCTGCTGCGATCCCTGCTGGTCTTGTCGCTTGGCATTATGGCGTCCAATTGGCGCGGCCTTTGTGGGGACAGGTTTCTGATCAAGGGCGGAGACGCACACCCTGGATCTTGGCGGGCATGGCAATCCTGGCGGCAGGGGCACTGTTGGCGGTCAATGCTACCGTAATGATTGGGAGCAATCGTGGGTTGGCCATTGGTCTGATGGTTCTTGCTTTCACACTTATAGGCGGAGGAGTGGGCGCGGGCGGAACTTCGGCTTTGGCTTTGCTCGCTTCCGGTGTTGCTCCTGGTAGGCGCGCGGCGGCCGCTGCCGTGACCTGGATCATGATGGTCGCTGGAATTGTCGTGTCTGCGATTGTCGCGGGCGCGATGCTCAAGCCCTATTCGCCGGAACGGTTGGTGATCGTCGCAAGCGGTGTTGCGATTGCTGCTCTGATCGTCACGGTGGTGGCAACCTTCCGGCTGGAACACGGTCATCAAAAATTTGAAGAAACGGCGAAATCTGAACCGCCGCCAGATTTTCGCACCGCAATTGCAGAAATTTTCCAGGAAACGGCAGCTCGCCGCTTCACCATATTCATTTTCGTTTCGATGCTCGCCTACAGCATGCAGGACCTGATCCTTGAACCGTTTGCCGGGATCGTCTTCGG
>JBCAXQ010000202.1:0-5661 GCA_038534015.1 Pseudomonadota bacterium | reverse complement strand
TCTGATCGCTGTCCCGACTCGCACGTGCCAAACGTCGTAGCGTATCGCCGTCATAGTCCTGTCGAAGCGGAACCGCTCTGCCCATGAATGCCTCCTGATATTCACAGACATTGATTCAGAAGATCAGCCGATTGGGAATCCTCAAAATGAGTCAGACACCACACCGTTTGGTATGAAACTTTGGTCGCCGGTGCGGATGCTCCGCACTGTCGATGATCGTTCACAGGATGCCGACCATGACCGCCTTGCGACTTGGAGCAATCCGGCCCCAGAAAGCATCATCCCAATGGACCAAACACCCGTCATGCACTAACATATTACCCGAACCACCCGATGGGGGCTCTCCAGATGCACACACCGGACATCGAATGGCTTTGGCGCGCGACGCGGCATCAGAACCGCAGTTACAGTGCAACGACGGGCTGATTTGTGCCGAGTAGAATGGATTGACACGGTCTGCTACGGCATCGCGAAAACGGTCGGGGTTCGAGCCCAGGCCACGTGCTCAGCGCGCTGCCCCCGACGACTGGGCGGCAAGATTCTTGTCGGTCCCGCCCACATACGTTCAGACAGCTATTGAGAAACGCTGTGATAGACGCAAAGATTACTTCTTTTCCAGATAGCCATTCGGGTTAAATGAAACGTTCACCCCGAAGAAATCATTGTAGTGGCTGGAGATTTCAAAGCTATCCGGGTGTTCTTGGAGAAAAGTATGCACTGCCCTGTTCGGCCCACCATCATACCGCCAATTTGCCCCTTGGTCTTCGATGACACCATCTTCGACTATAAGCATTTCACCTGTGCTCATCCGGTCTTTAAAGTAGTTTAAAACCGAGTATGTCACGCCAAAGGTATGCGCAGAATCCTCGATCACCAACCATGGTCGAGCAGCGGTTTTTAATCTTTCGTGAAGATCACTGCTCTCCAAATCAATCGCGTCAGCCTGGATAAACTCGATCGGGCTTTCCTCCTGCGCCCGATCGCTAATCTCTCGAAAATCGACTGTAATGATATCAGTAGAAAGGTCGTAATTCCGCGTAATGTCATAATAAAACTGCGCCGCACCACCTTTGAATGAACCAATCTCAATGATCGTTGCTGGGCGCTTGTCCCAAATTAGCAGCATATAAACTGCTAAGTCTATTGGACTCTTGAGACAACTCAAGCCCTTATAGGTATATTGCATTACACCGCTGTGATAGTCTTTAAGGAAATCGCGACTGAAACCTGTCCGAAAACTCCTTGGCTGCGGAGGGGTCGTAGCAAAATCTCCGGGTTTTCGCGCAATATTCTGCTCGTTCGGACGGACATCTGGATTGCTACGGTGTTTGTCGTCTTCCTCAACGGTTTGACGTGGCATTGCGGGCTCCGCTCGATAGGGTGGGCCATCAGGCTTACATGGTCCACAACGGGTTGAACAGGAGCTTCCTGATGAATGTACACTGGCATGTTGGGCCACACAAAACGGGCACTACCTCCATCCAATACCTTTTGATGAAACTGTTCGGCTCAGAGGCTCCTCAGCCTGTTTGGTATCCCATCGGTCAGGCTTTAGGAGACGCTGCGGGCCATGGCGGCTTAGCGGCGCCGTTTCACCCTTCACCACCAAGTTATTCACCCGAACAGGGATTGAAAAAGTTAAAATCCCTTCGGCAACTGTCAAACGGTTGTCAGACGCTAATTCTAAGTAGCGAGAACTTTTCTTTCGCTTCCGACTATGATATTTCCTCAATTTCTCGTACTTTTTCTAAAGATCAATTGCATTTGATCTTTACAGTTTCACCTCTCGTCAACCGTTTTGCGTCTTCCTGGTTGTCTGCTCTTCAGTTTGGCCATTTTTTACCAATGAGCCAATCGCAACCAATCTTTCGACACTATCCTGGCTTTCGACCTCGATACTTCTCTGAGCTCTTTGATGCGGCAAACCCGGACCAGTGCTCCGTCGTCATTTCCGACCCAACTCAGAAAGCCAGTTGTCTGATTCAAACCTTCTTTGACGCGTGCAGCCTCAACCTACGCTTGGAAGATCTATCGGATACCGACATAAGAAAGAAAAACAAGTCGATCAGCCACTACGAAGCACAGATGTTGTGTGCTTTGAATCGCTTAGTTTTCGAAGAAGCCCCACCCGACGAGGAAAAAATCTACGACGGTCTTATCGTCGGAGATTCATCTTATCTAGCATTACGCCGCGCTCTTTTGGAGTTCACAAAAAAGCGGGAATGGGAGAACTTATTCGAATCGAAGAAAATCAATAATGAAGGCGCGCCACTCTCTGAGTTAAAGAAAATCGCGGAGATCCAGTGGACTGATCTACGCAAAATGGAAGACAGGCACGGTATAAACGTTTTGGGAGACTTGTCCGTCGCTTTTGGGGAGCATCAGTTTTTACAATGAACCAAATGGACCGCTTGCGCTGTTCTGCCCCACGCGAACATGAAGAACTGGCGATGAACGATGGACACCAGAAGTGTTTCCTGTGAAGAATAATCGCGGAGTGAACAGCGCGGTTTCTACCTGTGTTTTAACCGAAGAGTCTCGTCCAAACTGCTCCAAAGCAATAACTTCCCTACGTCAGATAGGTTGGTGAAGTTGGCGAAAACCGCGAGACCTCTGGTCAAACCAAGACCATGGTAGCACTTAAACCGAAACTCCGGGCACAGACCGGAGCTTTGATGCCCTCCGCCCACGTGTTCTTGCCAATCTGCCGTTAGAACGAAAGCGGCAGTACCTTTGCGTTGCCGTTTCGCGCATCGGTTCAGAATTCAATGCTCGGGGGTGGCTCCCCAAGGACCCCATCGCCGTCGATGTCAAACTGGAAGCGATCTTCGTAATCGGCCGCCCGCGCAATATCTCCCAAGCCTGTCAGCGCACCTGATCCATCGAGTTCCCAGATACCGTAGCGCGCGTTTTTGAACTGCCAAAGAACAGTGTAACCACCAGCACCATCGCTGCCAGCCTGAAGCGCCTGCCATCCTGGATAGCTGTCTGGGCCGACAACGTCACCGGCGTTCGTGATCTCCACGGTCAGCGCGCCATCTGTCAACTGATAGGCGCCCGTGTTGGTCTGTTGCAGGCCAACGCCTGTCGTCTCAATATCGGTGGCGACAACGCCGATCACCCCATCGCCGTCGATGTCAAACTGGAAGCGGTCTTCGTATTCGGCAGCCCGAGCAATACTGCCAGAACCGGTCAGCGCACCTGATCCATCGAGTTCCCAGATACCATAACGCGCGTTCTTGAATTGCCAAAGAACTGTGTAACCGCCAGCACCGTCGCTGCCAGCCTGAAGAGCCTGCCATCCTGGATAGCTGTCCCGGCCGACAACGTCCCCGGCGTTCGTAACCTCAAGTGTCAAAGCACCATCAGTCACCCGATAGGCGCCCGTGTTGGTCTGTTGTAGGCCAACGCCCGTCGTCTCGATATCTGTCACGACAACGCCGATCACCCCATCGCCATCGATGTCGAATTGGAAGCGGTCTTCGTATGCGGCCGCGCGCGCCAAATCGCCGAATCCAGTAAGCGCACCTGATCCATCGAGTTCCCAGATGCCATAGCGCGCGTTTTGGAACTGCCAGAGAACGGTGTAACCACCGTCACCATCGCTGCCAGCCTGAAGCGCTTGCCATCCCGGATAGCTGTTCGGACCGACAACGTCCCCGGCGTTCGAGATCTCCAGCGTCAACGCACCGTCAGCCAGCCAATAGGCGCCCGTGTTGGTCTGTTGCAGGCCAATACCCGTTGTTTCGATATCAGTGGCGACCACACCGAAGACTCCATCGCCGTCAATGTCGAACTGGAAGCGGTCTTCGTATTCGGCCGCTCGCGCCAAATCGCCGAATCCAGTAAGCGCACCCGATCCATCGAGTTCCCAAATGCCGTAGCGTGTGTTCTGGAACTGCCAAAGAACGGTATAGCCACCGGCACCGTCGCTACCGACCTGAAGCGCCTGCCATCCCGGATAGCTGTCCGGGCCCACTGGTGCCCCGTTTGAGGTCAGCGTTATGATCTCGGAACCATCGATGATTTCATAAGTGTTCGCTTTCGACGACCGCAATCCCACTCCGTTCGTGTCGATGTCCACGATCACGTAGCCGAATTCGCCATCGCTGTTAAAATCGAACAGGAACCTTTGCTCGAGCGCGGGCGACATGTCCGAGAAACTGACGAGATTGCCATTAGCGTTCAGATTCCATACGCCATAACGGTCGTCCGTATGCTGCCAAAGAAGAGTGTAGCCACCAGCACCGTCAGCGGCGGCCTGAACCGCATCCCAGCCCACCAGATTGAACCAAAGCACCGGTGACCCGCCAGACTTCACGGTAACGGTCCTGCCCGTGTTCGAATCCAGTATCTCGTAGAACAAGCCAGTCCGCTCGACGCTGACGCCGTGGCCGCCTACGCCAACAACATTGATCACGATCTCACCGAGAGCCAAGTCTCCGGTCGTGCCTTCGTCGAGCAAGTAGAAGCCGCGGAGAGTATCTGTCTGCCCGTAGTTGAGGTAGTCCAATTCATCGAGCGCGTTGAACGTATATTTGCCGGAAGTAAAGTCGATGAACCTTGTTCCGACATTTTGCCCCGTCGTGTCAGAGGTCATCAGACCTGCTCCGCGCAGCTGAAGCGGCGCGCCACGGGAATGGAAATCATTCTCAAACAGAAAGATGTCCTGACTCTCATGTTCGAAGATCGTTATCGTATCGGTAATTGCGAAAGGTCTAGAGGCGCCCGGCCCCAGTACATTCAAGTCGATATCGTTGAATCGGATGGTTTCGACGTCTGTTACGACATCATAAGAGAAGCCGAAGCCGCTCGATGCAACTTCGACGCTGCCGTCTTCCAGATACAGAAGCTGTGCATCGCGCCGACGGATCGGAACGATCGCGACATCGTTGCCTTCGCCACCGTCAAGCGAGTCGAATCCTGCGCCGCCGACGAGGGTATCGTCACCGAATGACCCGAAAAGAACGTTCTGATTTGCATCGCCGATCAGAACGTCGTCGTAGTCAGACCCGATAACCCTCTCAATGCTGATGAGTTGATCGCCTTCAGCATCTCCGCCAGAACCCGTTCCTGCCGCGAGATCGACTGTGACGCCAGTGGGCGACAAGAAGTAACTTGCGATATCCGTCCCCGATCCACCATCCAGGACGTCCGCGCCGGCATCGCCTTCCAAGACATCAGTACCACCGAACCCTCTCAATGCTGATGAGTTGATCGCCTTCAGCATCTCCGCCAGAACCCGTTCCTGCCGCGAGATCGACTGTGACGCCAGTGGGCGACAAGAAGTAACTTGCGATATCCGTCCCCGATCCACCATCCAGGACGTCCGCGCCGGCATCGCCTTCCAAGACATCAGTACCACCGAACCCTTCGATGACATCAGCGCCGTCAGTACCGAAGAGGAAATCATCGAACTCGGTCCCCGCTTCGAAGTTGAGCTGTAAGATGCTTGGCAGATCTACCAGAACGGCACGTGCAGAGTCCGATGATCCGCCCGAGGTGCCGGACCCGTCGAGTTCGAGGATCAGGGTATCGTCAGTCGAAGCGCTATTGATCCGGTCGACGTCGCTCGCGAGCGAACCAACCAAATGGCTGAGAAGACCAGATCGTCGTATCGACATCATTGAGACCAAAGCTTGGACAACACTTCAATCCGGT
>JBCAXQ010000201.1:0-5681 GCA_038534015.1 Pseudomonadota bacterium | reverse complement strand
GTCGATTTCCTTTAGCGCATAATCGTCCGGGGACGCGGGCGCGCCCATATAGGAATGGCGCAAGTGAGAGAGTTTGATTTCGGCCATCAGGCGACCCTTTGTCCGTCAGCGCCAAAGTAGCGGCAGTGGCCGGGGTCCATGTAAAAGGTATGGTCTTCACCGACCTGGTAGGGGTGCACGCCGGAGGCGAGCGAGACCCAATCAACCCCGCCCATGCGGAAATGCGCGCTGGAATCCGAGCCCGACAGTTCGGTCACGATCACATTGCCTTTCAGAGGCACCTGGGCGGACCCAGCTGGGTTGGGCAGCACCCGGTGGGGGCGCACGGCGATGGTATAGGTGCCGTCGGGCAGGCCCGCGGCATCCCCTTCGAGTGTCCAATGCGCATCCGATCCCAGAGCGACGGTGGTGCCGGTCTTTGTAACTTCTGCTGCGTTGATCGGTGGGTCGGAAAAGACCCGCGCCGCGGCCAGGTTCGCGGGGTTTCGGTAAATCTCGGCCGTGGGGCCGAACTGGGTGACCTGACCGTCGGCCATCAGCGCGGTCTTACCGCCCAGAAGAAGGGCTTCTTCGGGTTCGGATGTGGCATAGACCACCACCGCGCCACGGCCTGCGAAAAGGTCTGGAAGCTGTTCGCGCAGTTCTTCGCGCAGCTTGTAATCCAGGTTGGCCAACGGCTCATCGAGGAACACGGCCTTGCTGTCTTTGGCGATCGCGCGCGCCAGCGCCGTGCGCTGTTGCTGGCCGCCTGACAGCTCGTCGGGGCGCCGTTTCAGCATCGGCCCCAATTGCAAAAGATCGGCGGCTTCCTGAACGCGGGCTTCGATCTCACTTTTGGCGAGACCTGCCACACGCAGGGGCGAGGCGATGTTTTCAAACACGCTCATATGCGGGTAGTTGACGAAAAACTGGTGGACGAGGCTGATCTGGCGCTTTTGGGTATTCAGGCGCGTCACATCCTGGCCGTCGAAGAAAATCTGGCCCGAGGCCATCGGGTCAAGGCCCGCCATCAGCTTGATCAAGGATGTCTTGCCTGCGCCTGTGGCACCCAAAAGGACGTTGAAATGTCCGGTTTCCAGCGACAGGCTTGTTGGCTTGATATGGGTGACGGTGCCGACCCGCTTCGTGGCGTCTTTGAGTTCGATCATGTCACTTGCCCGGGGATGTCAGGGGTAGGCCGGGCTGACGCCCGGCCTACGATAGGTTTTGGCCTGGCTTACTGCTGCCAGCGCGCGACCAACTCGTCGTAGTTGATGGTCTCACCCTGGGGCTTCTCGTTGTCGAGTTTGGCCTTGGGTGACCCCGGCTGGTCGAGCCAGAACGCCGCGTCCTGCGGTTCATTCAGGCGCGGGCCACAACCGCCGTAAACATTGGCGGCTTCATCGGCCTGCTGCATCCGAGCCATCGTGATGTCCATCTCTTCGGCCAGGCGGTCCATCGCTTCCTGGGGCGTAAAGGCGCCCGAGTTCACATCACCGATCTGCTGCCACCAGATCTGGGCCAGCTTGGGGTAATCCGGCACGTTGATGCCGGTGGGCGACCATGCGACCCGGTCAGGCGAGCGGTAGAATTCCACCAGACCACCAAGCTTCGGTGCGCGTTCGGTGAACGACTCGTGGTTCACAGAACTGTCGCGGATGAAGGTCAGACCCACATGGGACTTCTTCACATCCACCGTTTTCGACGTCACGAACTGGGCGTAAAGCCAGGCCGCCTGTGCCCGATCCGACGGGGTGGATTTCAGGAAGGTCCAGGACCCAACGTCCTGATAACCGACCTTCTGGCCGTCTTCCCAGTACGGGCCATGCGGGCTGGGCGCCATCCGCCACAGTGGCGTGCCATCGGCATCAACCGTGTTGTTGCCTTCTGACTGCGGCTTGACCATGTCGGCGGTAAAGGCGGTGTACCAGAAGATCTGCTGGGCCACGTTGCCTTGGCTGAGCGCTGGCAGCGACTGGTAGAAGTCATAAGATGCCGAGCCCGGAGGCGCGTAGTTCCGCAGCCATTCGTCCCATTTGCGGATCGCATAGACCGCCGCTGGGCCATTGGCTGCACCGCCGCGTTCAACAGACGCGCCGACCGGGTTGCAGGACCCCGCTTCCATGCGGATGCCCCATTCATCGACAGGTACGCCGTTGGGCTCACCCACCGAACCGGCCCCGGCCATCGACAGCCAAGCGTCCGTCATCCGCCAGCCCAGGTCAGGGGCGCGTTTGCCGTAGTCCATGTGGCCATAGATGCGCGTGCCGCCGATTTCCTGCACGTCATTGGTGAAGAACTCGGCGATGTCCTCATAGGCCGACCAATTGACCGGAACGCCGAGGTCGTAGCCATACTTGGCCTTGAAGCCCGCCTGATTGTCAGGGTCATCAAACCAGTCCTTGCGGAACCAATAGAGGTTCGCAAACTGCTGGTCGGGCAGCTGATAAAGGTTCCCGTCCGGCCCAGTGGTGAACTGGATGCCCATGAAGTCTGCAAGGTCCAGCGTGGGCGAAGTTGTCGCCGCCCAGTCACCGCCCATCGCCTCGGTTAGGTTGTAGGCCAGTTGCAGCCGCGAGTGCGTCCCGATCAGATCGCTGTCGTTGACGTAGCCGTCATAGAGGTTCCGTCCGGTCTGCATCTGCGTTTGCACGGCCTGGACCACTTCGCCTTCCCCAAGGATCTGGTGGTTCACCTTGATCCCGGTGATTTCCTCAAACGCTTTGGTCAGCACTTCGGATTCGTAGGAATGGGTCGGAATGCCTTCCGACAGCACATTGATTTCCATGCCCGAGAACGGGGCAGAGGCTTCGATGAACCACTGCATTTCGGCCATTTGTTCGTCTTTGGTCAGCGACGAAGGTTGAAACTCTTCGTCGATCCAGCGCGTGGCAGCGGCTTCGTCCGCCCACGCACCATTATACCCCACAATGACGGCCCCGGCCGCCACTGCGGAAAGCAAATACTTCCGCATCATTGTCCTCCCAGTTGGATTCCGCGCATCTTCGGCGCGGAACTGCCGAAAGCTTGCCTGCGGGTTCGCGACTTTGTCAAACTAAAATATTAGTAATTTCATAAGTAGCTGATAAAAATAAGTAAAATAGGAATTTCTGACTTTCGTTTCTGCGTCTGCACAATGCAGATTATGCCTCGCGCCAAGCCAGAAATTTACCCCCGTTGCAGATGAAATTTTCGCGCTGTCGGTCAGGCTTTACAGAAAGACGATTGATTTTTGTCGCGCGATAAGAAAGCCTGCGGGAAGGGAGAGCCGGGAACTTTACCCGGGGCCAGAGAAAAGATGGCTGTGACGAAGATAAAGAATATGGAGGAATTCGCTGCGGTTTCCGGCCTGTCGCGCCCGACCGTGTCGAAGTATTTCAACGATCCGAATTCGGTTCGGCCATCGACGCGTGCGCGCATCGAGGCAGCACTTGAAGAACACGACTATCGCCCGAATATTTACGCGATCAATCAGAACCGGCGCCTGACCAAGAACATCGGGATCGTTGTGCCCTATCTTGCGGACCCGTTCTTTGCCGAGATTGGTCGCAACGTCGAACAAAGATGTCTCGATGCCGGATTTCACCCCACCGTTTACAGTTCGCACGGCGATCCCGAACTGGAAGCCGAAATCCTTGAATCCTTGCGGTCGCTCAAGCCCACCGGGGTGTTGTTGGCGCCGCTTGGTCGGTCATCCGACCGCGCGGCCATTGAGAAATTCTGCAAGGATGTCCCCACGGTGTTGTTTGACAGCGCGCTGCCGGGGTTGGGGCTGACATTCGTGGGCTCGGACAATCCGCAGTTTGCACGGATGATCGTCGATTATCTGTGCCGCAGCGGCCAGCCGCCCTGTTTTTTCGAGATGAAGACGCCAGCCAACCCGAATGCCAACCGGCGCCGGCAAGGCTATATCACCGCGATGGAGCGTCTGGGCCATGAACCACGCATCGTGCAGGCCGAAGGCGAAGGCTGGCAATTCGAAGAGATCGGACGAAAGGAGGGCGCGCGTGCGCTTTCTGCCGGAGAATTTACCACAAACACCGTTTTGTGCAGCAATGACAGGCTTGCGATTGGTTTTCTGTCGGCCTGTTACGAAATGGGCTTGCGGGTCGGGCGGGATGAAAGCGCAGCGATTCGCGTTGCGGGACAGGACGATCATCCCTTTTCGCGGTACACTTGCCCGCCTTTGACGACCTTGGCGCAAGATTACGACGCGATCTCGCGCAGCGCGGTCGAAAACCTGCTAAGTATCGTAGAAAGCGGGGAAAAATCTGAGAATGCGATCCTGTTTGAGGGTCGTCTCATCATGCGAGATTCAGCGTGAGATAAATTAAAACTTATCGCGCGTAAAAATTTTGTTGACGCCTCAGGTATTCCGTCGCAACCTGCCAACACATAAACATCCTACTTAGGGAGGAACCGGATGTCTCTTAAGAACGCGCTTCGCGCGGCCACCGCTGTGTCTTTGCTTGCGACTGGCGGCGCATTTGCAGACGGTCATTCACCGTCTCTCACGATTGCCATCGTGAACAACGGCCACATGGAAAACATGAAGACTGTTGCCGAGGTGTACGAGGGCGTCACCGGTGTGGAGCTGAACTGGGTTTCGCTGGAAGAAGGCGTTCTGCGCGAGCAGGTCACTTCGGACACCGCAACAGGTGGCGGACAGTATGACGTCATCAACATCGGTATGCAGGAAGCACCGATCTGGGGCGCTGCAGGCTGGATCACGCCGCTGAATTTCTCGGATCGCTACGACGTTGACGATCTGCTGCCCGCAATGCGGAACGGCCTGTCCCATGAGGGCACGCTTTACGCAGCTCCCTTCTACGGCGAAAGCTCAATGGTCATGTACCGCTCGAGCCTGATGGAAGCCGCTGGTGTGTCGATTGCTGACAACGACAGCTGGGACAACATCAAAGCAGCAGCAGCTGCTGTCCACGATCCTGACAACGGCGTCTACGGTGCCTGCCTGCGCGGTAAGCCGGGCTGGGGCGACAACATGGCATTCATCACAACGATGGTGAATTCCTTCGGTGGCGCATGGTTTGACGCTGACTACCGCCCGCAGCTTGACAGCGACGAGTGGAATGCTGCGATCAACTTCTACGTTGATCTGCTGGGCAACTACGGACCTCCGGGTTCGGAAGGCAACTCGTTCAACGAGATCCTGGCGCTTTACAACGAAGACCGTTGCGGCATGTGGATTGACGCCACCATTGGTGCGTCGTTCCTGACACCTGACGACGTGGCCTACGCACAGTCGCCGAACGCCGGTAACCCGGTTGGTGCAAACTGGCTGTGGGCTTGGGCTTTCGCAATCCCGGCAGGTTCGCCGAATGCGGATGAAGCTCAGAAGTTCATCGAATGGGCAACCTCGAAAGACTATCACGCCGCTGTTGCAGCACACAAAGACTTCGGTGTGGGGTCTGTCCCAACCGGTGCACGTGCTTCGACCTACGAAATGGACGGTTTTGCTGACGCCAACAAGTTTGCTGAAGCTGAACTTGCCGCCATCAACTCGGCTGCCCCTGAGGCCACCGATATCAAGCCTTACGTCGGTGTTCAGTTCGCAGCGATCCCTGAGTTCCCGGAAGTAGGCTCGGTCGTCGCACAAGAAATGGCGGCCGCTCTGTCGGGTGCCAAGTCGGTGGAAGACGCGCTGGCTGCAGCTCAGGCAGCAGCTGACGCGATCATGCAGG
>JBCAXQ010000200.1:0-5682 GCA_038534015.1 Pseudomonadota bacterium | reverse complement strand
GGCTATATCTTCACCGACGCCGCAATAACCCCAGCATTTCTGCAAGATCTGCTCGAGCGCGCCAATAGCAAGACATATAGTTGTATAACCGTGGATGGGGACACCTCTACCAGCGATACCGTGCTTGCCTTTGCGACAGGCACAGCGGGGAATGCGCCGCTGGCGAGTTTCGAGGATCCTGGCGCTGACGCTTTTGCTGCCGCTCTGACCGATCTTTGCCGTCAGCTCGCACAATTGGTCGTGCGCGATGGCGAAGGTGCATCGAAGTTTATTGCAGTGCGCGTTTCAGGCGCGGCGAGCGATGAAAGCGCGCGCAAGGTCGGCTTGAGCATCGCAAATTCACCGTTGGTGAAAACGGCGATTGCCGGTGAAGACGCCAATTGGGGACGCGTCGTAATGGCGATCGGCAAAGCAGGTCAGCCTGCTGATCGCGACACGCTTTCGATCAGCTTCGGCGGGATTACGGTCGCGCGCGATGGAATGGCGGTAGACGGCTACGACGAGACACCGGTTGCGGCACACCTTAAGGGCGAGGAGATCGATATCGCCGTCGATCTGGGCATCGGTTCAGGCCGCGCGACCGTTTGGACCTGCGACCTCACTCACGGATACATTGCAATCAACGCGGACTACAGATCATGAGCGATGACGGCTTGAGCGCTCTTGATGGAGAGATTCGCGACCTGATGCGCTTCGCCGCACAACGATCAATGCTCCCGCGTTTCCGGACCTTGGCAGATGACGAGGTCGAGATGAAAGGCGAGGACGATCCGGTCACTGTGGTTGATCGCGAGGTCGAATCTTTCCTGACTGATGCTCTGACCAAACTGGCGCCCGGTGTGCCAGTCGTTGGCGAAGAGGCTGCGCATTCTGACGAGAGCGTGCTTGAGGCCTTGTCTCAGCAATGCTGGATCATCGATCCTCTGGATGGCACCGCCAATTTCACCGAAGGCAAGGAACCGTTCGGGATTATTGTTGCACTCGCAGACGCGGGCGAGGCAGTGGCGGGGTGGATCTATGACCCGATCAACGACCGGCTATGCCACACAAGGCGCGGCGAAGGCGCATTTGTGAATGGCGAGAAAATCCTGGCCAAAACCACAGATTCCACTCCGCCTGTTGCGGCAATTTCGCGGATATTTCTGACAGAAGAGCAGCGGGCGCAAGTCGATGCCAAGCTTGCACCGCATTACTCGCTGGTGGACATCCCGCGCTGTGCCGCGGAGCAATATCCGCGCCTCGCACTCGGCGAGAATGATGTGTCCAGCTTTAAACGGACCTTCGCCTGGGATCATGCCGCTGGCGTGCTGTGGCTCAATGAAGCAGGTGGCAAGGCGGCACGGCTCGATGGCAGCGCCTATCGCGTGGATGAGCATGGCAAGCCCGGCCTGGTCGGCGCATCCAGTCCGGCGATTTGGGATGAATTTGTGGGGCGGGTGCTGGCTTAACTTGGTGCCGGAAACACCCGCTCCATCAAAGTCTTACAATTCGCTTTCAATCCATTCCTTCAGCTGGCTCTTCGGGGCCGCGCCAACCTTGCGCGCAATCGCTTCGCCATCCTTGAACAGGATCATCAACGGGATTGACTGAACGCCGATTTCCGCAGGGATACCGGTGTTTTCCATGATGTCCATCTTGGCGATGGTCACCTGCTCGCCAAGCTCGTCGCTGATCTCTTCCAGCGCGGGCGCAATCATCTTGCACGGACCACACCAATCGGCCCAGAAATCCACCAGAACCGGCTTGTCGGATTCCAGCACATCGGTCTTGAAGCTCTCGTCTGATACGTTGACGGTTGCCATTGTCGTTCTCCTGTTTCGCCGCGTCGGACGTTGTGATCAATCTAAGCCGGTTTTCGTCTCACTCAATGCCTGTGGAGGCAAAGGTTTCCTGCATCCCCGACAATCCATTTTTGTGTAACCCGATCTGATCGTCGGTAAGCGCAAACAATTGCGGAGCATGGGTGTAGAGGATCGCAGCCCGCACATCTCGACCAGGATAGATAACCTCGATCGCAGCAACATAGGCGGCCATCTGTTTGAGCGTGGATGTCGGAATCTGTTCCGCTGATTGTGGTGGCCTTCTGGTGGTCTTGAAGTCGACAATCGTGATCAGGTCATCTTTGACGAGCAACCGGTCCACTGTTCCGGCGATCACGATGCCTCCAACAGTCGCGGCAACAGGCACTTCAGCCAACGCATCTGGTGAGAAAATTTCGGCGAATTCCGGATTTTCAAGCACCGCCAACGAGCTGGCGACGATCTCTGCGTGATCGACTGGATCGAGATCGTGAGCATGCCGCTCAACCCAGTCGGTCGCGGCGGTTTCGCGCTCGCCCAGCGGTGTATCTGGAAGTCGTTCCAGCAAGCGGTGGATCAAAACGCCGCGTCGCGCAGCAGCTTTCAATGCATCGGGCGGCAGTGGTGGATTGGCACCTTGCTCCTCACCGGCAGCACTTGGAGCAAGTGGCCGCGGTGGCTTGGGTTCCGGGCCGATGGGCGTAGTTGCCCATTTCGGCAATGCGACCGGCTCCAGTTGATCGCTGCTTGCTTCCCCACTTACCGGATCGGCACGATGACCCCATTCGCGCCGCGCACCCCAAAGCGGATCGTCGAGAGGATCGCTCTCGAAAATCGGGTCCAACCGCGCATACCAGCTGTCTTCATGCGGGCCATTCCTATCTCTGGGGCCAAGCGATCCGGTGATGAAAAGGCCTTCCTCGGCGCGAGTCATGGCGACATAAAGCAAGCGCCAATGCTCCTGCATTTCGGTAGCACTTGCGTGTTCTTCGGCATCGCGCACAGGGCCGACTTTCTCCTCTTTGGAAAGGCGTGGCAGCGGGATCACGCGTCCGGTCGCGTCTCCAAGAACCTCCTCTTCAAGCTCAAGCGAACCACCCTGCCCGGGCCTGCCCGTGGCGTCGGCAAGGATCACTATGGGAGCCTGCAGGCCCTTGGAACCGTGGACGGTCATCACCCGCACCTGTCCGGCCGCTTCGTCTGGATCCCGCTTCAATTCTTCATCCGAGGCTTCAAACCACTGGATAAAACCTGTCAGGCTCGGCGTGTGCGCCGCCTCATAGCCAAAGGCTGAATTGACCAATTCATCAATCGGATCGTTGGCCTCGCGCCCCAACCGCGCGATGAGCTTCCGCCGTCCTTGCCAAGGACCAATCAACAGCCAGGCGATAAGAGCCTGCGGGGTTTCATAGTCGGCGAGCCGCAAGAGTTCCCGAAGGCGCTCGCAGGTCTCCATAACCATCGGAGCATCAAGTTTGCGCAGATGATCCCATAGGCGTGCGCCCTTCTCACGCGGCACATGGTCCAGCAGATCATCCTGGCTCCATCCGATCAGTGGTGAAGCCAACAGGTTGGCCAGCGAAAGATCATCCAGCGGTTGGGAGGCAAACTTCAGCGCCGCGAGCAGGTCTTTCACCACCAACGGCGCACCCAGCCGCAGCCGGTCGACCCCCGCGACCGGCACGCCCTTTGCGTGAAGTCGCGCGACGATCAGTGCGGCCAGCTCTCGCCGCTTACGCACCAACACCATGATATCGCCTGGGGTCGCGGGGCGTGGCGGTTTCTCTTTCGTGAGAATGAAGGGATTGTCCCCCGTCACCCAGTCATGGACCTGATCGGCAATCCGGTCAGCAAGCTGGCGATCATGGCGTGCCAGCCAGCCTTGCTCTTCATTGCCTTCGTCGTCTTCCGCGCCGCGGACCGGGTTCCACAAAGTCACTAATCCAGCACGATCATCCCCGACATGCGGCGGGGGTTCATGATCAAGCCCGAATGCTTCCGGACCAATAGCTTCTATTGCGCGATTCACGAATTCCAGCACCGGCTTCGAACTGCGGAAGGATTGCCCCAGATCGAGCTCCTGCCAGTTCGGAATGTTGCGGCGTTCACGCAGCGTCAGCGCATTCTCTCGTGCAGCTTGGATCTGCGCGCGAACCTTATCCTTGGCGCGCGCGAAATTCTCCGGGCTGGTGCCCTGGAATCCGAAGATCGCCTGCTTGTAGTCGCCGACGGTGAACAGCGTTCGTAGCTTGTCTCCTGCTGCGCCTTCACCATCGAAGAAATCATCGATCAGCGCGAACACGATATCCCATTGCGACTGGTTGGTGTCCTGCGCCTCATCGATCAGGATGTGGTCGAAGCGACGATCAAGCTTGTAGCGGATCCAGTCTGCGGCATCGGAGTTGGCCAACAGCGCCGCCGCGCGCTGGATCAGATCGTCGAAGTCTAGCAGGCCTTCACGGGTTTTCGCTTCGTCCCAGCGAAGCGCAAAAGAGCGACCAAGTTCGAGCGCTGGCGCAAGGATATCCGCCAAATCGAGCAGCGCCTCCCGCTCTTTCGCCAAAGCCAGCGCGTCGGCGATCTCCTGCTGACGCAGGGGGAATTGCGGATCTACCTCGCTCGGTTTCTTCATCGAACGGGGATCACCGTCAACCTTTAGCAGCGTGGCATAGAAACCTTTTTGAGCGCCAATTCGCTGGTTTGCATCCAGCCCAAGCCAATGCTCGATAAACTCGACACTCGCCATCCCGGTTTTGGCATTCCAGCCGCTGAGAGTGGGCAACATCGCCCGCAACTGATGATCGGGGAAAACATCGGAATCGTAGGCCTCTGCCACCCAATTCTCATCCGCGTCAGCTGGCACGCCAAGCAATTGCAGCACACGCGGGCGCATGGGTGGCTGCCACGCGTCCCGACCTTGCCAAAGATGGCTGTTCGATGCGCATTGCATCAACCATCCACGCAGAGCATCCGGATCCTTGCGGGTGACGAACTGCTCGACCGCCTGCGTGGTTGCGGCATCGCCTTCGTCGATCATCTCGGCCAGCACTTCGCGCGCCAGCAATTCGCGCTCACGATCTTCCATTGGCCGCGCGCCGGGAACAAGGTCCGCCTCACCGGGAAAGTTAGCGATCAACCATTGCGAGAAGGCGTGGATTGTATCAATCCGAAGGCCGCCGCCCGGACAATCGAGCACGCTGGCGAATAGCGTACGCGCCCTCGCCTGGGTGGCCGGCCCAATATCCGCGCCAAGGAAGCCGAGTTCCTCTGCCAACGCCACAGGATCAAGCCGCACCCAGCGCGCCAGCACCGCGTTGATCCGGTTGGCCATCTCCGCCGCGCCAGCCTTGGTAAAAGTCAGGCACAGAATCTGTGACGGATCGACATCTTTCCGAAGCAACAGCCGCAAGACGCGCGCCGAAAGCACCTGTGTCTTGCCCGTACCCGCCGACGCCGAAAGCCAGACATTGTCTGCCGGGTTTACCGCATCACGCTGATTACCGGCCAGTGGGAACACCTTGCCACTCATGCCGGATCACCCGCATCGGTATTGCTGTCCGCGAGGCGGATCAGCCATTCTTCCAGCCGCATCAGTTGATCAAAGTCGGAATAGCCGGGGTAGTCGGGGTTTTCCTTGGCGAGAAACGGATCGCTGCCTTTGATGTACCGGCTGATCGCCTCGTTGAGGAAAGCTTCGTGGCTGGGGAGGAATTCGTCAGGTGAAAGACCGGACCGCTTTCCCCCCACCTTCATCGGCACGTCGACATAGCCGAACTCGCCATCTTTCTTCGCCATGGACCAGTATTCGAACCCGGTCGTGTTGCCGGTCAATCCTTTAAAGTCCCCTTGACGCGCGATCAGACCGAGCAAGCCAAGCTGCAAT
>JBCAXQ010000199.1:0-5689 GCA_038534015.1 Pseudomonadota bacterium | reverse complement strand
ATTCATCACGGTCAATGGCGTCGCGATGAGCCCCAAGGATATCCGAACCAATATCGTTTATCGCCACTGGAAAAATCCCGTGGTCATGTACGGTTTCTGGCGGGGTGACATTGGAAGCCCGTCTATCCAGCGTGAGGCTTTCAACGCTGACAATTTGACCCGCCTGCTTTCTCGCAGTGCGCGCGAATTCGTGAATTCGCTTCGCGGTACACAAAAGAATGGCAAGAAGCTCCAGGTTTCGAAGATCTATGAGGAAGCAGCTCCCTACTACTTCCAGAACTTCAACTCTGACATACGCGCTCACCTTGCCCAGTTTGCCGATGAGGAAGTGACCGAAATTCTGGGCAAGACGACCACGACTGAGGCCAAGATTTACGAAGCAGACATCGCAGATCTAGCCGGAGGTATGCGGGAACCCAGCTACTCGAACATCACTTCCGATGGGCAATCTATAAGTTTCCGCATTCCGCAAAGCATGACCAATTTGCTGCGGGAACGTCAGACCAAGTATGAGCGCCTGATCAAGGAAGGCCGTCGCGGAACGGTTACGTTCAGCAATATCACGCTGCCGGGTGAAGATCCGAAAGACAACGAGATCGAATAGGGTCCTGAACCTGTTCGCCACCAAAGAGGCCGCTGGGGAGGCCTGGCGGCCCTTTTCTTTGGCTATTCCGCTTCGCGGACCATAGTCCAAAATCTGGGACCCCCACCTGGAACGTCCCACTCCGCAGTGATCGAGAACCCCAACCGGCTGTAGATCGCCACATTGCTCTCAGTCGCGGTTTCCAACAACACGCCCAACCCTTGCCGAGCCGCCCGTCCAATTCCTTCACGAATGACCGCCCCGCCCCATCCCTGCCCCTGGGCTGAGGGTGCGACGCCCACATAGCGTAGATAGGAATAAGGCTGCGGACTGGGATGCCGCGCGTGCATAGCCTCTGCAACATTCAATCCTCGCGGCAGAGTTGTCTTGAATATCGTGAGCAATCGCAGCGAATCCCAGAAGCCGCCATCCTTTACCCGTCCGGGAGGATACCACAGGGAGGCCGCACTGCGCGGGCGCGAAGCCAGCACCCCTCCGTAACGGTGCGATTGCTCGGCCGCGACCTTGAAGAACTTGGGCAGCATTTGTCGACGCGCTTCGGGATCGGGCTGGATCCACACCAGTGCCGGATCATCCTGGAACGCCAGCGCAAGGGTTTCAGACACAGCTGCACTGGGACTGACAATCGTCTCTATGGTGCGATCTTCGCTCATAGAAACCGCACTACCGCACTCAGGTGCATGATCGCAAAGCCGGGTGTTTTGGCCGAGGCGATCTGTTCTGCCTCCTGCCCTGGTTGACGGCCAAGGCAGGATGACCGATTGGAAAAGAGCCGTTCGCGTGATGCGCACGGAGTAGGTTGGCACAGATCAGAAAGGCGACAGTAAAGCATGTCTGCACAAACTGTCGGCCGCATCATTGGCCCCCTCTTTTTTGCGATAACCGTATTCACTGCTCCTCCCTCTGGCATGCCTGCCGAGGCCTGGCTCGTCGCCGGCCTAGTAGTCTGGATGGCCAGCTGGTGGATGACGGAAGCGGTCCCACTGACTGCGACTGCTCTTCTGCCATTCATCGTCTTCCCGTTCAGCGGGGTATCGAGCGCGAGGGAGACCGCAAGCACATATTACTCGCCGATCCTCTTCCTTCTCCTGGGCGGAGCCTTCATCGCGCTCGCGATCGAGCGAACCGGGCTGCACAAGCGGCTAAGCCTCGCGATCCTTAAGACGGTCGGCAGCAAAGGCGGACAGACCCAACTCCTGCTGGCTTTTATGATCAGCGCGGCCCTGCTTTCCATGCTGATCTCCAACACCTCGACCTCGCTGATCATGATGCCGATGGCGCTGG
The DNA here is from genome assembly GCA_038534015.1 of Pseudomonadota bacterium. Taxonomy (GTDB): domain Bacteria; phylum Pseudomonadota; class Alphaproteobacteria; order Sphingomonadales; family Sphingomonadaceae; genus Erythrobacter. Next base: position 3,801 of record JBCAXQ010000199.1, on the reverse strand, counting down.
CGGTACTGGCAGGTGGGAACCAGGCCACCCGCTCCCTCCACCCTTCCACCCGGAGCCTGCCGGAAACTGATCCGGGTGGAAGGGTGGAGGGAGCGGGTGGCTTGGACATCGACAAGGAAGGTTTGAGCGGCGCTCTACCCATGGGCATCGCTTTTGCCGCCAGTATCGGGGGGCTCGGAACACTGGTCGGCTCGCCTACCAATGCCATCGCCGTCGGCTTGCTCGATACGATGATCGGGGTCGAGATTACCTTCATCGAGTGGACACTTTACGGTCTTCCCATCGTGATCGTCGGAGTTCCACTGGCCGCTTTCATCGTCAGCAAGTTCCAGCGCGTTGCCGATCACCCCTTTGACGTGAGGGCCGCGCGAGCCGCAATCGCCACACAAAGTGAATGGACCACGCCGGAGAAGCGTTTGATCCCGGTGGTATTCCTGACTTTCCTCGCCTGGATGACGGTGCCGTGGGTCACGGACTGGTTGCCAGCCGGATCGTGGACCAATGGCACCATCGCCGTCATCGCCAGTTTCGCTTTGTTCCTGCTGCCTGACGGTACCGGCCGGCCGCTGCTGATCTGGAAAGAAGCCGATCGCGCACCCTGGGGCGTGATCATGATGTTCGGCGGAGGGCTGGCGCTGGCTGCCGGAATGCAGGCTTCGGGCCTCGCGGATTGGCTTGGCAATGCGCTGCTACCTCTAAAAGACCTGCCTTTGATCGTGATCGCAATTGCAGTCGTCGCGATGATCGTGGTGATCACCGAGTTCGCCAGCAATGTCGCGACCGCTTCCGGCATCATCCCGGTGGTCGCTGCACTGGTCGTCGCTCTCGGGGCGGACCCGATCCTGCTCGCCATGCCCGCCGCGCTCGCCGCGAGCTGGGGCTTCATGCTCCCGGCAGGAACCGGCCCGAATGCGATTGCCTGGTCGACCGGACGCATAAAGATCGAGCGGATGGTCGGCGCAGGCCTTGTCCTCGACGTGATTGGTGTGTTCGCAATCGTCTTTATCGTATGGGGGATCGCGGCGCTGGTTTAGCATTGTAAGCCACCTCGTTGACGAAGCGGGCTGCCGTACTCCTGACCGTCGCCACCCAATCCGCTTTGTCGTCTTCGCTGAGGAAAGAACCCTCGAATGAATTGACCGCCAGCGTCTCAATATCCTCAATTCCGAGATCGAGCGCATCGGCGACCGCGCGATAATTGTCGTTGATGTAACCGCCGAAGTATGACGGATCATCCGAATTGACGGTCGCTTTGATCCCGCGATCCAGCATTGCCTTTACCGGACTTTGTCCGATCTCGTCGATCACGCACAGCTTGAGGTTTGAAAGCGGGCATACAGTAAGAGTATAGGCTTCCTCGACAATCCGCTTGATCAGCGTCTCATCCTCAAGCGCGCGATTGCCATGATCAATGCGGTCGATCGCAAGCGTATCAAGCGCCTGCCAGACATAATCGGGCGGCCCCTCTTCACCTGCATGGGCCACCAGTTTCAGGCCTTGCTCCCTCGCCTTCGCAAACACGCGAGCGAACTTTGCTGGCGGATGTCCGACCTCGGATGAATCCAGCCCGACACCATCGATACTTTCGAGCCAGGGTTGGGCCTGCTCAAGCGTTTCGAAAGCGGCCTCTTCGGAAAGATGGCGCAAGAAGCACATGATGAGCTTGTACGTGATTCCGAACTTCGCCTGCCCATCATCAAGCGCACGCAGAATCCCGCCAATCACCCGCTCGAAGGGAATGCCGCGTTCGGTGTGCTTAGTCAATAGGGACTAGCATTCATTTGAACGATGCCGCCACGAACCACCCCAGTCGGCTGATTCTTAGAGATTTAGTTGGTTAAAACAAGGCCGCGCGGCCGTGAGCAAATAGCTATCACTGCGTCGCCTTTTCTTGCTTTGTTCCGAAATGGGGACCAAATAGCCATCAGCAGCTATCAAACTGTCCCGGTGCTTGAAGCAGGCGAAGATTGCGGGCGAAGACAAAAGCGAGAGAATCAGAATTGCGCTCAATCTGGTCGCGGATTGCAAAGGAAAAGGCCCCGTCGCAGTGCGACGAGGCCTCACAAGAGTTGGCAATATTTGAGCTCGCTCAGTCTTCGCCTGAGCCCCTCCTGCGCGATAGGAAGTCGACCTTGTCAGCGAGGATTTCGGTGCCGTAGCGGGTGACGCCATCGGCATCGTCCCACTGCGTGTAATGAATGCGGCCCTGAACCGAAACGAGCTGGCCTTTGGAGCAATGATCCGCAACGGTTTTGGACAGGCCGTTGAAGCAAGTCACACGGTGAAACTCGCTTTCCTTGGCGGTGTATCCGTTCTCATCTTTGTAGGTCTTGCCCTCGGCGTTTCGGGCCGGGCGATCGGTGACGACGGTGATCGCGGTGATGCTAGTTCCACCATTGGATTGACGGGTTTCCGGATCGCGTGCGAGGCGGCCTGTGATGATGGCGATGTTGGTCATGATGATGCTCCTTTTGCGCTTGACCGGAGACCATCTCCGGCTTGCGGACATCCAAAAGAAACAGGTCATGGGAGGACGGCACCGGAGGTCTGAAAGACCGGAGGGAAACGCCGATCGCAAAGGGTGGTGCGGGCAGGCAGCGCAGCTGCCAACACGGCCCGAAGCGAGCGTGCGTTGCCGGCGTCAGCTGAGCTGGTTCAGGACTGTTCGCGACAAAAGCCGGATTGGTTTCGGGCACAAGATGGAGGGAGTTTGTCGTTGACCGATCGGGTCAATTCTCTTCCGCCTTTTGCGATGCGGCTAGCAGGTCCATGAAGTCGCGTGCGGCCTCGAGATCATCTTCGTCTTCGAACGCCACATCGAGGTGAGGTGCCACCCCCAGCATATGCAGAAACGACCATAGCGCGAAACGTTTGCCGCGATCCTGCTCCAGTCCGAAATCCGCCCTGCAGCGCTCAATGCCAGAGGCCATAGCATCTGGGGTCACCGATGACAGGTCATGCGTTGCGAAATAGCGCTGAAGGAGATCGTCTAAAAACATTGGGATGGGAGATATCAGTGGCTCGGGGCTGCACAAAGTCTGGCGCGAAAATGCCACGGGAGTTAATTCTACAATCGTATGCGCCTCCTATGACATGGAGTGCATGGGAGAAGCCATACAAGCTGGTTTGTTTCAACGATTGACACCGTGCTAAGGTAGTGCCCCTTTCTCCCGGCTTCGCTTCAGTTTTTTGGAACCTCCGCGAGAACGCTATGTCTGCAAAGCGCCCCAATCTCGGACACAAGCTGCCCCTTAGTCACACCTCAAAAGCGGCCATTGGTCTTTTGCCGTCTAGGCGTGGCCACGTTCGTCATAATTCGACCTGGATTCTAACCCGCGCGGCAAGTGTGCGGAGAGTTCATTCAAATTAGAGATCAGAGCCAATCAAATTCGACGAGATTTCACATAGGCGCGATCACTTTGAGCGCCGCTAATGAGCATGAATGTCGGAATGCCGTGGGTCGAATCTGTGTCGAGGAAACCCTCGATAGTCTTCCAGTCCTTAGACGAAGCTGTTGGGGCGCCATTGGGGTGAGAGTGCCACGTGCCGATCGGTGGCAAGCAGCGTCCTGTCCGTCGGAGAAATGCTTTTTCCTGACCTGTCCTGCCGCATGGGCCAAGCGCCAAGTGGGCTGGACTGCCGACTGTTCCTAGCGGCTCGGCAGAAACGAACAACACGTAGATTTCTGAGTTAGGTTCACAGATTGCGCCGTAGAGATAGCCGCCTGTCTCATTCGGCGCCTTCTCGGCTCGTAAAGCATGCATTCGAGTGAGGACGTCTTCTGGAACGATGACCCGCCAT
>JBCAXQ010000198.1:0-5690 GCA_038534015.1 Pseudomonadota bacterium | reverse complement strand
CTAACCGCTAGACGAAGGGGCCACGCTCGATTGCGGAAGCGCGCATCTAGTGGGGTGGTAGGGTCGGGTCAAGCCCTGCAATGCGGAAAGATGCCTTTTTCTTTTAATCAGCAAATGCCGCATCTTCCAGATGCAATTCTGCTGCGGGCCTGGGTCCCCAATCATCTATTTTGACCCTGCCAGCGAGATGAAAGCGCCGACCCTTTGACCGATAAAGAAGTGTCTGCGCCATTTCTGTCTCTGCTGCTCGGAATGCGATGCCTTTGAATGATCTGCCATCATCTCCGGCGGCAATAATCCTCAGGTGATCTTTGCCAACGATATCAGCTTTCACCAGCCTCACCGGTCCGACTGCAATACGAGGCCCCGGCCATCCGACGCCATATGGACCCGCTTTCTCAAGCGTGTTGACCAGTTCCGGCGTCAGGCCCCCCGGCGCCAAAGACAGATCCAGCTGCATTGATTGGTTGGTTCGCGCGCGGTCTACATCCCTGGCCAGTCGCTGATCCAGGAATTCGCTAAAAGGTCGAAGCTGGTCATTCGAGATTGTCAGCCCTGCTGCCATGGCATGCCCGCCACCAGCGACCAATAGTCCTTCCTCCCGTGCAGCGATTATGGCGGCGCCCAGATCGACGCCGCTGATCGAACGCCCGGAACCTTTTCCGATCCCTGAGGCTTCATCAGTGGCGATAACGATTGAGGGTTTGCCAGTCTTTTCCTTTATCCGGCCAGCAACAATCCCGATCACTCCTGGGTGCCAGCCTGATCCTGACAGGACTTGGACAGCATGGTTGTGCTGGGATGCTATTTGCGCTTCTGCCTGTTCCTGAACTTCGGCTTCGATCGCTCGTCTTTCCTCATTCAGCACGGAAAGCTGCTCGGCAATTTCACGGGCTTCTTCAGGATCTCGCGTTGTGAGTAGCCGCACTCCCAGGGTTGATTCACCAATACGGCCGCCAGCGTTGATCCTTGGTCCCAATGCAAACCCGAGATCGCTGGCTTGGGGCGCTCGCTTCAGGCGACTGGCGTCTATCAGCGCAGACATCCCAATTCGGTCACGCCGCGACAATATCTTCAGGCCCTGAGAGACGAAAGCTCGATTGATGCCATGAAGGGCGGCCACATCGGCGACTGTCCCCAGAGCGACCAGATCGAGAAGAGCCATGAGATCAGGTTCTTTCCGGTCGGCAAAGAATCCTTGCGTCCGGAGCGTCCGAACGATTGCTATCGCGAGCAGGAATGCAACGCCAACCGCAGCCATATGACCATGAGCCGCGGCTAGATCGCTCTCATCAAGGCGGTTCGGATTCACCAGAGCAGTCGCTGGTGGAAGCTCTGCGGCACATTTGTGGTGATCAACAACGATCACATCCACGCCAGCATCGCGCGCCATCTCCAGCGCTTCAAACGCCATGGCACCGCAATCCACAGTAACGATCAGGCTAGAACCTGCTTCGGCCAGTTTGACGAGGGCTTCGCCGCTCGGCCCGTAGCCCTCAAGCAAACGGTCAGGAATGTAATATTCGGCTTCGTGATCGAGATCGCGCAGCAGTTGCACCAAGAGAGCAGCGCTCGTCGCTCCATCCACGTCATAATCGCCATAGACGGTCACGGTTTCCCGACTTATCACCGCCTGGACAATTCGCTCTGCGGCCGCATCCATGTCCCGAAATTCTGACGGGTCGGGCAAAAAATCGCGCATGGTCGGTTCCGCGTGGCGTGCGATATCCGACCGTTCGACCCCGCGCGACAGCAGCAATTGTGTAAGGATGTCGTCGGCGATGGTGTCAGCATGAGACCCCATCTCCATATTGCCGCCGCGCCACAACCAGGATTTTCCTGAAATAGACGACGAAACGCCCAGGACATGGGAAAGAGTTCGAGAGTTCATCTGCATGATGTAAACGATACTCTCTCGTTGAAACAGATGCAGAGATTGACAATCGACAGCTGACCGCGAGACCATAGGGTATGTCTGAACATGAACACCATGCGCAGCTGCTGATTGCTTGGCACAGCCGGACTGGCGCAAGCGAGGCGATGGCGAGGGCGGCGAATGAGGGGGGAGGCGAGCGATCCAGAATGCTATTTGCGGCCCAGGTCCAGCCAAGCGATTTGTTGGCGGCCCAGGGATACCTGTTCGCCTGTCCAGAAAACCTAGCGAGCATGAGCGGTGCCATGAAAGAGATGTTTGATCGCTGTTATTACCCAGTTCTCGACCAAGTCGAAGGTCGACCTTATGCGTCGATCATCGCTGCTGGCTCGGACGGCGAAGGTGCACAACGTCAACTGGATCGGATCGTTACAGGATGGCGTCTCAAACGCGTGGCAGACCCGATGATTGTGAATTTCGACGCGCAAACCAAGTCACAGATTGAGGCACCGAAAGAGGTGCCAGCCAGCATTCTCGATCAGTGCAGGGATCTCGGGCACGCAATGGCAGAAGGCCTTGATTTAGGGGTCTTTTGATAGCCCAGACGCCATGTCACCTAATCTGGGGGGTTTGATCCAATCCGGACTCGACGCTGGCATAGAAAAGCGCCAAGAATATCGTCCGGAACAATTGCAGCTTTCGCGGCGGGACGAAAGAAAGGTCTGGAATAATCGAGGTTAGGCAGCATGCGGATGCCCCGGGGCTGCATTTGCTGTTTGCGATTGGCAAGCGGCCCACCCGGGCTGCGCTGCGTGAATTCACCGAAGGCCAACGTGCTGTTTCTGTATCGCATGATCCCCTGGAACGCCCGAAGCTGCAGCTTGTAAACGACGATGACATTAAGGCGTCGGCAGATGCGGACATGCAACCTCCAGAGACCGCTGATATCTGGGTTGAACTGGTACGCGATGGCCTGACATTTGACTTGCACGGCATCGCACCGGGAGCGGCCCAAGAAATGCCTGAGGTCGAGCATCGCTTCGACCTACAAGAGATACCAACCGCATTTCGCCATGATGCCATGCGATTGAGCCTCGGGAAGCATTTGAAAGGGGCAGAAAAGTCCTTGCCGGTGATGCGCAGCATGATTGGCCTTGCGCGAGATCTGACTCACCATTTCAAAGACGTCAACGCTATAGCATGGAGTCCGGCCAGAAGCGCAATCGGTCGGCAATACTTCGAATCCGTCTCAACCGCATGGCTGGAAGGTGGGCCATTTCCTGCTCTGGGTCTGACTGCGTTTCGCGATACGATAGACGGTGCGATCCAAAGCGAAGGACTGGAATATTGGATAGGTCAAGAGCTGCGAATTGAGGCTCCCATCTCGAATGACAGAGTTGCAGCGACCCGTTTGGGGAACCGATTGATCAATCATCTGATCCTTCTCGGTGGGATCGACGAGAGTGAGCGGATTACCGCGCCTGATCATACCCAGCTTGTGTTGAGGCCTTCCCGCAATCGTAAATTTGTGAGGGTTTGGCGCGAATAGGTGATGACGAATGGGGGCAATATCAAAGCCGGGGTGGGCGTTGGCCTGGCTATGGCGCGTCGCCGTATATCCTTTCGGTCAGTTAATCAGCGAGGCGCACCTGGCTATGACCCCGGTCTGCAACGACATCATTTGTTGCCGAGACAGTTGCTTAAGCGGGACTGCTTTGGTCAGATGTTCAGTGCAATTGGTCGGGGCATCGTCGGCTTTCACGATTTCCGGGCCAATGGCCTGCTTTTACCAGCCACGGAGGCGGCTACAATCCGAACTGGTATGCCGCTGCATCGCGGTCCGCACCGACGCTACAATGAGGTTGTAATCGCGCGGGTGGGGCGGATTGAGGAGCAATGGTCTCGCGTCAACGTGCGCAAGCCGGAAGCGGCTCTGGAAGAAGCCTTGCTGCGTCTTTCGTTGCTGCAGGCGGCGCTACGCAAACGCTTGTTGAGTGAACGCCGCCGGATGATCCTGAACCGAAAGGATCCGCTTGGCACTGGATTTGATTTTACCGACCTGGATGCGATGGCCGAATGCCTTTGGGGTGCGACGTCAGCTGGTCACTCTGCAGCCTCTGCCATAGTTTGCCACGATGCGTAGTCGGTCTTCGCGAGCAAAGCAGCCTTCGCTTCGTGATATTCCCGTTCCATCCGCGCGACCATATCTTCCACGGTGCCGACCGACTTGACGGCGCCTACGCCTTGGCCCGATCCCCAGATGTCCTTCCATGCTTTGGCCTTGGTGTTGCCGCCAGAGCCGAAGTTCATCTTGGATGGATCACTTGTCGGCAGGTCGTCCGGGTCCAATCCGGCCTTCTCAATCGAGGAGCGCAGATAGTTGCCATGCACCCCGGTGAACAGGTTGGTGTAGACGATGCCTTCGGCACTGCCGTCGACGATGCCTTGTTTGTAGGCCTGATCGGCATTGGCTTCTTCGGTCGCGATAAACGCGCTACCGCAGTAGCCAAAGTCGGCGCCCATAGCCTGAGCGGCGAGGATCGAATAGCCATTCGCGATCGAGCCTGACAGGGCGACCAGGCCATCGAACCACTCACGGATTTCCTGCATCAGCGCAAATGGCGAAAGTGCGCCAGCATGCCCTCCGGCTCCCGCTGCAACGGGGATCAGGCCATCTGCGCCTTTTTCGATCGCCTTTTTGGCAAACCGATTGTTGATCACATCATGCATTGTGATCCCGCCCCAATTGCGCACGGCCTGGAAAATCTCTTCGCGAGCACCCAGTGAGGTGATGACCATGGGAACCTGCCACTTCTCGCAGGTCTGCATATCGGCCATCACGCGATCATTGGACTTATGCACGATCTGGTTGACGGCATAGGGCGCGGCCGGGCGATCCGGATGCTCGCGGTTGTGCTTGGCCAGTTCCTCTGTGATCTGGTGCAACCATTCGTCGAGCAGGGCTTGCGGGCGGGCATTGAGCGCTGGGAAACTACCCACGATCCCGGCCTTGCATTGCGCAATCACCAGTTCAGGACCGGACACGATAAACAGGGGTGAGCCGATCAACGGCAGGCGCATGCGATCAAACGGAGCAGGCAGTGACATGAGATTCTCCAACTGAATGGGCGATCAATGCTCGTGGCATAGCGCCGGTTCCAACCCTGTCGAGCACCTGAAAGTGCTAGGGCTCGCTGTGCGGCTTTGCCGTAGCGTCAAGTCATGGAAGCAATTCTTCGATCCCGTAGAAACGTGCTGCATTTCCTGCGTAGAGCGTCGCTTTCTCATCCGCGCTTGCGCCGATGGTCAGCCGCTTGAACGCGTTCCACAGCACCGGATAGGTCGCACCCCAGCGGTCCACGGGGTAGTTGCTTTCAAACATCGCGCGGGTGGGGCCGAAAGCTTCAATGCATGTTTCGATGTAGGGCCGCCATAGTGCTGCAAGCGTTTTCGATCCCACTCCCGTGGCGGGGCCTTCTTCAGGCATTGCGCAGTTGTGCATTGCCAACCCGCCGAGCTTCACCACCACGTTCTCACACTTCGCCAATTCGTGAATGTTGCTCCGCCAAGTGTCGAAGCGTTCGTGCAGCTTGCCGGTATAGCTCGCCATGCCCAACGGCGTGCCGCAATGGTCAAGGCAGATCAGTTGATTGGGGAAGGCGCGGGCAAGGTCGATCACATCGGGAATTTGCGGTTCTAGGATCCAGGCGTCAAAGGTCAGGCCCATACGCCCCAGATGCGCGAAACCTTCGCGGAAGCTCACATCGCGATACAGTTCTGGCGGAGCGTGGAACGGCGGGCCCAGCACGTCCGTGTC
>JBCAXQ010000197.1:0-5782 GCA_038534015.1 Pseudomonadota bacterium | reverse complement strand
GTGGAGTTCTACAAGAGCGGTTATTTCGCACGCCGCGAAGAAGGCCTGCTGCACGAACCGCTCTATGCTGGCATGCTCGACCTGCTACGCCGTCTCACGGATTCCGGGTGGCAACTTGCCGTCGCCACCGGCAAATCGGATCGCGGCCTGGAAGCCGTACTTGAAGCACACAACATTCGTGACCTGTTCGTCTCGCTCCAGACGGCAGACCGACATCCGTCCAAGCCCCATCCCGCCATGCTCGAGGCGGCCCTGTTCGAGGCCGGAAGCACACCCGACAAGGCTGTGATGATCGGCGACACCACCTTTGATGTGGCCATGGCGCGCGAAGCCAACGTCCGTGCCGTGGGAGTGGCTTGGGGCTATCACGAGCCAGCAGAACTGATCGAAGCGGGTGCGAACGGCGTCGCAAAGGATATGGATGAGCTGGAGCGGCTGCTGTGAGTGACGACCAGCAATCAATCCGGCGATTTTACATTATGGGTGGCGTTCGCATTGGATCGCTGCTGGTCTTAATGCTTGGCATTGCGGTCGCGCGCAGCGTGATCGACGGACCTTACGCGCTCGGCGTCGTCCTGGCGATTGCCGGAATGCTGAGCTTCTTTTTTGGCCCCTATCTCCTTGCCAAGAGATGGAAGAGCAAAACGCACGAAGATCAAGAATGAAGCGCTTTTACAAACAGGTTTCCGTCCGTCAGGAAACGGGCGGGTGGCAGGTCACGCTTGATGAGCGCGGAACCAAGACAGTCAAGGGCAGCCCGCAAGCTGTTCCGACCCGGTCGCTGGCGGAAGCGCTTGCCGGGGAATGGGCAGATCAGGGCGAGACAATCGATCCGACGCGGTTCATTTTTCGCGATATGGCCGATTATGCCATCGACATTGTCAGTTTCGATCGCGGAGCCTTGATCACCAAGCTTCTGGCATATGGGGAAACGGACACGCTTTGTTATCGCGCGGACCCTGATGAGCCGCTTTATGCCCGGCAACAGGAGGTGTGGGAGCCGCTGCTGAGCGGTTTCGAAGCGGAGCTTGGCGCGACATTCACCCGGATCAGCGGGATCATTCACCGTCCTCAGGAAATAGACGTGCTCAGGCGTCTGCATGAGCGGCTTGAAGAGCAAAGCGCTTTCGCGCTTACAGGGCTGGAAAGCCTCGCTTCACTTAGCGCATCGCTCACCATCGCGCTGCTGGCAATCAAGCCAAACAGCAACACGACAGAGCTTTGGGATGCAGCCAGCCTGGAAGAGGAATGGCAGGCCGATCTTTGGGGCCGTGACGAGGAGGCGGAACAACGCCGCGAGCGGCGCCGGTCTTCATTCATCAAAGCAAGTGAATTTGTGGCGCTTGCGCGAGATTAGACGCCCTATTCCAGGACCCACTGCGCGACCTGATCGGCTACCTCATTCGCCGCGCGGTTAAGCGCGGGGCCTACGTCCGCAGCTTCGGGCAAGATTCCACTTTCGCGCATTTCAAAACGGCGCGTTTCGATTTGTTCGGTGGCGTCTTGGCCCTCCCCAACCGCTACCGAGCGGATGGCATCGAACTGCACAACAACCGAGTTGCTCGAAGCGTCATATCCGAATTCACGGATCGTTCCGCGCAGAACCCGATCGGCAACGAGCGGCGTGTTGTCGCTGTCTAGGACGAGATTGCCACCTTTGGCGCGCACGGCTTCGCCCATCAAACGACGAAACAGGCGCGCCGGTTTTTCTACCCAGAATGCATCCTGAAGGTAAGCAATCTCCGTGTCGCTGACCTGTACGGGCACGCGCAGCACATCAAGTTTCGCAGGTGTTTCCGGCGTGAATATCCAGACTGCATTGGCATTGGTAACTTGAGTGCCCTGACCTGCCTCAGCCGTCGCCGAAGGAGTTAAGGTAAGCAGACTTGCTGGCGGCTCGGCTCCGAGGCTCAGGCACCCACCAAGCGCCAAAGCTGGAACAAGCAATGCAATTCGGGTCGCGTGGGCAAGAGTTCGTTTCATGGCGATCCCCCTATTCCGGCTCATAATCCGGCAGGGTCTGCCCTTCGAGCAGCGGCCCAATGCCCTGATTGTCGAGTTTCTCGGTAACGTTGCGCAATGCGCGGCTGGTGGCGCGCAAATCCTGCAAAGTCGCTTCGGCGGCCGGAATTGTGCTTTCGCGCAATTGCCGCGCGGCAGGGCGCGTGTCATCGAGCGTCCGCGCCAGCGCGGCCGCGGCGTCATTGGCGGACGAAAGCGTTCCGCGCAGCTCCTGCGCCAGCGCGGGCCCTTCGGTGTTGAGAATGTTGTCGGTTGAAAGCGTCACTTTCTCGAAAGCGTCGAGCGCTTCGCCCGCCTCCCTCAGCGCGATCTGCAATTCAGAGAAAGTACCGTCCAATTGTGGTGCCGCGCGCGCGAGTTCACCGGTTAAGCGATTGGTGTTGCGCAGAATGCCTTCAATCTCGGCCTGGTTTTCCGGCCCGAGGATCGTGTTCAACTGCTCAGTCAGCGTCGCCAGCCGTTCAAGCAGAAGCGGCGCGTTTGCTACCAGTTCCCCGAGCCCACCCGTGCCCGGCGGGATGATCGGCGCGCCTTCGGGGCAAGCCGTCGTTTCGCATGTGATGGCCGGGGCATCTTTGCGCGCGCCATCCAGAAGGATGGTGGAAACCCCGGTGAAGCTGGCCTGGATCGTGGCGGTGGTACCGACCAGAACAGGCACATCCTCTTTCACCCGCACTCGAACGCGAACAAACTCCGGATCATCATCCGACAGCGCAATCTCGCGCACCTGCCCCACGGGAACACCTGCAAAAGAGACCTGGCTGCCATTGGCCAGCCCCGAAACCGACTGTTTGAAAAAGATGTCGTATTCGTTCTGCACGCCCTGGCCCAGCCGGGCGATCCAGATGATGAAAGCAGCCAGCAAAGCCAGCAAAACCAGCGTCACTGCGCCTACCCAAAGGTGATTGGCCCGCGTTTCCATCGTCTTACCCTATGCCCACCTGACAGCGCGCTTGTCCATCGACTTATCCATGGGCGCCCTCATTCGATCGCAGATGTGATGCTTGCGCCGCACGGCCACGCGGGCCGTTGAAATACTCATCAATCCAGGGGTGATCGGTTTGCAGCAGCTCGGGAATCGTTCCAACTGCGATCACTTTCTTGTCCGCAATAACCGCAACCCGGTCGCAAATCTCATAAAGCGTATCGAGGTCGTGGGTAATCAGGAACACCGTAAGGCCCAGCGTTTCCTTTAGTTCCTTGGTCTGCTGGTCAAACTTGGCAGCGCCAATGGGATCTAGACCCGCAGTCGGTTCATCAAGGAACAGCAATTCAGGATCGAGGGCGAGCGCACGAGCAAGACCGGCGCGCTTTTTCATCCCGCCCGAAAGCTCGGACGGGTATTTGGCAATCGCCTCTTCCGGCAGGCCGGAGAGCAGGACCTTGTAGCGCGCGATCTCCTTGCGCAATTCGTCATCAATCTCGGGATAAAACTGTTTGAGCGGCACCTCGACGTTTTCACCCACGGTCAGCGTAGAAAAGAGCGCCCCGCCCTGAAACAGCACGCCCCAGCGGCACCGCACGCCGATATTCTGGTCCGGATCGATGCCGGTAATGTTGCGCCCCAGCACTTCGATATGTCCGGCATTCGGTATTTGCAGGCCGATGATCGACCGCATCAGCACCGATTTACCGCTGCCAGAGCCGCCCACCACGCCCAGAATTTCACCCTGCCGCACAGTTAGATCGAGGTCCTCATGCACCGTGAAATCACCGAACCGATTGACCAATCCGTCGATCACTATCGGCGGGTCATCGCTGAAACGTTTGCGTTCTTCCGCCACCGCTCAGCCCCATCCCACTTCAGTGAAGAAAACCGCAAAGAATGCATCGAGCACGATGACCGCGAATATTGCCGAGACCACGGCCATCGTGGTGCGCAGCCCCACCTCTTCCGAGTTACCGCGGACCTGCATACCGTGGTAGCAGCCGGCGAGGCCTACGATCAGACCGAAGACCGGGGCCTTTATGAGCCCAACCCACAGATCATGGGTCGGCACCACTTCCTGGATCCGCTCAAGAAATGTGAAAAACGGAATGCCGAGCGCGAACTGGCCCACCACGGCGCCACCGATGATCGCCACCATTGAAGCGTAAAAGCCAAGCAGCACCATCATGAATGTGCAGGCGAGGATGCGCGGGATCACCAGTTTTTCAATCGGAGAAATCCCGATTGTGCGCATCGCATCGACCTCTTCGGTCAGTTTCATTGTCCCGATCTGAGCCGCGAAAGCACTGCCCGATCGTCCGGCGACCATGATCGCCGTCATTAACACGCCAAGTTCTCTGAGCGTCAGCCGTCCGACGAGATTGATCGTCAGTGCTTCGGCGCCGAATTGTTCGAGCTGCACCGCACCCTGCTGCGCGATCACAATCCCGATCAGAAAGCTCATCAAGCCAATGATCGGCAAAGCAGCGACCCCGACAAGCTCCATTTGTCGCACCAGCGCCTTCATCGGGAAGCGCGATGGGTGACGGATCAGCCCCCCAAACGCGATCAGGATTTGTCCGAAGAAACCCAGCACGCCGTATATGCCATGCATGGTATTGAATACCTGTTCGCCGACAGCGACAGGCACCCGTTTCCACACTGGAGCTCGCGGGGGGACCAATTCTGCATCGCTGCCCGCGCTTTCGACCGCATCAAGCAGGCGCTGTGCCTGTCGGCTCGCTCCTATGATCTCCGCTTCATTCTTGGCAGCAAGACGGCACGCGATCCATGCGCCGACCGTGTCGATCTCCTCCACAGCGGACAAATCAATCACGCCGAGCGGCTCATCCACCGCATCCAGTTCATGATCAATCGCACCGATTGTCGAAACCAACAGCGGTCCGGAAAAGGCTATCCGGCTGCGCCCATCCGCATCATTCTCCAGGGAAAACTGCGCCGCGCCGTCCATGCGTTCAGGCTATGCGGGCAAATTCAGCGCATCACAAGTATCGTGTGACAGTTGTTGCGCTACACCCGAAGGGTTGGCAATGGAGTTTTCTTTTGCGGGGCCGACCCGCCCACGCCCTCCACGTTTTTGTTGCCCTACCGCTTCGCTACTTTAGGGCAGTCCACCCGAAGCCGACTTGAAGACTGAAGAAATTGATGAGCGAAACACTGCCAACCACCTTCAACCCCGCCGAGATCGAGGCGCGATGGTATCAGCATTGGGAAGAGAAAGGCTGCTTCCGGCCCGAGCGCCCGGATGCGGAGCCGTTCACCATTGTGAACCCGCCGCCAAACGTCACCGGTTCGCTGCATATCGGCCACGCGCTCGACAACACGCTGCAGGATATCGTGATCCGGTATGAGCGGCTGCGCGGCAAGGATGCGCTGTGGGTCGTCGGCATGGACCATGCGGGTATCGCGACGCAGATGGTGGTCGAGCGCCAGCTTGAAGAGCGCCAGGACAAGCGCACCAATTATTCGCGCGAGGAATTCGTCGACAAGGTGTGGGAATGGAAGGCGACAAGCGGCGGCGCAATCACCAAGCAATTGCGCCGGCTCGGCTGTTCGATGGATTGGTCACGCGAGCTGTTCACGATGGACGAGCACTTCAGCAAGGCGGTGCTCAAGGTGTTCGTCGATCTCTACAATGACGGACTGATCTACCGCGATAAGCGGCTGGTGAATTGGGACCCGAAGCTGAAGACCGCGATCTCCGATCTGGAGGTCGAACAGCAGACGATCCCGGGGCATTTCTGGCATTTCAAATACCCGCTGGAAGATGGTGTGACGCTGGCAGATGGCCGCGACTATATCGAGGTTGCG